>NZ_CAXAPD010000022.1:0-111863 GCF_963970515.1 Pseudomonas sp. RL_5y_Pfl2_73 | reverse complement strand
CATCGAGTTGCATCACGTTATTGGCGATGAAGAGGCTGTAGTAGCGGTAGGCGACCAGGTAGATGGCCACGGCCGCGACGACGATCCAGAGGGCGTTGATGGGTTCGCCGCGGCGCAAGGCCACGACGCCCAGGGCGCACGCGCCTAGGACGGCCAGCAGGAGCCAGGGCAGATGGCGCAGCAGGCTATTATTGTTTTTCACTTTCATATTCCAGTCAGGGTGACAAGAAAGATAGCCGCTGGAGTTTAGCGCCAACCCGGGCAAAGGCCATACTCGACAGTCGTTTGTCAGCGGCCGAACGGTGACGATGCCCCGTCAGTTGGGTCTATAGTCAATGAATCTTCAGAGGGAATGCGTAATGAGCGATCGCCGCCGCTTCGTACGAATCGAATTCCATGCCAGGACCGAGCTGATCCAGGCTCCATTCAAATGGCCGGTTGAACTGCTGGACCTGTCCCTCAAGGGACTGCTGATCAAAAAACCCGAGCCTTGGCTGGGCAATCCCGAAAAGCCCTTCATCGCCGACATTCACCTGAGCAATGAGGTGGAAGTGAGGATGGAAGTGCGCCTGACCCACGACGATCACGGTCACCTGGGTTTCGTCTGCGAGCATATCGACCTGGATTCCATCGCACATCTGCGCCGGCTGGTGGAGCTGAACCTGGCCGACCATGATGAACTGGAACGGGAGTTGGCGGCGTTGATCCAGATTTGAGCGACCCCGCTCCCTTGGCGCGGGGATCCATGTGGGAGCAAGGCTTGCCGGCGATGGCTGCGATGCGGTCCTTCAAAATCGCGTCGCCTGCATCGCGAGCAAGCTTTGCCCCCACGTACATTCCTTCCACAATTGCCAGTGCTATTCAAACAACGCATCCAACGCCTGTTCCAGACGCGTCACGGCAATGATCTGCAACCCCGCCGGAGCTTCCTTCGGCGCGTTACCCTTGGGCACGATGGCGCGTTTGAAGCCGTGCTTGGCCGCTTCCTTGAGCCGCTCCTGGCCACTGGGCACCGGCCGCACCTCGCCCGACAACCCTACTTCGCCGAACACCAACAGGTCGTGGGGCAGCGGCCGGTTGCGCAGACTGGACATAACCGCCGCCATCAACGCCAGGTCGGAGGCGGTTTCCAGCACCTTGACCCCGCCCACGACGTTGAGGAAAACGTCCTGGTCGTGAGTCGGGATTCCGCCGTGTCGATGCAACACCGCCAGCAACATGGCCAGCCGATTCTGATCCAGGCCCAGGGTGACCCGGCGCGGGTTCGCCAGGTGGCTGTCGTCCACCAGCGCTTGCACTTCGACCAACATCGGCCGGGTGCCTTCCCACGTAGCCATGACCACACTGCCAGGGACTTCTTCCTGGGCACGCGTCAGAAAGATCGCCGAAGGGTTTGAGACTTCTTTCAGGCCTCTGTCGGTCATACCGAACACACCCAGTTCGTTGACAGCGCCAAAGCGGTTCTTCACCGCCCGCAACAAACGCAGGCGTCCGTCGGATTCGCCTTCGAAATACAACACGGTATCGACCATGTGCTCCAGCACCCGAGGCCCTGCCAGTGCGCCCTCCTTGGTCACGTGGCCCACCAGGAAAATCGCCGTGCCGCTCTGCTTGGCGTAGCGCACCAACAACGCCGCACTTTCGCGCACCTGGGACACGCCGCCCGGGGCCGATTGCAGCTGTTCGGTGAAGATGGTCTGAATCGAGTCGATCACCATCACCTTGGGTTTTTCCAGGCGCGCCGTGGCAATGATGGTCTCGATGCAGGTCTCGGTCATGACCCGCAACTGGTCCTGGGGCAAGCCCAGGCGCCGGGCGCGCATGGCGACCTGCTGCTGGGATTCTTCGCCAGTGACGTACAGCGCCGGCATGCGGGTGGCGAGGTTACACAAGGTTTGCAACAAGATGGTGGATTTGCCGATGCCCGGATCGCCGCCGATCAGCACCACCGAACCGTCCACCAGACCGCCGCCCAGCACGCGGTCCAGTTCACCGGATGCGGTGGAGAACCGCGGGATTTCTTCGACGCTGACTTCGGCCAGGGTCTTGATCTGCGCCTGCTGACCGGCCCAGCCCGTGCGACCGGTGGGTGCCGCCGCACCGCCGCTTTCCACCATGGTTTCAGTCAGGGTGTTCCAGGCCCCGCATTCGCCGCACTGGCCGGCCCATTTGGGAAAGGTCGAGCCGCACTCGGTGCAGCCGTACATGCGCTTTGCCTTGGCCATCTGAACTCCGGAGAAAAACCGCGATGATAGCCCAGTCGGTGGCCTGTACGGCCAGTTCGTTAGCTCAAATTCGGATGCCAGAAGTTTATAGCTCGCTATGGCGAGTAACAGCAACGCAGGGTATGGGCTTGTGGCGCCGAAGTTGGGCTGACAGAACTGGCCACACAGGCCACTAGCGAGGGACCGGCATTCTAATTTCACCCCTGGCCAGATCCACTGCCGTGTTGCCCAACGGGTCCTGGGCCTGAAGATCGGCGCCCTTGGCCTCCAAGGCATCGAGCAACTCGGCACGCTTGAACAGACCGGCGTACATCGCCGCAGTCTGCCCGGCACCGTTGCGTTGGTCCGGGCTGCAATCGGTGGACAACAAACGACGCGCAATCTGCACTTCGCCCTTGAAAATCGCGCCCATCAGCGCTGTGTTACCACGTTTGTCCTGGGCACAGGCATCGGCACCGGCAGCGAGCAGCCGCTCCACCGCCGGGCTGTGGCCGTGATAGGCCGCCAGAATCAACGCGGTGTAGCCTTTCTCATCCCGAGTATCGAGCGAATAACCGGCCTCGATAAAGGTCTCGATCATCGGTACATCGCCGCGGCGAGCGGCATCGAAGTAATAGTTTTGCAACTGTTCTTGTACGGCCGCCGGTTCGGTGGGTATTGGCTGATCGGCCACTACGCTCAGTGACCAGGTCGCAAGCATCGATAAAATGAATCTACCCATCATGACGTCTCTTCTGGCAGATGATTGTGGAGGCATGGTTGCGGGAGCAAGGCTTGCCCGCGATGCAGACGACTCGGTCTGGTTTCAGGCCCCAGCGCCAGCTTCGCGGGCACGCTTTGCTCCCACAGGTCATGTACCTGCCTGGCTATGGATCAGTCAGTCAGTTTTTCCGCCAGGGCCTTGACCCGGGCCAGGTCACCTTTGGCGACACGGGCCACGCCAGTGCCGTACTCAGGGTCAGCCTTGTAGAGGAACGACAGGATGATGTGCTTGCTCTCGTCATCGGTGGTCGCCAAAGAGCCGCCGAAGCTGTCTATCAGGTCATCACGCTCTTGCTTGCTGAACGAACGATACAAATCACCGGCCTGCTTGAAGTTCTGCTCACGCTGGATCTTCGCCTGCTGAGTACTGCCGGTCAGCGCGGCCTGGCTGTAGCGTGCCTGTTGCGGTTCTTCGCGTGGCATCAGGCGGCTCGGCTGATAATTCACCCCGGTGCTGGTGCTGCCAGGGTTCATCGCGCCGTCCTGGTTACCGTTGTTCACCGCCGCCTTGGGGGCATTGATCGGCAGTTGCAGGGCATTGGCACCTAGCCGGTACATCTGCGTGTCGGCGTAGGAAAATACTCGCCCCTGGAGCAAACGATCCTCGGAAGGTTCGATACCCGGTACAAGATTGGCCGGCGCCATGGCCACCTGCTCGGTTTCCTGGAAGACATTCGCCGGATTGCGGTTCAAGACCATTTGCCCGACTTTTCGCTCAGGCACACCCGGCCAGATCTTAGTCGCGTCCAGTGGGTCGAAATCAAACTTGGCAAGGTCCTGTGGATTGAGGACCTGGACGTACAAGTCCCACTTCGGGAAGTCGCCCTTATTAATATGAGCTACCAGATCATTGGTCATATGGCTGTAATCTCGACCCTGAACTTTCATAACTTCTTTCGGATCGAGATTTTTCAAGCCCTGTAAACTTTTCCAATGAAACTTGACGTAGTGAACTTCACCCTTGGTGTTAACCAGTTTGTAAGCATGTACACCGTTACCGTCCATTTCACGGTAACTGGCCGGCGTCCCGGAGTTGGAATACAACTCGGTCAGGGTGCGGGTCGACTCTGGAACATGGGAGAAAAAATCAAAACGGCGTGAATCATCGTCCAGGTTAGTCCGCGGGTCGGGTTTGAAAGCGTGGACCATGTCCGGAAACTTGATGGCATCACGGATAAAGAAGGTCGGGAAGTTGTTACCCACCAAATCCCAATTACCGTCGGCGGTGTAGAACTTCGTGGCGAAACCACGGGGGTCACGCAGGGTTTCCGGCGAATGATTACCGTGCACCACGGCGGAAAAACGCACGAACACCGGCGTAACCTGGCCTGCGGCAAAGACCTTGGCCTTGGTCAAGTCGCTGAGACCATCGGAAACCGTGAAGGTGCCATGGGCGCCGGCCCCACGGGCATGCACCACGCGCTCGGGGATGCGTTCACGGTCAAAGCGCTGGAGCTTCTGGATCAACTGCACATCTTGCAATAAGGTCGGGCCGTTGGGGCCTGCCGTTTGCGAGTTCTGGTTGTCGCCGACAGCCGCACCGTTGTCCCGGGTCAGGGTGGCCGCGCTGACAGACAAGGACAAAAGGCTCGCGCTCAGCACAAAAAAAGCGCGGCGATGGGAATAAGCCCCGTGGCCAAGGGAAGTGTTCATAGGGTGTTCCTCTGATGTTATAGAGCGCATCCATGTGCGCCATCCAGAGGCTAGTGCTCGAAAAAGGAAAATCTAAATAGAAATGCCGTACCGCATCGATAGAAAAAACGTTGTGGGGTGCCAGGCTGAAACCGCGTATCACGCGCGATTGATGGCACTTTGAAAACTTTTCACCCGGGACCAGGTCGATAGCTGAAGCTTTGTAAGCAGGCGTTTCGAGCAGGACTCGTTGGGCTGATTTACACTGCCACTCATCTTTCATTTGTTACAAGGAATAGCTCATGGGCGTGCTAAGCGAATTCAAGGCCTTCGCGGTCAAAGGCAATGTCGTCGACATGGCCGTCGGGATCATCATTGGTGCCGCTTTCGGCAAAATCGTTTCGTCATTCGTTGGCGACGTAGTCATGCCTCCCATTGGCCTGCTGATTGGTGGGGTGGACTTCAGTGACCTGGCCATCATCCTCAAGGCCGCCCAGGGTGATGCGCCTGCCGTGGTACTGGCCTACGGTAAGTTCATCCAGAGCAGCATCGACTTCATCATCGTGGCGTTCGCCATTTTCATGGGCGTCAAGGCGATCAACCGCCTCAAGCGCGAAGAAGCCGTAGCCCCCAGCGCGCCTCCTGTTCCGACCAAGGAAGAGTTGCTGCTGAGTGAGATTCGCGACCTGCTCAAGGCCCAGAACGAGCGCCCCTGAACCTCTCTCCATCGATGAAACCTGTGGCGAGGGAGCTTGCTCCTGCCGGGGGGTAGGAGCTGCCGCAGGCTGCGATCTTTTGATCTTGATCTTTCGCTTGGTCTTTCGCTTGAGATTCAAGCGCGAGGGGAAAGATCGCAGCCTCGTTGCACTCGACAGCTCCTACACAGTTCCTACACAGCGCCTACATGCATGGGGTAGCCCTTCCTTTCCTACCAGTAGTTTTCCACCGCCACCTGGCCCGGCCGACGGGTCAGGCTCAGTTGCAGCTCCCTGGCTTTGAGCAGCTTGCGCGTGTCATCGATCATTTGCGGATTGCCGCACAGCATCACTCGCGAATGCTCCGGCGTCAGCGCTACGCCGACCGCCCGCTCCAGCTCGCCATTTTCGATCAGCGCGGTGATCCGCCCACTGAGTGCCCCCGGATGCTGCTCACGGGTGACGGTCGCAATGAAACGAAACTTATGAGCGTACTCGGCCAGGTAGTCGCGCAGGGGTAGTTCCTTGATCAGCGCCTGATACGCCAGCTCCCGCGCCTCACGCACGCTGTACACCAGGATGATCCGCTCGAATTTTTCCCAGGCCTCAAAATCCTGGAGGATAGAAAGAAACGGCGCCACCCCCGTCCCTGTAGACAACAGCCACAAATCCCGACCGTCGACAAAGCGATCCAGCGTCAGATAGCCGAAAGCCTGGCGATCCACCAACAGTTCGTCACCCGGCTGTAGGCGGCTGAGCTCACTGGTGAACTCGCCATCGGGAACAACGATGGAAAAGAACTCGAGGAACTCGTCGAACGGCGAAGACACCATGGAATACGCCCGCCAGACAGTGGTCCCGTCCGCCTTGACGACCCCCAGCCGGGCAAACTGACCGGCCCGAAAGCGAAAGCCGCGATCCCGGGTCGTACGCAAAGTAAACAAATGAGCCGTCAACGGCTGGACATCTAGCAGGGTTTGGCGGGTGAACTTCTCTGCGCTATCGGTCATGAGTCACTCCAATGGGACAAGACTTGCAGTGTCCCGCAAAGCGAGCGTCTTCACCACCGATGACGAGCAATGGCACTGTAGCAACTAGCTGCGTCCAACCAACAAAATCTTTCACCCAACTTATACAAAACAAAAGAAACTGTAAACATATTCAGCTTAAACGTTTAATCTCTTAAACATTTCAAGATACAAACAGACTAAAAAAAGCCACTACAAATCAAGAATAGTCCTACACTAAAATCTCGCATCATGGATTGGATCCGCATGGACGAATCACCCCAGGAGAGAACGATGGACAAGTGGAAGGACTTGTTATTGAAGAAACTATCCTGCGAAAAAGACCTGCAAACGGCCTATCGTCTGGCCCTGAATTTCTTTAACAATCAAGGGTTTGAATATTGCGCATTTACAGCCTATCTAGGAAGCCCCGACAAGCACACCGGTAAGGTGAACCTGAATAACTACCCTTATGGATGGGACCGGCTTTATGAACAAAACGGTTATGCGTCGAACGACCCACTAGTAGCACATTGCAATCAATCACCGCTCCCCATCTTATGGAATGAGACTGTTTTCGCTCAGGCTCCGAAGTTGTGGAGAGAACTTAATCGACAAGGACTCAAGTATGGTTGGACCCAAGCCGTACATGATGAACAAGGGGCACAGTCCAGCCTGTTCAGCCTGGCACGAACTCATTGCCCCATTGATATCGAGGAGCACTATGCAAATCTTGGCTACGCCATCTTCGCCAGTCAAAGGCTGCATGTACTCGCCAGTAAAAAATTGTCTGACGTCCTCGCAGACAAACCCAAATGCCACCTGTCACCCAGAGAGATCGAGGTATTGAGGTGGTCTGCCGAAGGCAAGACGGCGTCGGAAGTGGGCAGAATTCTCTGTCTTTCCGAACGGACCGTGAATTTCCATGTGTGCAGTTGCATGCGAAAGCTGAACGTCAGCAATAAAATTTCAGCGGTGGCAAAAGCCGCCCAGATCCATGTGATCTGAACAATGGAGGGACAACCCCGGGCTGAAAAACCCGCGAGTAATGTGCAACAAAAGAACGTACCATTTACGGCGCCTCTTGAATGATGTCGCTGCCTGCACGCGACGCAGTTCATTCAGGCGGTCCCGCCCAGACACCTATCTCCAGGCAGCGGGACATTCGTTGATCTCCAGAGTCCCCAGCCATGCCCCTGCTCGACAGCCCCTTCGCCCAACTCGACCTGATCCGCCAACCCGAACAGCAGAACGAACCGCTGCAAGCCTTCGATGCGGCCGATGAATACCTGCTCGCGTACCTGGCCGAACAACAGCCGAGGGCACAGACTCGGGTCCTGGTGCTCAATGACGGCTTCGGCGCCCTGGCGGCCAGCCTGGCGGGCAACGTCCTGGTGACCAGCAGCGGTGACTCCTTCCTGGCATTACAGGCGCTGGAGAAAAACCTGGTGCGCAACGGCCGCCCCTTCGATGCGGTGCCGACGCTACCTGCCAGCGAGCCGCTGACCGGCCCGTTTGATCGCGTGTTGGTCAAAGTACCGAAAACCCTGGCCTTGCTGGAGGAACAGCTGATTCGCCTGCAAGGCCAACTCGCGCCAGGCGCCCAAGTGATCGCCGGGGCCATGATCAAGCACCTGCCCCGGGCCGCTGGCGATTTGTTGGAGCGGTATATCGGCCCGGTGCAGGCCTCCCTGGCGGTGAAAAAAGCGCGGCTGTTGATTGCTACGCCACAACCTGGTTCTTCACAAGGCAGTGCGCCAATCGTATCGCCCTACCCCACGCGTTACTGGCTGGACGAGCCAAAGATCGAGCTGCTCAACCACGCCAATGTATTCTGCCGCGAAGGCCTGGACATTGGCACCCGCGCGTTCCTGCCACATCTGCCGAAAAACCTCGGGACGGCCCGGGTCGCGGACCTGGGGTGCGGCAACGGCGTGCTGGCCATCGCCAGTGCCCTGCAAAACCCCGAGGCCCATTACACCCTGGTGGACGAGTCGTATATGGCCGTGCAATCGGCCGCCGAGAATTGGCGTGCGGCCCTGGGCGAACGCGAAGTGACCCTTCGGGCCGGTGATGGCCTGGCCGGGCAAGAGGCGCAGTCACTGGACGTGGTGCTGTGCAATCCGCCCTTCCACCAGCAGCAAGTGGTGGGCGATTTCCTCGCCTGGCGGATGTTCCAGCAGGCTCGCGAAGCGCTGGTGGTCGGCGGCGCGCTGTACATCGTCGGCAACCGGCACCTGGGTTACCACAGCAAACTGGCGCGGTTGTTCCGCGGTGTCGAGCAAGTGGCCGCCACGCCGAAATTCGTGATCCTCAAAGCCCGCAAATAAATCGTCTGTGGGACAAGCACCTCGGCTCCCCCAGGGGAATCAGTGAGTGGTCAAGCCCGCGGCATTCATGAACATCCGCATCAAGCTGGCAACGATGAACAGCGCCAGCACACTGCTGGCCCAGATCAGCGCCAGCCAGCCGAGCCGCTGCCAGAGTGGCTTGCGTTCGGCGGCCTCGATGTCTTTCAAATCAGGTTTGGCCATGCTCAACGTCCTCAATGGTAACCGTCGTCATGGGTCACCTTGCCGCGGAACACGTAGTAGCTCCAGAAGGTGTACACCAGGATCAACGGAATGATGAACAGCGTGCCGACCAACATGAAGCCCTGGCTCTGGGGCGGTGACGAGGCGTCCCAGATCGAGATGGACGGCGGCACGATGTTCGGCCACAGGCTGATGCCCAAGCCACTGTAGCCGAGGAAGATCAGCACCAAGGTCAGGATGAAGGGCGTGTAGTTGGCGTTGCGCGCCACTGCGCGGAACAATCCGTACATGGTCACCAGCACCAGGATCGGCACCGGCAGGAACCAGAACAGGTTCGGCAGGGTGAACCAGCGTGCCGCGATGTCCGCATGGGCCAGCGGTGTCCAGATACTGACGATACCAATCACCGCCAGCACCACGAACGCCAGCGGCCGGGCCAGGTCATGCATCTGCTCTTGCAACTTGCCCTCGGTCTTCATGATCAGCCAGGTGCAGCCGAGCAACGCGTAGGCCGCGATCAACGCCAGGCCACAGAACATCGTGAATGGCGTGAACCAGTCCAGGGAGCCGCCGGCGAACTGGCGATTGACCACCTCGAAGCCGTCGATGAACGCCCCCAGCGCCACCCCCTGGAAGAAGGTGGCCGTCAGCGAACCGCCAATGAATGCCTTGTCCCAGAGGTGGCGCTTCTCAGCCTTGGCCTTGAAGCGGAATTCGAAAGCCACGCCGCGGAAGATCAAGCCGATGAGCATCAGGATCAGCGGCAGGTACAGCGCCGAAAGCACCACCGAATAAGCCAGTGGAAACGCCCCGAACAGCCCGGCACCGCCCAGCACCAGCCAGGTTTCGTTACCGTCCCAGACCGGTGCCACGGTGTTCATCATCACGTCGCGGTCGCGTTCGCCCTTGACGAAGGGGAAGAGAATGCCGATCCCCAAGTCAAAGCCGTCCATGACCACGTACATCATGATGCCGAAGATGATGACCACGGCCCAGATCAGCGGAAGATCAATACCCATGATTCAATTCCCCTTGTTCGAGCGTTCGTTATGGTCCATGTCGTCGACGCCATCGGCGGCCGACAATGGCCGGGCCGGCGTACGTTTCTGGCCCGGGCCACCATCGCTCGGCTCGGCTTCGTGGGCCTGCGGCCCTTTGCGCACCAGACGCATCATGTAGCTCAGCCCGGCGCCAAACAGCGCGAAATACACCACGACGAACAACACCAGGGTAATGCTCATCTGGACAAAGCTGTGGCCGGACGAAGCATCGGCCGTACGCATCAAGCCATAGACCACCCACGGCTGGCGGCCGATCTCCGTGGTAAACCAGCCGGCCAGGATCGCGACCAGGCCGGACGGCCCCATCCACAACACCATGTAGAGGAACGGCCGGGACTGATAGATCCGATCGTTGCGGCGCAGCCACAGGCTGCACAGGCCGGTGAAAATCATCAGCAACCCAAGGCCGACCATGACCCGGAACGACCAGAACACGATGGTCGAATTCGGTCGGTCCTCAGGCGCGAACTCCTTGAGGGCCGGCACCTGCTTGTCCAGGCTATGGGTCAGGATCAGGCTGCCCAGATACGGGACTTCCACGGCGAACCGGGTCTTCTCGGACTGCATGTCGGGCCAGCCGAACAGAATCAGCGGGGTCGGTTCATTGCCGACGTTTTCCCAGTGGCCCTCGATGGCGGCGATTTTCGCCGGTTGATGCTTGAGGGTGTTCAGGCCATGGAAGTCGCCGATGACCGCCTGTATCGGCGCCACCAGCAACGCCATCCACATCGCCATCGACAGCATCCGGCGGATGGCTGGGTTATCGCGACCGCGCAGCAAATGCCAAGCCGCCGACGAGCCGACGAAGAACGCCGTGGCAACAAACGCTGCGGTGGACATGTGCAGCAATCGATAAGGGAACGAGGGGTTGAACACCACCGCCAGCCAATCCACCGGGATCACCCGGCCGTCGATGATTTCGTAACCCTGGGGGGTCTGCATCCAGCTGTTGGAGGACAGGATCCAGAAGGTCGAGATCAGGGTGCCGATCGCCACCATGACCGTGGAAAAGAAATGCAGGCCGCGGCCGACGCGGTTCCAGCCGAACAGCATCACGCCCAGGAAACCCGCCTCGAGGAAAAACGCCGTGAGCACCTCGTAAGTCAGCAACGGCCCGGTCACCGCTCCGGCGAAGTCCGAGAAACGGCTCCAGTTGGTCCCGAACTGATAGGCCATGACCAACCCGGACACCACACCCATGCCGAAGTTGACGGCAAATATCTTCGACCAGAAGTGGTACAGGTCGCGGTAGGTGTCATCGCGGGTCTTGAGCCACAAGCCTTCGAGTACCGCCAGGTAACTCGCCAGGCCAATGGTGATGGCCGGGAACAGGATGTGGAACGAGATGGTGAACGCGAACTGGATTCGGGCGAGATCGAGCGCCTCCAAACCGAACATAAGTCTTCCTCTGTCAGGTAAAACCGGCTGCGGGCGGGGCTTGCACCAGCCTCCAGGGATATGGAGCGCGATGCTTTTCAAATCGTTCTTTTTATAACCGTCACAACGCAGGACTATGGCCGGATGGCCGCCAGTCCAACGCCTCGAAAGGTATTGATCTGGGTCAAGCAATGCTCAAAGAGTAGCCGCATTCTCGTCGATGAACGGCGTGGTCGTTTGTCGCGTGACAGGTTGTCTCAGTGCTGGCTGCAGCGAGGGGATGTGTGGAAGCAAGTCTGTGCGGGAGCAAGCCTTGCTCCCACCGATAAATCCCCCCGCCACAAAAAAAACGGTGCGCCGTGGAATATCGATGCTTGGCTAACTATTTCTCCACCACCGCAACTTCCAGTTACAGCTCGGTGATAATCTCGATGCCTTCATCACCGGACCCATCATAGATGCCCAGCCAAGCGCCGCTGCTGCTCCGCCACCATCGTCCCTTCATCGCCTTCTGGCTGGCCCGGATATTCACCGCCAGCGGCTTCCAGATGCTCACCGTGGCTATCGGTTGGAACCTCTATCAGCTGACCGGCAACGTCCTGGACCTCGGCCTGGTGGGGTTGGTGGAGTTTGCCCCGCGTGTGCTGTTCATGCTCCACACTGGGCATGTGGCCGACCGCTATGACCGCCGCAAGGTGGCGGCCATCTGTCAGTCATTGCAGGCGATGATTGCCCTGGCGCTGGTGATTGGCAGCGCTACCGACCATGTCACGCGGGAGATGATCTTCATCCTCGCGTTCCTGTTGGGGGCCGCCCGCTCCTTCGAGATGCCGACCACCCAGGCGCTGCTGCCGAGCATCGTGCCGGCGGGGCTGTTTCCCCGGGCCGTGGCCGCCGCGCAATCGGCCCAGCAGTCGGCCACCATCGTCGCTCCGGCGCTCGGCGGCTTGCTCTACGCCTTTGGCAGTGTCTGGGTCTACGGGCCGACGGTGCTGCTTTACCTCATCGCCTGCGGCCTGATGCTCAACCTGCCCGCCCGGCAGACGCCGCTGAACAAAGGCAAGGCGACGCTGGATTCGTTGCTGGCCGGGATTCGCTTCATTCGCAGTCGCCCGGACATTCTCGGGGCGATCTCCCTGGACCTGTTCGCGGTGCTGCTCGGCGGCGCGACGGCGCTGCTACCGGTATTTGCCAAGGACATCCTGCTCACCGGCCCCTGGGGCCTGGGGCTGTTGCGGTCGGCGCCGGCGGTCGGGGCCTTGCTGATGTCGCTGTGGCTGGCGCGGTTTGCCGTGGAGCGCAAGGTCGGCCGGGTGATGTTCACGGCGGTGGGCGTGTTCGGCGTCGCCACCATTGCGTTCGGCCTCTCCACCTCGTTCTGGTTTTCCCTGGCGGTGCTGGTGGTGCTGGGCGCGGCGGACATGATCAGCATGGTGATCCGCGCCTCCTTCGTACAACTGCAAACACCGGATGAAATGCGCGGCCGGGTCAGCGCGGTGAACGGGTTGTTCATCGGCGCCTCGAACCAGTTGGGCGAGTTCGAATCCGGCCTCACCGCCCACTGGTTCGGCACGGTGCCAGCGGTGGTCATGGGCGGCATCGGCACGCTGCTGGTGACCGGGGTCTGGATCAAACTGTTCCCAACCCTGGCCAACCGTGACCGGATGCACGAACCGGTGGATGAAGCGAAGACCTAGCAGCCTGTCGGACTTAGAAAAACCGGGCGGCGCTACGTGATTTCTTTTCGTGTTAAGGCGCATCTTCAGGGCCCGGTGCGTGACTCCAGGTCTATTTCCGTCGGCCACCGCACCTTGGGCGCCAAACGGCGCGCGAGGTTGAAGGACACGTCTTCGTTGTTCCAGTCGCGAGGTGGGCGGGAGAAGGTGGGCAGGGCTTGAGGGCCTTGTTGCATGAACAGTTGGGCCTGCTGCATGGGATGCAATGCGTCATCACCGGCCAGGCCTTCGATGGTGATCAATTCGGCGCCGTCGCACATCACCGCCAGGGTCAGGCAGGCATTGATCCGCTTGCCATCGCGCAGCACCGTACAGGCGCCGCACTGGCCGTGGTCGCAGCCTTTCTTGCTGCCCACCAGGTCCAGTTGTTCACGCAGCAGGTCCAGCAACGTGGTCCAGGCCAGCACTTGCAACTCACGCACCTGGCCATTGAGTGTCAGGCGGATCGGATGACGGACGAAGGACGCCGGCGTCGTTTCGGACAGGGTCGCACTCATGGAACACCTCACGGTTGGTCGTACTTGCGGCGTTTTGGGAAACCGCCGTCATAAGGGGTACGACTTCAGGGTGAGGCGAAGCGTTCAAGGCAAATGATTGACGTTGGAAGCCAGCGCCTTCAGTGAGTCCGCGCGCACTGAAGTTCAATGCGCTGACGCCATCGCGAGCAGGCTCGCTCCCACATTGGTTCTCGAGTGCCCATAGATCCTGCATCCACCATAAATCCCGGTGGGAACGAGCCGGCTCGCGATAGCGGTAGGTCAGATTGCATTGAAGTTGACGGGAACAGCTCCCTCGCCACAGGCGCGTGCCCGCTGAAGAATGTCAGGCCAGCAACTCCGCCGCCACCACACTCCGCACGCCCTTGCCGCTGAGTTGTTCCACCAGCATCAAGGCAAACGCCAGGGCGGCGGCCGACCCCTGGGCCGTGATGCAGTTGCCATCCACCACCACGGGTTGATCGACAAAGCTGCATCCGGACAACTGCTGGCTCACGGCGGGCAGGCAGGTCATGCGCCGCTGGCGCAAAACGCCGAACGTCTGTAGCGCCAGGGCCGGGGTTTCGGCGATGGCGGCGAAGAAACGTCCGGCGGCGGCCTGGTCCTTGATCAGTTGTTGCAGCGGCTGATGGGCGGCCAGGTGTTGGGCGCCGATGATGCCGCCCGGCAGGACGACCAGATCGAAGTCCTGCACAAGCACGTCCACCAGCATGCCATCAGCCGTCAGGCGCGTGCCGCGGGCGCAGGTGAGCATCCGCCGCCCTTCGATGCTCGCCACCACGGTTTCGATCTGCGCTCGACGCAACACGTCGATCAAGGTGACCGTCTGCAAGTCGTCGACACCCTCGGCGACGGCTATCAAGGCTCGGGGGATCTTGGTTCCTGGAATCATGGACGCTCTCCGCTGGGTGATGCCTGTAGTGTAGGAGCTGCCGAAGCCTGCGATCTTTTGATAGGCGCTTGAGATTCAAGCGTCTGGGAAAAGATCGCAGCCTCGCTTCGCTCGACAGCTGCTACGGGGGCCAGCGGTTATTTGATGTTCAGCTGGGTCGACATCCGGTTGCCCGGTGCGTTGATCGAGATGTTGCTGAAGCTGAAGGTGCCTTCCTGCTTGCCCTTCAGGTCGAAGACATACAAATAGCCGACGACTTTGGTCCGTACGGAGCAGTCGTTAAGGTTGCCATTACTGTACGCACACACGGGCGAGCGGGTGCCGTCGACTTCAAAGCCGTCCAGGGTGACATGGGGCTGGCGGCCATAACCGACCTCCAGCACGTAGACCTTGATATTCGGGCCGCGGTGATCGCAACGCGTCTGCGCCTGCCCCGGGACAATATCTTCGAAACCACAGGCCGGTGACTCGACCTTGAGCACCTTGACCTCGCTCAAGGGCGGCGCCGACGCGGCATTGGCGGTCTGGCCAAACAACCACCAGCCCAGCATGCAGCCCACCGCCGCCAGCCGCATTTTATTCATGCAATACATAGAGACCTCCCGGAACCGAGCGCAGTATGGCCCACTTGGCGCGTTGGCAAAACTTCGACGACGATCGCAGCCACAACGCTACGCTGCTGGTATGATGCGCGGCTTTTTCCGACCGGCAGAAATTTCCCGGGCGCCGCTGGCGACCTGTGCTTTGCTGTTGAGGTCGATACATTTACGGCGCCGGGCGCGCCACGGGGAGCAGACATGCTGGAAAGGCTGTTTCAACTCAAGGCACATAACACCAACGTGCGGACCGAGATCCTGGCGGGTGTCACGACGTTCCTGGCCATGGCCTACATCCTGTTCGTCAACCCGAGCATCCTCGGCGAAACCGGCATGGACAAGGGCGCGGTGTTCGTCGCCACCTGCCTGGCGGCGGCCATCGGCTCCACGGTCATGGGCCTGATCGCCAACTACCCGATCGCCCTCGCACCCGGCATGGGCCTGAACGCCTTCTTCACCTACACCGTGGTCCTGCACATGGGCCACACCTGGCAAGTGGCGCTGGGTGCGGTGTTCATTTCCGCGGTGCTGTTCTTCATGCTATCGATCTTTCGCATCCGCGAATGGATCATCAACAGCATCCCGCTGCCCCTGCGGTCGGCCATTGCTGCCGGTATCGGCCTGTTCCTGGCGCTGATCGCCCTGAATAACGCCGGCATCGTGGTGAAAAACCCGGCGACCTTGGTCGGCCTCGGCGACTTGAAAAAACCGGCGCCGATCCTCGCGACCCTCGGCTTTGTCCTGATCGTTGCCCTCGAAGCCTTGAAAGTACGCGGCGCAGTGCTGATCGGCATCCTGGCGGTCACCATCGCTTCGATCCTGATGGGCTTCACTGCGTTCGGCGGCGTGATGTCGATGCCGCCGTCCCTGGCCCCGACCTTCCTGCAACTGGACATCAAGGGCGCCCTGGACATCGGCCTGGTGAGCGTGATCTTCGCCTTCCTGTTCGTCGACCTGTTCGACAACTCCGGCACCCTGATCGGCGTCGCCAAGCGCGCCGGGCTGATGGGCAAGGACGGCCACATGCCGAAGATGGGCCGTGCGCTGATCGCCGACAGCACAGCCGCCATGGCCGGTTCGCTGCTGGGCACCTCCACCACCACCAGCTACATCGAATCGGCGGCGGGCGTCAGTGCTGGCGGCCGCACTGGCCTGACCGCCGTCGTCGTGGCGATCCTGTTCCTGCTGGCGCTGTTCTTCTCGCCACTGGCCGCCAGCGTCCCGCCCTTCGCCACCGCCCCAGCCCTGTTGTTCGTCGCCGTACTGATGACCTCGGGCCTGGCGGAAATCGACTGGGACGACATCACCGTCGCCGCGCCAGTGGTGGTGACCGCCCTGGCAATGCCGTTCACCTATTCCATCGCCAACGGCATCGCTTTCGGTTTCATCGCCTGGACCGCCATCAAACTGGTGTCTGGCCGTGGCCGTGAGCTGAACCCGGCGCTGGTCATTCTATCGATCCTGTTCGTGATCAAGTTGGGTTGGTTCAACGCATGACTTTTGATTCCCAAGCCTACACCGCTCAGCTCCAGGACAAGGTCACCCGCTTGCGTGACCTGTTGTCGCCGTTCGATGCACCAGAACCTGCGGTGTTCGATTCGCCCCTGAAGAACTTCCGCCTGCGCGCCGAGTTCCGTCTCTGGCGCGAGGCCGGCGAACGGCACTACGCAATGTTCTCCCAGGACGACAAGCGCACACCGATCCTCATTGAAGAGTTTCCCATCGCCAGCCTGCGCATCAACCAGTTGATGCCGCAACTCAAGGCCGCCTGGCAAGCCAGCGCGCCCCTGAGCCACAAACTGTTCCAGGTGGAGTTCCTGACCACCCTGGCGGGCGATGCGATGATCACCCTGTGTTATCACCGCCCGCTGGACGAGCACTGGCACGCTGCCGCCTCGAAACTGGCGGCTGACCTGGGCGTGAGCATCATTGGCCGCTCCAAGGGCAAGCGCGAAGTGATCGGCCATGACTATGTGGTGGAGAAGCTCGAAGTGGGCACGCGCACCTTCAGCTATCGCCAGCCCGAAGGCGCCTTCACCCAGCCCAACGGCACGGTGAACCAGAAGATGCTCAACTGGGCTTATGAAGCGCTGGGCGATCGCAACGACGATCTGCTGGAGTTGTACTGCGGCAACGGCAACTTCACTCTGCCCCTGGCCACCCGCGTGCGCAAAGTGCTGGCCACCGAAATCAGCAAGACCTCGGTGAACGCCGCGCTGAGCAACCTCAGCGAGAATGCTGTGGATAACGTCACGCTGGTGCGCCTGTCCGCCGAAGAGCTGACCGAAGCCCTGAACGAAGTCCGGCCGTTCCGTCGCCTGCATGGCATCGACCTGAAAAGCTACGAATTCGGCAGCGTCTTCGTCGACCCGCCTCGCGCCGGCATGGACCCGGACACCTGCGAGCTGACCCGACGTTTCGACAACATCCTGTACATCTCCTGCAACCCTGACACCCTCGCCGCGAATATCGCGCAACTGAACGACACCCACCGCATCACGCGCTGCGCGTTGTTCGATCAATTTCCCTGGACCCACCACATGGAATCCGGGGTGTTGTTGACTCGGCGGTAGGAGCTGACGAGTGCAACGAGGCTGCGATCTTTCCCCAGACACTTGAGTGTCCAAAAGATCGCAGCCTTCGGCAGCTCCTACATGGGGATAAATCCCCTCGCCACCATTGCCCTCCCTCACCTCCCGACAACGGTCATGTTCGATCATCGAACACTTATTGGCCGATGTCGGCTGCTTTATTTGACCCAATTAACCATCTAGTACAATTTATCTCCAACGGCTGAAACCCCGCCGACACCAACAATAAAAATGTGGAGAAATTGCGATGCCTCCGATCGTTCTGGTGCTCAACGGCCCGAACCTGAACCTGCTCGGCACCCGCGAGCCGGCGACTTATGGCCATGAAACCCTGGCTGGCATCTCGGCACTGTGCGGCCGCGCTGCCGAAGAATTCGGCCTGGCGGTGGAATTTCGCCAGACCAACCAGGAAGGCGAGCTGCTGGACTGGATTCACGGCGCCCGTGGCCGGTGCGCCGGTATCGTCATCAACCCGGCGGCCTGGACCCACACCTCCGTGGCGATCCGCGATGCCCTGGTGGCCAGCGAAGTACCGGTCATTGAAGTCCACCTGTCCAACGTCCACGCCCGTGAAACCTTCCGTCATCACTCCTTCGTCTCATCCGTCGCCATTGGCGTGATGTGCGGGTTTGGCAGCCATGGTTATCGCCTGGCCCTTGAACACTTCAGTCAGCGGTTGAAGGGTTGATGAGCATGTCGAATATCACTGTGCTGGCCGGTCTGATCGGCGCGGGCATCCAGGCCTCTCGCACACCTGCGCTGCATGAGCATGAGGGCAATGCCCAAGGCATGCGTTACCTCTATCGGCTGATCGACCTCGATGCGCTGAAACTCGACAGCGGCGCCCTGGCCGATCTACTGGTGGCCGCCGAGCGCATGGACTTCACCGGCCTGAACATTACCTTCCCCTGCAAGCAGGCGATCATCCCGCTGCTCGATGAGTTGTCACCCGAGGCCCGCGGTATCGGCGCGGTCAATACCGTGGTGCTCAAGGACGGCAAGCGCATCGGCCACAACACCGACTGCCTGGGGTTCGCCGAAGGTTTTCGTCGCGGCCTGGGGGATGTGGCGCGCAAGCGCGTGGTCCAGATGGGCGCCGGTGGCGCCGGCGCGGCGGTGGCCCATGCGCTGTTGATGGAGGGCGTAGAAACCCTGAGCATTTTTGACGTCGAGGTCCGCCGTGCCGAGGCACTGGCCAACAACTTGAATCAACACTTCGGCGCTGTCCGCGCCCGCGCCGGGCATGACCTGCCCACCGCCATGGCCGAGGCCGATGGCCTGGTGAACAGCACGCCCATGGGCATGGCAAAACTACCGGGCATGCCAGTGCCGATCGAGCTGTTGCGCGGCGCTTTGTGGGTCGCGGAAATCGTTTACTTCCCGCTGGAAACCGAACTGCTGCGCAACGCCCGCGCGGTCGGCTGCCGCACACTGGATGGCGGCAACATGGCCGTGTTCCAGGCGGTGAAGGCCTTCGAACTGTTCAGCGGCGTGGCGCCAGATGCGCAGCGGATGCTGGCGCATTTCCAAAGCATGAATCATTAATGTCTAGTGATACTCCCACAGGGGTTCCAGAATCAGGCCTGCAAGTATCTCAATACCGATTCACAGACCATCTGCCGATGCCGCTGCTTGATCGCTTCATCCGACAGGTCGATCTGAAAGATCTCCCCGAACGTCTGGCGATTGGACACCCGGTAAAAACAGAACGAACTGATCAGCAGATGCACATCCAGCGGCTCGAGGCCGGCACGGAACACGCCCTCTTCAGCGCCGCGCCGCAGAATCACGCCCAGGGAATCGAGGATGGTATTGGTCATCGCCTTGATCACGCCTGACTGCTTCACGTACTCGGCGTTGTGGATGTTCTCGATGCAGACGATGCGCACGAAATCCACATTGCAATCGTGGTGGTCGAAGGTGAACTCCACCAGGCGCCGAATCGCCTCGACCGGGGCCAGTTCCGCCAGATGCAGGCGGTTCTCGGTGGTGCGGATATCACCGTAGAGTTTTTCCAACACCTCGACGTACAACTGCTCCTTGCTGCCGAAGTAGTAGTAAATCATGCGCTTGGACGTGTGGATGCGCTCGGCGATGGCGTCGACCCGGGCCCCGGACAGGCCCTGCTGGACGAACTCGACGATGGCTTCCTGAAGAATGTTTTCCCGGGTCTTCTCCGGGTTGTTCTTGCGACTCTTGCGCGGCGTGGCGACGGGTTCGTCGGGCGCTGCGGAAAGCTCTGGATTCATAGTCATTGCGGGGCTCACGGCCATCACTGCACAGGCTGGCGATTATGGGCCGCACCGTGCACTGAAGGAAGCCAGGACACCGCCCATTACCGCCACGTTTACGATTTGCCTACAACTTGGCGTGCCGCAAACCACCGCTGCGGGACTTGGCCATGGCCGCCAGGCGCACCGCGACATTGGCAGCACCGTAACCGGCGTAACCGTTCTTGCGTTGGATGATCTCGAAGAAAAACCGCCCTTCGAACGGCTCGGTGTAGACGTGGAACAGCTCGCCCCCCTGGGTGTCACGATCGTACAACACGTTGAAGTAGGCCAGCTCGCTAAGGAACTCGTCGTCGAAATCGAAACGCGCCGCCAGGTCGTCGTAGTAATTGAGCGGGATGTCCAGCAACGGCACGCCCGCCTCTTTGGCACGACTGACCTGGGCAAAGATGTCATCACAGTCGAAGGCTATGTGATGCACACCGGAGCCGCGATAACTCGACAGCGCGTGTGAGATTGCGGTGTTGCGGTTTTCGGAAATGTTCAGCGGCAAGCGGATCGAACTGCAGCGGCTGCGCAGCGCACGGCTTTTTACCAAGCCATAAGGGTCGGGCAGGACGACTTCGTCGTCGGCCTCGAAATCCAGCAGGCTCTTGTAGAACAGCACCCAACTGTCGAGGCTGTCGGCCGGCAGCGCCATCGCCATGTGGTCGATGCGCTTGAGCCCGGCCCCAATGACAGCACCCGGCTGCAGGTTGAAATCGGTGCCATAGACATCGGCCTGCTGATCCACCAGGTAAATCAGGCTGCCATCCGGTGCACGCACCGCCGCCAACTCCAGTTCATTGGGGCCCACCAACCCACGATAGGGCTGGCCTTTGTAGGCAATGGCCCGCTCCAGGGCGCTGACACTGCTTTTCACGCGCACGGCGGTGGCACACAACGAAGGTCCGTGGGCTTCGAAAAAACTGTGGGCGAACGAGTACGGTTCGCTGTTGAGGATCAGGTTGATGTCGCCCTGGCGCAGGAGGCTCACATTCTTGGATCGATGCTGGCCAGCCTTGACGAACCCCAGCCGCTCCAGCCAATGGGAAAGCTTGGCGCCGAGGTTATCGTCCACGGCGAACTCGAGGAATTCGATGCCGTCGTATTCGCTGGCCGGCGGCGTGGCGAACAGAATGTCGGCATTGCTTATGGCGCACGCCTCTTCGGCCAGGCGCTGGCGGGTTTTTTCTTCCAGGTACAGCAGCGAGCGCAGGCCGTCGGCGGCATTGGCCCGTGGCGGCGCGGCCCGGAAACCGTCGTTGAAGATTTCCAGCGACAGCGGCCCGGTGTAGCCACTCTTGATGATCGGCGCCAGGAACCCCGGCAAGTCGAACTCGCCCTGCCCAGGGAAACAACGGAAATGCCGGCTCCATTCCAGGACATCCATGGCCAGGATCGGCGCGTCGGCCATTTGCACGAAGAAGATCTTGTCGCCGGGAATCTCGGCGATCGCGCTCGGATCGCCCTTGAGGGACAAGGTATGAAAGCTGTCGAGCAACACACCGAGGCTGGGGTGATCGGCCTGGCGCACGATGTTCCAGACCTGTTGATAAGTATTCACGTGCCGACCCCAGGCCAGCGCTTCATAACCGATACGCAAGCCGCGCGCCCCGGCCCGCTCGGCCAGCAGGCGCAGGTCATCGATGAGCATCTGTTCATCGCCGACGCTGTCGGCCGAGGCGTTGCTGCACACCAGCACCAGGTCGGTGCCCAGTTCCTGCATCAGGTCGAACTTGCGCTCGGCCCGTTCCAGGTTGCGCGACAGGCGATCGCGGCGGCAACCTTCGAAGTCGCGAAACGGTTGGAATAACGTGATGGCGATGCCCAGGTCGGCGCACATCTGCCTGATTTCCCGAGGACTGCCATCGTAGTAGAGAAGGTCGTTCTCAAAGATTTCCACCCCATCAAAACCGGCGGCGGCAATGGCTTCGAGTTTTTCCGGCAAGGTACCGCTCAAGGAAACGGTGGCAATGGAACGCTGCATGACTTCGGCTCCCGGGACAGGCATCGGCTACAAAAGGTGCGCCGCTTTTGAAAATGCTTTTAAAAGAGTGAGCCGATTATTGAGCTGCCGGTTTCTTTCAGCAATTTAATATGTACCATCCAGTTAGTTTTTTGGGCGATTATCGAACAAAATGCCAATCGCCGAATTGACGAATTTTTGCTCACTGCGCACCATCGCTCCCACATTGACGCCGGCCCTGCCGACCTCGATGGACTGCCCCAGACCAACCATAAGAATTTCAAAAGCGGGTACACGCTATGATCCCTTCCCAAAGTTCCCGCCTGGCCCCCGGCCTGGAAGTCTCCACCGGCAGCATCGGTGACAAGATCCGCGGCGCCATGGCCGTGGGCAAGACCCGTTGGGGGATGCTCGCCCTGGTATTTTTTGCCACCACCCTGAACTACATCGACCGCGCCGCCCTGGGCGTCATGCAGCCTATCCTGGCCAAGGAAATGAGCTGGACGGCGATGGACTACGCCAACATCAACTTCTGGTTCCAGGTCGGTTATGCCGTCGGCTTCGTGTTGCAAGGGCGGCTGATCGACCGGATCGGCGTCAAGCGCGTGTTCTTCTGCGCCGTGCTGCTCTGGAGCCTGGCGACCGGCGCCCACGGCCTGGCCACCTCGGCGGTGGGCTTCATGGTCTGCCGCTTCATCCTCGGCCTCACCGAAGCCGCCAACTACCCGGCCTGCGTGAAGACCACACGGCTGTGGTTCCCGGCGGGCGAGCGAGCCGTAGCCACCGGTATATTCAACGCCGGGACCAACGTCGGCGCGATGTTCACCCCGATGCTGCTGCCACTGATCCTGCACGTGTGGGGCTGGCAGGCGGCGTTCCTGTGCATGGCCGCGCTGGGCGGGATCTGGCTGCTGTTCTGGGGCCTGAAATACTTCAACCCCGAGGACCACCCCTCCGTCAAACAGTCGGAACTGGACTACATCCAGGCCCAGGACGAACCGGACCAGGTCCGCGTGCCGTTCTCACGCATCCTGCGCATGCGCGGCACCTGGGCGTTCGCCCTGGCCTATTCGATCACCGCCCCGGTGTTCTGGTTCTACCTCTATTGGCTGCCGCCGTTCCTGAACCAGCAATACAACCTGGGCATCAACGTGACCCAGATGGGCATCCCGCTGATCATCATCTACCTCACCGCCGACTTCGGCAGCGTCGGCGGCGGCATCCTGTCTTCGTTCCTGATCGGCCGCGGCCTCAATCCGATCAAGGCGCGACTGGTGTCCATGCTGCTGTTCGCCTGCTGCATCATCGGCGTGATCCTGGCCGCCGGCTCCAGCAGCTTGTGGGTGGCAGTGTTTGCCATCTCCCTGGCCATCGGCGCGCATCAAGCCTGGACCGCCAACATCTGGAGCCTGGTCATGGACTACACGCCCAAGCACATGATGAGTACGGTGTTTGGTTTTGGCGGCATGTGCGCGGCCATCGGCGGGATGTTCATGACCCAACTGGTGGGCCACATCCTCACGATCACTAACAACAACTACACCGTGCTGTTCACCCTGATCCCGGCGATGTACTTCATTGCCCTGACCTGGTTGTACTTCATGGCACCGCGCAAGGTGCCTACGCTGGAAAACTGATTCGAGTCAGCCCGGGATTATTTATCCCACTGTGGAAGCAAGGCTTGCCCGCGATTAAGACGATGCGGTCCTAAGTGATCCGAGGTGCCTTCATCGCGGGCAAGCCTTGCTCCCACAATCAATCCCTCCACAGTTCGTGCTAAACCCGCCGCTGTTGCCACGCCGCCGCCAACCCACTCAAGCAGATCAAGGTGATGCCCACCACGGTGGTCAGCGTCGGCGTATGGTTGAACAACACCCAGCCCAGCAGCCCGGCAAACACGATCTGGCAGTACCCGAACGGCGCGAGCAGCGCCGGGGCGGCAAAGCGGAAGGCCTGGGTCAGCATCAGGTGCGCCGTCATCCCGCAAGCTCCCAGCGCCAGCATCATCGCACCGTGCAACAGGCTCGGCACTTGCCAGAAGAACGGCACCAGCGCGCTCATCACCAAGGTGTTGCACAGGCCGGCGAAGAAGTTGCTAGTGGTCGGGCTGTCGATCTCGCTGAGCTTGCGCGTGAGCAGTTGGTAGAAACAGAAAAACAGCGCCGAACAGAATGGCAATATCACCGCCGGGGTGAACAGATCCCCGCCCGGATGGACGATGATCAACACCCCGATAAAGCCGAAGATCACCGCGATCCATTGGCCGCGTGTTACGTGTTCGCCCAGCAATGGCACCGACAACGCGGTGACCAGCACGGGCGCGAGAAAGTTGACCGCCGTCGCCTCGGCCAGCGGGATATACAACAGCGCCGTGGTGAAGAACAGGCTGGTGCCCAGCAGGCACAGCGCCCGGGCCAGTTGCCACAAAGGACGCTTGGTCCGCAGGACCCGCAGCCCCGAGCGCGGCAGGAAAATACCGGCCATCAACAACGTGTGCACCACGTAACGTGCCCAGACCACCATGATGATCGGGTAAAAACCCGAGAGATATTTCGCCAAGGCGTCATGACTGGAGAACAGAAACGTCGCCACCAGAATAAGCAGGATGCCCTTGAAAGCCTGATTGACGCCGGAAAGCGGAGTGCTGACAGTCATGTAGGAGTCCTGCGTTGCGTGATGTAGGGAGCAAGGCTTGCCTGTGACGGATGAGACCGTATTCAGCTGAACAACTCCGAGGCCTGACTGGCTTGCGATAACTCCTCGGCAAACGCCAGCAAGGTCGGTGCCAGCTCATGCAAGCGTGTGCGCGTCATTCGTGCACTGGGGCCGGCGACACTCAACACGCCGATGGCTCGGCCATCCGATGGATGACGGACCACAGCGGCAATGGCCGACGTGCCGATCGCCGAACTTTCCTCGACACAGGCATAGCCTTGTTCGCGGGCCTGGTGCAGGTACTCGAGCAGTTCAGCCGCGCTGCGTGGCGCGTTTGGCCCTGCGTCCGCCGGTATTGGCACGGCTTGGCGCGCCACCAGCGCCAACGCCTCGGTGTCAGTCATGCAAGCCAGCCAGGCATGGCCCGACGCGGTATAGGACAACGGCGTCTCACGCCCCATGTCCGGGTCGTAGCGCAAGCCGGAACGGGCCCCCTGGGACTTGGCGATCCAGGTCTGGCACTCCCCTTCGATGACACCCAGGCGCACCAGTTCACCCGTTCCCAGTGCCAAGCGATCGAGCACTGGCTGGACGATGTCGGCACCGCTTCGCGACAGATAACGAAAGCCCATGGCGACCAAGCGGGTCGCCAAGTGATAACGCAGGTTCTCGGGATTCTGGCGCACATAGCCCAGGCGCATCAGTTCGGCGAGCAAACGGTGGGTGGCACTCTTGGGAATCTGCAAGTGTTCGGCCAAGCCTAGCAGCGGCCAGCCGCGAGGGTCGCTGGCGAGGCTTTCCAGCACATTGAAAACCCGTTCGATTTGACTGCCAGCCATGAGCGATCCAAAGGTAAGTTCGTCGATTCCAGAATGCACAAAGTGTAATTCAAATTCTGGAACTGGCGCGCTCTTCATTCATGCCCTGATGAACCAAACCCCGCGCCTGTTGCCTGAAAGCTCAAGCATCACGCGCATCCTGACGCCCCAAAAGCTAAACTCACCGCAACGACAGTGCAGTAACACCCCGGTCAATCAGAGGAACACCCACATGTTATGGAAAAAAGGTCGCCGCAGTGACAACGTGGTGGACGCTCGCGGTGACGGTGGGGGCGGTGGCGGGATGCGCTTCGGCGGCGGCAAGGGACTGAGCCTGACGGCCATCCTCCTCATCGTTGGCATCGGCTGGATCACCGGCCAGGACCCGATGCAGATTCTCGGGCAACTGGCCGGGCAGATGGATCAATCCGCGCCCACCACTTCACAGACCCGCCAGGCACCGCCGGCCAACGACGAACAGGCCGAGTTCGTGCGCTCGATCCTTGGCGATACCGAAGACACCTGGGGCCAGGTTTTCCAGCAGGCCGGACGCCAATACCAGCAACCCAAACTGGTGTTGTTCAGCGGTCGGGTCAACTCTGCCTGTGGCCTCGCCTCGTCGGCGACCGGCCCGTTCTATTGCCCGGCAGACCGCCAGGTCTACCTGGACATGAGCTTCTTCAAGGAAATGTCCCAACGCTTCGCTGCCTCCGGGGACTTCGCCCAGGCCTACGTCATTGCCCACGAAGTCGGACACCATGTGCAGACGCTGCTCGGCGTGTCGGCGAAAGTCCAAGAAGCACGCCAGCAAGGCCGGCAGATGGAGGGCGATGGCGGCTTGTTGGTACGCCAGGAGTTGCAGGCCGATTGCCTGGCGGGTGTATGGGCCAACCATGCGCAAAAACGCCTGAACTGGCTGGAGCCGGGAGACATCGAGGAGGCCTTGAACGCCGCCAATGCCATCGGCGATGACCGCTTGCAGCAACAAGGCCAGGGCCGCGTGGTGCCGGATTCCTTCACCCACGGCACCTCGGTGCAGCGGGTGCGCTGGTTCAAGACCGGGTTCGCCCAGGGCCAGGTCAGCCAGTGCGACACGTTCGCGGCGAAAACCCTGTAGATGAAGTGGGGGGCGTTGATCGGGCTGATGCTGTGCTGCGCCATTGCTCAGGCCGATCAACGCGGCGTCAACGTGGTCGCCCAAGGGCGACTGCAGTTCAAGAGCGGTGCCATGGCCGTCGGCGTAAGCCCACCGCCGGCGTCCATCCAGCGCGTGTTGATCATCCTCCACGGTCGGCTGCGCAATGCCGACACCTACCTCAACAGCGCCGAAAAGGCTGTCGGACAGGCCGAGCAACTGGGCACTACCCTGATCATCGCCCCGCAGTTTCTCAACGAACAGGACGTGGCGCGCCATCAATTGCCCAATGACCTCCTGCGCTGGAAAGGCAACGACTGGATGGCGGGCGGTCTGTCCACAGGGGCAAATCCCGTCAGCTCCTTTCAGGTCCTCGACGACATCATTGCCCGAGTCAGTGACCGGCAACAGCTTCCTGAAGTGAAAGAGATCGTCATCGCCGGCCATTCCGGCGGCGCCCAGATCGTGCAGCGCTATGCCCTGCTTGCCCACGGCCAATACCGGATCAACCCACGTTTTGTCATCGCCAACCCGTCGTCCTATGCCTACTTCGATGCGCAACGGCCCATGGCTTTCGACCCTGCCAGTTGTCCTGGCTTCAACCGCTGGAAATACGGCCTGCAGAACTTGCCAGCCTACGCGGCGGGGCAAACACCTGCGCAACTGGAAGATCACTACGCCAAGCGCGACATCGTCTATTTGCTCGGGCAACAAGACACCGACCCGGAACATCCGGCGCTGGATAAAGGCTGTGAAGCACAAACCCAGGGACCGTATCGGTTACTGCGCGGGCATTTCTTTTTCGACTACCTGACCCGGCGTCATCCCGAGGGGTTGAACCAGCGGCTGATCGAAGTGCCTGGGGTGGGGCACGATGGGAGTGGGATGTTCAATTCGCCCGAGGGGTTGAAGGTTATGTTTGGTCAGTAAGGTTTGCGGTGGTTTACAGGGCCTCTTCGCGAGCAGGCTCGCTCCCACAGTAGATCGGGTGTGGACACAAATTTCGCGACCAACAGAAATCTCCTTGTGGGAGCGAGCCTGCTCGCGATAGCGATCGATCAGTCAATCAAACGCTCAAGCCGACAACATCCGCCGCAACGCCGAACAATCGCGCGCATGCCAATCTGTCAGTTCTGGCCACGGATTGTCCGGCAGGTTCACCAGCACCGTCCGCGCCCCCGCCGCACGGCCACAATCCAGGTCGAAACGGTAATCGCCCACCATCACCATCGCCTCGGGCGCCACGTTCCAGGCCTCGGCCAACTTCAACAGGCCACCGGGGTGAGGCTTGGGCGGTGCTTCGTCGCGGCCCAGCACATCCGCCACGGCGAAACAGTCCGCCAGGCCGATGGCTTCGAGGGTGACGTGGGCCAGTTCGCGGGCGTTGCGGGTGAGGATGCCCAGGCGATAACCGCGCCCGGCCAGCTCTCGCACCAGTTCAACCGCCCCCGGCGCGGGCCTGGAGCCCAGCGCCAGGTCCCGTTCATGCTCCAGCAGCCAGGCATGCTTGGCCGCGGCTTCATCAGCCGGCAACGCCGCCAGATGAGTGAGGATGTCATCTTCGGCCGGAATCGCCAGGGCCACGCGGATCGCCGCGAAGTCATGCACGGCGATCGTCAGCGTGCCGTCCATGTCGAACACCCAGTGACGAACCTCGGCCAGGCTCATGCCCAGTCCTTGCGATGGCGAATCAGGCCTTCCTGGGTCACCGAGGCCACCAGTTGCCCGGCACGGTTGAACACGCTGCCACGGGAGAACCCGCGAGAATTGCCGGCCCACGGGCTGTCCATGGCGTAGAGCAACCAGTCATCGGCGCGCAGGTCGGCGTGGAACCACAAGGCGTGGTCGAGGCTGGCGACCTGCATGTCTTTGTGCCACACCGATTTGCCGTGGGGCAGCAGCGAAGTGGTCAACAGGCCGAAGTCCGACGCGTAGGCCAGCAGGTATTTGTGCAAGGCCGGTGAATCCGCCAGGGCGCCATCGGCACGAAACCACACGTATTTGACCGGGTCGGCCGGTTGCGGGTTGTAAGGGTCTTTTTCGGTGACCGGTCGCACCTCGATCGGCTTGGCGCACAGCAGTTTTTCACGCATGTGCTCAGGCAGCAGGTGCGCGCGCTGCTGGGTCAGTTCCAGCTCGGACGGCAGGTTCTCCGGCCCGACGACTTGCGGCATGCTGCTCTGGTGCTCAAAACCCTCTTCGTCGTACTGGAACGACGCACTGCAGGTGAAAATCGGGTTGCCCTTCTGGATCGCCGTCACCCGGCGAGTGCTGAAGCTGCCACCGTCGCGCACCCGGTCCACCTGGTAGACCACCGGCAACGCGGCGTCGCCCGGACGCAGGAAATATCCGTGCATCGAATGCACATGGCGCGCCTCTTCCACGGTCTGGCTGGCCGCCGACAACGACTGGCCCAGCACCTGGCCGCCGAACAACTGGCGAAACCCCAGGTCCTGGCTACGCCCGCGAAACAGGTTTTCTTCGATCGGTTCCAGGGTCAGCAGGTCGACCAGATCTTCCAACACATGGCTCATTCAGACTTTCCTCACACAGCGCAATACCGCGCAATCTACGCGGTGGATCGATTGTTGGCCCGGGCCACTCTGGCGGGCATTGTAAACGTCCGTGTCGGCTAACCGTGCAGGGTCTGTAGCCACTGCTCACGATTGATGCGATAGAGCACATGGTGACGCAATGGATGACCGACGGCGAGTGTCGGGTGTTCGAAGTCGTCAGCCGGCTCGTGCTGCATGCCAATGGCCTGCATGACCTTTTGCGATGGCAGGTTATCGACAGCGGTGAACGCCACCACTTCGTCCAGCGTCAACTGGTCGAAAGCACAACGCAAGGCGGTCCACGCCGCTTCGCTGGCATACCCCAGGCCCCAGTGCTCTCGGGCCAGGCGCCAGCCGATCTCGATAGCCGGTGTGAAAGGCGCATCGAACCCGACCACAAGCAGCCCAGTGAAGCCAATGAAGGCGCCGGTGTCCTTGCGCTCCAGGGCCCACAAACCAAAACCATGCTCGGCGAAATGCCCCCGCACGCGACCGATCAGGGCAGCGCTTTCCAGACGGCTCAGGCGCACCGGGAAATAACGCATCACGTGCGGGTCTGCACACATGGTGGAAAATTCCGGCAAGTCATCATCGCGCCACTGCCGCAACAGCAGTCGTGCGCTTTCCAGTTCCAGTATCGGCTCCATTTTCACTCCCCTTCCATGCCCCATGAGTCTAGGTTTTGTACGAAAAGTCGCCAAGCGGCGATCAGGCAAGGCGAAAACAGGTGAGGAACGCCCGGAGTCGCGCTCGACTTTACTGGTTGTAAATGAGCATTCCGAGCCTGTTTTCAACGCAGCATGATCGTCGCGCAGGCACTTTTCGTGCAAAGCCTACATCGCTGGTAGGATCCGTCACTCACTCACTACTGAAAACACCATGTCGCTGCCGCTTATCTATCACGAAGACTACAGCCCCGACTTCCCGGCGGAACACCGTTTCCCCATGGACAAGTTTCGCCTGTTGCGCGATCACCTGGTGGACAGCGGCCTGACCCGCGACGCCGACCTGCTGCGCCCGTCGCTGTGTCCGCCGGACATTCTCGCCCTGGCCCACGACCGTGCTTATATCGAACGCTACATGGGCGGCGAGTTGTCCCGCGAAGACCAACGGCGACTTGGCCTGCCCTGGAGCGAAGCCCTGGCCCGCCGAACGGTGCGCGCCGTGGGCGGCTCGCTCCTGGCCGCCGAACAAGCCCTTGAGCACGGGCTAGCCTGCCACCTGGCCGGCGGCACCCATCACGCCCACTACGACCACCCGGCCGGGTTCTGCATTTTCAACGACCTGGCGGTGATCAGCCGCTATTTCCTGGCCAGCGGCCGGGTCTCGCGGGTGCTGATTTTCGACTGCGATGTGCACCAGGGCGACGGCACCGCCCGAATACTCCATGACACCCCGGACGCCGTGACCGTTTCCTTGCACTGCGAAAAGAATTTTCCTGCACGCAAGGCGCAAAGCGACTGGGACATCCCCCTGCCAATGGGCATGGAAGACGCGGCTTATTTGAAGGTGGTGGACGATGCGCTCAACTACTTGCTGCCGCTCTATCAGCCGGACCTGGTGCTGTATGACGCCGGCGTCGACGTACACAAGGATGACGCCCTCGGCTACCTGAAGCTGACCGACGAAGGCCTCGCCGCCCGGGACGAGAGCGTCATGCGCCATTGCCTGGGACGCGACATCCCGGTGGTCGGCGTGATCGGGGGTGGCTACAGCAAGGATCGCCAGGCCCTGGCCCGCCGCCACGGGATCCTGCACCACAGCGCACATAGGGTCTGGACGTCATCAGGTTGTCACTGAACCCTGGGCTTTACCCACAATGCCTGTGGATGCCCCGTAGGAGCTGCCGAAGGCTGCGGTCTTTTGATCTTGATCTTTCGCTCGCGACTCAATTGTCAGGGACAAGATCGCAGCCTCGCTGCGCTCGACAGCGCCTACACGGATTCCGGCCTCAGATCATGTGGACCAAGCTGATAGAATGCCCTCCTTGATCCTCCAGACATCGCTCGCCATGACCCAAGCGCCCCTACCCCACACCCCAAACATCGCCATCATCGGCGGCGGCCCCGCCGGCCTGATGGCGGCCGAGGTGTTGAGCCAGACGGGCCTGCGGGTCGACCTGTACGACGGCATGCCATCGGTAGGCCGAAAATTCCTGCTGGCCGGCGTGGGCGGCATGAACATCACCCACTCCGAAGCCTTCCCGGTCTTCCTCTCCCGCTATGGCGAACGTGCGCCGAACATTGCCCCGCTGCTGCGGGCATTCGGTGCGAATGAGTTGTGCACATGGATTCACGGATTGGGCATCGACACCTTTGTCGGCAGCTCCGGGCGGGTATTTCCTACCGACATGAAAGCCGCCCCGCTGCTGCGCGCCTGGCTCAAGCGCCTGCGCGATGCCGGCGTGACGATCCACACGCGCCACCGCTGGCTCGGCTGGAACCCCGATGGCAGCATGAGAATAACGAGTCCGGAAGGCGAGAAAACCCTACGCCCCGACGCGACACTGCTGGCGCTGGGTGGTGGCAGTTGGTCACGACTGGGCTCTGACGGCGCCTGGATGCTGGCGCTGGAACAACGCGGCGTGGCCCTGGCGCCATTGCAACCGAGTAACTGTGGGTTTGAGGTAGAGGCCTGGAGCGACCTGATGATCAGCAAATTCGCTGGCGCCCCACTAAAGAACATCGCCATCGGCCTGAACGACGATGTACCGCGCCTCGGTGAATGCGTGGTCACCGCCACTGGCCTCGAAGGCAGTCTGGTCTACGCCCTGTCGGCGCCGGTTCGCGAAGCCATCAACCAACACGGCAGCGCGACGATCCATCTGGACCTGCTGCCGGGCCGGCCTGTGGATAAGATCCAGCAAGCCCTGAGCAAGCCACGCGGCTCTCGCTCGATGGCCAAGCACTTACACGGCCAACTGGGGATCGACGGCGTCAAGGCAGCGCTGTTGCGCGAGCTCACGCCGGCCGAGTGTTTCACTGACCCGGCGCGGCTGGCCCAGGCGATCAAGGCCTTGCCGCTGACCCTGGTGAAGACCCGCCCTCTGGACGAAGCCATCAGCAGCGCCGGTGGCGTGACCTTCGAGGCCCTGGATGAACGCCTGATGCTCAAGCAATTGCCTGGCGTTTTCTGCGCCGGAGAAATGCTCGATTGGGAAGCGCCGACCGGCGGTTACCTGCTCACGGCCTGCTTTGCCAGTGGCCGGGCAGCAGGTTTAGGAATCCTGGAATTCCTGAACGGTTGAATCCGTAGGAGCTGACGAGCGGCTCCTACGGCTCCTACGGCTCCCAGGTTTTGATATCAAGGCTTGCGCTTACGCGGCCCAGTATTGAACACCGGGACTTTGCGCACAGGCTTGACCGAAGGTTCCACAGGCGAGGCTTCGCCGCTGTCCACCCACTTGCCCAGGTTGCGCTTGCCGCCACCACCCGAAGCTTTCGGTTTCTTCGGCTTTTTCGGCTTCTTGATCACCTGGCCGCTGGCATCGGTGTCCGGTACCCGATGTTCAGGCTCGAAGTCCTGTTCCATCTGACGCGTCAGCGTCTGGCGCGTCAGCATCTCGATGGCCGACAACAGGTTCACTTCGTCGGCGCAGACCAGAGAAATCGCTTCCCCGGTCGAGCCCGCCCGACCGGTACGGCCGATGCGGTGGATGTAGTCCTCGGCGACGATCGGCAGGTCGAAGTTCACCACCAACGGCAAATCCTCGATATCCAAGCCACGGGCGGCAACGTCGGTGGCTACCAGGATCTGCACTTCGCTGGCCTTGAAGCGGTCCAGCGCGCGCTGGCGGGTGGCCTGGGGTTTGTCACCGTGGATGCCGTCGGCGTTGACGCCCAGGCCCTGGAGTTTTTCCACCAGCGCATCGACGCCGTTGCGGGTCTTGGCAAAGACCAGCACCTGCTTCCACTTGTTCTTGCGCATCAAGTGCACGAACAGTTCCGGCTTGCGTTTCTTGTCCACCGTCACCACCCATTGCTTGACGGTGTTGGCAGCCACGTTGCGCGGGCTCACCTCAATGCTCAGCGGATCGTTGAGCATCTGTCCGGCCAGCAAGCGGATCGCGTCGGAGAAAGTCGCCGAGAACAACAGGGTCTGGCGCTTCTTCGGCAATGCCTTGTAGATATTCGCCAGCTCCTCGGAGAAGCCCAGGTCGAGCATGCGGTCGGCTTCGTCCAGCACCAGAGTCTGCAACTGGTTGAACTTCAGCGCGTTCTGGCGGAACAAGTCGAGCAGACGCCCCGGCGTGGCGACCAACAAGTCGACGCCTTTGCGCAACTTCATCATTTGCGGGTTGATGCTGACGCCGCCGTACACGGCGTAGGTACTCAGCGGCAGGTTTTGCGCGTACTGACGCACGCTTTCATGGACCTGCTCAGCCAGCTCACGGGTCGGCACCAGGATCAGCGCTCGCACCGAGTTGGCCGCGACCTTCGGCCCTTCGGTGGTCAGCAACTGCAACAGCGGCACGGCGAAACCAGCAGTCTTACCGGTGCCGGTCTGGGCCGCGGCCATCAGGTCGCGACCGGCCAGCACGGCCGGCATGGCTTGGGCCTGAACCGGCGTCGGAGTCTGGTAGCCGAGCGTCTCGAGGGCGCGCAGCAAGGGTTCGATCAGGCCAAGGGTGGCGAAAGTCATGGAAGTACCGTAGGAAAAATCAGCGCAAGGTGTGCAATGCGCGGCAGTTTACCCTAAATCAGGCGGCGGCCGGCGCAGGCTTGGGTTTACGCCACTGCGGCAATCCGATCAACACCACGGCACTGATGATCACCAGCATCGCCACACTTTCTTCAGCGCCAATGGTTTCACCCGCGAACACGATCCCCAGCAACACCGCCACGGCCGGGTTGACGTAGGCATAACTGGTGGCCGCCGCCGGGCGCACATGCTTGAGCAGGTACATGTAGGCGTTGAAAGCGACGATCGAGCCGAAGCAGGTCAGATAAGCCAAGGCGAACCAACCTTCCAGCGGCGGCATGCTGTCCAGATGCTCGCCGCTGGCCACGCTACCGATCAACAGCACCACGCCGCCCACCAGCATTTCCACGGCACTGGCCATCGCCCCTGCCGGCAACGGCACGTGTTTGCTCAGCACCGAACCGAAGGCCCAGGAGGCCGCCGCGAATAGCAGCAAGGTCGCACCCAACGGGCTGGACTGCAGGTTGGAGCCCAGGTTGAGCATCGCGATGCCAATCAACCCCAGCACAATCCCCGCCCATTCCAGACGGGTATTACGCGTGCCCCAGAAATATCCGCAGAGCAAAGTAAACAAAGGCACCGTCGCCACGGCCAACGCCGCCACCCCGGACGCCACGCCCGTGTGCTCGGCCACAGTGACCGCGCCGTTACCAAAACTGAGCAACAGCACGCCGATGATGGCCCCGGCCTTCCATTGCGCCCAGGTCGGCGCCGGTGCCCCGCGCCAGCGCAGGAAGCCATACATCAGCGAACCGGCCAGCACAAAACGAATCCCGGCCAGCAACAGCGGCGGCCAATGCTCCACACCGATGCGAATCACCAGGTAGGTCGAACCCCAGATGACGTACAAGGCAAAAAAAGCAGCGATCAATGGCAGGGGGAAACGGCGTAGGCCAGGCATGTTCAGCTCGAAGTCAGGACAATGAGAGGCTTTATTCTAGAAAGGCGATAGACGGAAAATAAGTTACAAAACCTGTTTATCAAAGCCATACACTTTTCAAAACACGGAGATCAGCGCTATAAATCGCGTTTTCGAAAGTCACGCCAACAGGAAGCCAAACCGTGGATAAATACGACCGCATGCTGCTCAGCGCTTTGTTGGACAACGGTCGTGCGTCCTACGCTGAACTGGCCCGCAAAGTGAACCTGTCAGCCCCCGCCGTGGCCGAACGGGTCAGCAAACTGGAAGCCAGCGGCGTCATCACCGGTTATCAAGCCAAAGTCGACATGGCAAAGATCGGCCTGCCGGTGCAGTGCGTCATCGAATTGCGGATGAACCAGCACGGCAACCAGAAGACCTACGACGAACTGTGCAAGATCCCACAACTGACCGAGTGCCACCGGGTCACCGGGGACCCGTGCGTGATCATGCAAGCGGCAGTGGGTTCGATGCCGGAACTGGAAGAGTTGATCAACCGCATCGCCAAGTTCGGCTTCAGCAAGACCTCGATCGTGCTGTCCAGCGCCATTGAAAAGCGCGTGCCGTTGGGGCAGTTGGAAGGTAACGGGAAATAAACGGTCAAACACTGATCAACCTGTGGGAGCGGGCTTGCTCGCTCCCACAGTTGTTTTGTGGTGTATTCAGAACCCGCGATGCCGCTTGAGGTGCTCGTTGATCTTCGCCGCCGGCACTTTCTGCAAACTGCACAGCAAATCATGGGACAGCTCCCGCAGCCCGTGCTTTTGCCGCAGCTCCGAAGCCAGGTGCGCGGTGAGGTTGGCGGCCATTTCGGCGTCGGCCATGGCCCGGTGAGCCTGGCCGGTGTGGGGCAAGCCAGCGAACGCGTTGAGCGTGCCGAGCTTGTGGTTCGGCGCCGCCGGCATCAGGCGCCGGGCCAGCAACAGTGAACAGGCAAAATTCTGCAAGCGGGTGCGCTTGATGCGTCCCAACTCGAAATCCCAGAACTTCTGGTCGAACGCAGCGTTGTGGGCCAGCAGCGGCGTGGTGCCGACAAACTCGTTGACCTCGTTCATCACTTTTTCCGCCGACGGGGCGCTGCGCAGCATGGTGTTGCTGATGCCAGTCAGTTGCTCGATAAACGCAGGGACGCGCACACCGGCGTTCATCAGGCTCTGGTAGCGGTCGACGATCCGGCCTTGCTCGAGCATCACCACCGCGATTTCAGTGGCCCGGCAACTGCTGCTCGGGGTGATCCCGGTGGTTTCAAAGTCGATGACTGCGATACGTTCCAAACCTTTTGAACTCCGTGAAAATCAATTCTTGAGCAACAACGCGCCTTCGATGGGCACATAGCGGCTGGCGGCGCGGATCAGCGAGTTGGCGGTCAATCCCGGCACGCCATAGGCCACGGCTTGCACACCGTGCTTCTGGATGATGCGTTCGAGCAACATGTCGAAATCGCCATCGCCGGAGGCCAGCACCACTTCATCGACGTGGTCGGCGGCGTCCATGATGTCCAGCGTGATGCCCACGTCCCAGTCGCCCTTGGCCGAGCCGTCGCTGCGCTGGATGTAGGGCTTGAGCTTCACGACAAAGCCCAGGTTGCGCAGGATCTGCTGGAACTGCTGCTGTTTGCTGTCACCGCGATCGATCGCATAGGCATAGGCCTCGACGATCTGCCCCTGTTTGCTGACATCAGCCCACAGCGCGGCGTAGTTGAAATGGCAACCATAAGCCTGGCGCACGGTGTAGTAGAGGTTCTGGACATCGGCGAACACTGCAATTTTTTTCACCGCGTTTCCTCTTGGATGCACACGCACACAGACCACCTGGGCCGAAAAGTCGCCCAGTATGCCAGCCCGAAGGATTGTTCCGCGAATAATCGGCCCGAGGCGTCGGTGAGCCCGGACGAATGGCAGCTCAGACGAAGGAATCGTCGTCGCCGAAGAAAGAAGAATCGTCGCTGTAGTCGGCGTCGCTGAAACCGCCCGGGTCGTTGCCGTAGCTGTCGTTATCGGCCACCCGTTGGTCATCGCCCCAGCCGCTGTTGGCGGTGTCGTTGGCCGGTTGGGCCGGCTCTTGCTTGATGACCTCGACGATTTCCTGCGGTTGCTGGTGACTGTGGAACAGGCTGCTGATGCCTTGGGCCAGCATCACGCCGCCGGCCACGCCCGCCGCGGTTTTCAGGGCCCCGCCCAGGAAGCTTCCCGCCGCCGGGGCCTGCTGCTGCGGTGCGCCATAATTGCCGAGCGGCGCGCCCAAGCCCTGTTGGGGCTGGGCATTGAAGGACGGCTGTGCCGGTTCGCGCCTGCCTCCGTCGCTGGAAGCCGGCACGCTTGCCGGGCGTGAATCCCGGGCGCTGCCACCAAAAATGCTCGACAGAAAGCCTGCGCCACCACTGGGTACCGATGGCTGGGTACGGGTCCGTTGCAGCTCGGCCTGCAATTGCTCGATTTGCTGGGTGAGTTGCTTGTTCTGTTCATCGAGGCGCTTGATCGCGGCCTCCTGCACCAGAACCGCCTGGGCCATGAAATAGCCCGCCGCTGGCTGGCTGGCCAGGTGTTCCTTGATCCGCGCCTCGGCCTGGGCATCGCGCGGGGCTGAATCCTTTTCGGCCTGTTGCAGCCGTGAAAACAGTCCATCGATCAGGGTTTGTTCTTCGCTGTTCATGGCGACCTCATTAGATTGCCGGGCAGAAACCATTCCGATCCTGAAGACCGGTGCCCACCAGTAATAGGACTCGCCGCATAGATTTCAATGGTCTTTACCTGATGTTTACGTTTGCTTGTGCGGGCGCCTGATCGGTTAAAGTGTCGGACCGCTTTTTTGAACTGCGATACCGACCCATGAATCCGTTTGACGTGCTGCGCGACTCTTTGTATTTCTTCAAGCGCCATCTGGGCCAGATCGCCCAGCTGTGCCTGCCTTTGGTCATACTCGAGGCTTTGCTGCAGCAAGGCGTGGGCAACGCTGTCGGCCCCGAGGGTTTCCCCGGCTACAGCGTGATCGTCGGGTTGTTGGTGTACCCCTTGTACACCGCCGCGTTGATCCTGTTTCTCGACGCTCGCAGTCGCGGTGAAGCACCACGCACCCGTGACCTGCTCGCAACGGCCCTCACCCTGTGGCCACGCTTTGCCTTGCTGACGGCCCTCAACACACTGTTGATCCTGGTGGGGCTGTCGTTGTACTTCCTGCCGGGCCTGTGGCTGATGGTGACCCTGGCCTTTGGAGAATACCTGTTGGTCCTCAGGGGCCTGACACCCCTGGCGGCGATGAAGGAAAGCCTGAACATGTCCCGCGGCAACTTCTGGCGGATCCTGCTGTGTATTCTCTGTGTGATGGGCCCGTTGTGGCTGCTCAGAGGCGTCAGCGTCTCGGTGTATCCGTCGCCTCAGAACCCTGCGCTCAGCCTGCTGATCGACAGCATCCACAGTTTCCTGCAACTGTTCACCAGCGTGGTGCTGTTCCGCATGTTCATGTTGATCGAAGCAAAACCTGACGACCGCTGATCGCTCACTGCGAGGGCCCAGGGCTTGGGCTTGAGAACCGCTCTCGGGTATGCTCGGGGTCACTTTCGCGTTTCACCCATAAGCCGAGCCATGACCCGTCTACTGCGCTACACCTTGCTGGGCCTGCTGTTGTTCCTCAGCCTGGCCGTCCTGTCGATCTACGGCCTGACCTGGCGGCCACAGCCCCGGGAAACCTTGCCGGTCAGTTGCACCGCCAACGCAGCACCGCTGGTGCCCGGCCAGGCCTTGAAGGTGATGACCTGGAACGTCCAGTTCCTTGCGGGCAAACGCTACGTGTTCTGGAACGACCTGGCCCAGGGCAACGATGAAAACCCGACCCTGGAAGACATGGCCTTCAGCCTCGATGAAGTGGCACGGGTCATCCGCGACGAGCAACCGGACGTCGTGCTGCTCCAGGAACTGGACAAGGGCGCCAAGGCCAGCGATTACCAGGACCAGTTCAAGCTGTTGCAGGAAAGGCTGGCCGACCTCTATCCGTGCGGCACCAGCGCCTTCGACTGGAAGGCCGACTTCATCCCCGACCCACACATCTTCGGCAGCGTCGGCCGGCAACTGGCGACCCTGAGTCGCTACCGCATCGACCATGCCGAACGGGTGCAACTGCCGGTGGCCGACGCCAACGTCATCAGCCGTCAGTTCCAGCCGAAAAATGCCTTGTTGGTGAGCTATCTGCCGCTGAGCGACGGCAGCCAGTTGGCGGTGCTCAACACGCACCTGGAACGGGCCACCGAGCCGAACAAAGCCCTGCCCAAACAAATCACCGCCGTGACCAAGGCCTTGGATAAATTCGAATCCGCGGGCAAGCCCTGGCTGATCGGCGGCGACTTCAACCTGCTACCCCTGGGCCAGTACCGGCGCCTGCCGGGCGAGCAACGCACGCCCTACTCCGCCGACAGCCCCTTGCACCTGTTGTGGGACAAATACCCGATGATCCCCACCAACAACGAGGCCAGCGGCATCGATCGCGCACACTGGCTGACCCACTACCCGAACGACCCCGGCCTCAACGGCCCCGACCGCACCGTCGACTACCTGTTCTACAGCCCGCGGATCAAACGGGTCGAAGCCCAGGTACGGCAGGACGACACCTTGCGTATCTCGGACCATTTGCCGGTGATTGCGCGGTTCCTGTTGCCGGCAATACCGTGATTTGAGCCCCATCGCCGAACAACTGTGTCGCAATCTAGAACGTGCCGGTTTGGGATAACGCCCGGTCAATAGGATAAGTACGCTCTGACTGTCTTGGTGGTATTGCTCTGAGGCCCCCTCAGACTGAACACCCATTTCAAGGAGTGATCCATGAGCGACATCCAGATTCGCCTGGCTGAACAGAACGATGTTGAAGCGGTGGGTGTACTGTTTGATGCGTATCGGCAGTTCTACAGGATGGATGCCGACCTACAGCGGGCGACCGACTATATCGGGGCACGGATTGAAAAAAGTGAGTCCCTGGTGTTCGTTGCAGAGAACGCCACCCAGGCGATTGTCGGGTTCTGCCAGCTCTACCCAACCTTTTGCTCGGTGTTCACTGCACGCATCTTCACTTTGTATGATCTTTTCGTTGACTCAAACCTGCGCCAACAAGGCATAGGCAAAAAGCTGCTTATGGCCGCTGAAGAATACGCCAGGCAGCAGGGCGCCGTCCGTATGGATTTGCGCACTGCCAAGACCAATCAATCCGCCCAGGCACTCTATGAATCTGCTGGTTGGGTACGCGACGAGATGTTTTTAAGCTACAGCAAGTTTCTTGAGGGAGACGGTGTGTAGATGAACGCTTCCCGGGGAAGTGTTGGCTGGCACACCGCTATCGTCGGATCGCCGCCCGAAGCAAGCTCCCACAGTGGCGCTGTGTTGGATTTGGGGCTGGCTCATTTACGCGGCTTGACCCGCGCCGTCGCCTCCGCCACCAGCGGGTCATCCGGCCAGTAATGCTTGGGATAACGCCCCTTGAGGTCCTTCTTCACCTCGGCATAGGTGCTGCGCCAGAAGTTCGCCAGGTCCTGGGTGACCTGCACCGGCCGCCGCGCCGGGGACAGCAGGTGCAACTTGACGACCTGCCGCCCACCGGCAATGCGCGGGGTGTCGGCCAGGCCGAAGAGTTCCTGCAAGCGCACCGCCAGGATCGGCGGATGCTCGCTGTAGTCCAGGCGGATCGACGACCCCGACGGCACGCTCAAATGGTGCGGTGCCAGCTCATCCAAGCGTTGCGGCAGGGGCCAGGGCAACAGGTTGTGAACGATGCTCGACACGTCCAGGTTGGTGAAATGGCTGAGGCGTGAGACGCGGCCCAGATACGGCATCAACCAATGCTCGAGACTGTCCAGCAAGGCGCCATCGCTGACGTCCGGCCATTCGCTCTCGCCCTTGGCGTCCAGGTCCAGGCGCCGCAGCAGCGCCACCCGCGCCTGCCATTGCCGCAGTTCCGGGGTCCAGGGCAATAATTCCAAGCCCTTGCGCCGCACCAGGTTCACCAGAGCCTGGCTACGGGCCGATTCATCCAGGCCGGTCAGGGGTTCGCGGCTGAGCACCAGTTCGCCGACCTTGCGCTGACGCTCGGCCCGCAGCACACCTTCGCGCTCGTCCCAATCCAGTTGATCCACGGTGCGCACTTGCTCGGCCAGCACCGACTCGAACAACGTCGGGTCGAAATCCGTCGCCAGGTAGATCCGTTCTTCGCGCTGGCCCTGGCGGCTGCCCAGGTCGGCGATCACCAGCCACACTTGTTTCATCAGGCTGTCAGCCTCGGCAAACAGCGCCGCACGGCCGTTGGCCAAACGATATTCCGCGCCGCCGGGCCGGCGCTGTTGGGCGACGCGGTCCGGGTAAGCCAAGGCCAGCAAGGCGCCGAGCCAGCGCGGATGATCGGGGTCGGCCACGGCTTCTTCGGCCTTGCCCCGCAGGTAGCCGCGATATTGCCGGGCCAGTTGCCGCGCCCGCTGCACCCCACCCTGGGCGCCGCGCGCGGCGCGTTGTTCACCGGACAGCAAGGCCAGGCGACTGTGCAGATCCGCGCCGGCACCACGGAGAATGTCGCGCTCGCCCAACAGTGCGGCGACGTTGCACGCCATGTCCGCCAGCCCCAGCGCCTGACCGCGCAGCAGCAGATGAGCGATACGCGGGTGGGCCGGCAGCTCGGCCATGGCCTGGCCGTGACGGGTCAGTTGCTCGCCCTCCAGCGCGCCCAGGCGTTGCAGCAGGTCCTGGGCCTGGGCATACGCAGCGGAGGGCGGAACATCGAGCCAGACCAGTTGCGACGGCGTCACGCCCCAGCGCCCCAATTGCAGGGCCAACCCGGCCAGGTCCGCCGACAGAATCTCCGCGCTGCCGTAGGCGGCCAATTGCTCATGCTGGTCTTCGGACCACAACCGATAGCAGACACCAGGCTCCAGACGCCCGGCCCGACCGGCCCGTTGGGTGGCGCTGGCTCGGGAAATGCGCTGGGTGTCGAGACGGGTCATGCCGCTGCCCGGGTCAAAACGCGGCACCCGCGCCAGTCCGGCGTCGATCACCACCCGCACGCCATTGATGGTCAGGCTGGTTTCGGCGATGTTGGTGGCCAGCACCACTTTGCGCTGGCCGGGCGGCGCGGGATCGATGGCGGCGCGCTGGGCGGCGAGGTCCAGTTCTCCGTGCAGCGGACAGAGCAACACATTGCCGCCCTCGCCCAACGCCTCGGCGAGTTGCTGATGAACCCGGCGGATCTCGGCCTGTCCGGGCAAGAACACCAGCACGCTGCCGGTTTCATCGTCCAGAGCTTCCAGCACGGTCTGCACCAGCCGCGGCTCGACGAACTCGCCGGGCTGGAACGGCCGGCCCCAGCGCACCGTCACCGGGAACATCCGGCCTTCGCTGCGCAGGATCGGCGCGTTGTCCAACAACCCGGCCAGGCGCTCACCTTCCAGGGTGGCGGACATCAGCAGGATCTTCAGCGGCAGGTCGTCGCGAAACAGCTCCCGACCGTTGAGGCTCAAGGCCAAGGCCAGGTCGGCGTCGAGACTGCGTTCATGGAATTCATCGAAAATCAGCAGCCCCACGCCTTCCAGCGCCGGATCGTCCTGCAAGCGGCGCGTGAGGATGCCTTCGGTGACCACTTCAATACGGGTCTTGGGCCCGACCTTGCTGTCGAGGCGAATCCGGTAGCCGACGGTTTCACCGACCTTTTCCCCCAGCTCGCTGGCCAGCCGCTCGGCCGCCGCCCGTGCCGCCAGGCGCCGGGGTTCGAGCATCAGGATGGTCTGCCCGGCCAGCCAGGGCTCGTTCAGCAAGGCCAGGGGCACACGGGTGGTTTTACCGGCACCGGGCGGCGCTTCGAGCACGGCTTCGTGGCGCGACGCCAAGGCTTGACGCAGGGCGGGTAAAACTTCATCAATCGGCAAAGAAATCATGCTGGCTCCAAAACAGAGGGCCGAGTATAACGGCGAACTGTTTAGCGTGGTCTGGACTCCAACCAGCAACGCCTTTACCTGTTCAGGAGATTGCTATGCGTATTCCCTTTCGCGTGATCGGTGGCGTCCTGGTCGCCGCCCTGCTGACTCAAATCAGCGCCTGCGGCTCGATCTTCTACCCCGACCGTCGCGGCCAGATCGATGGCAAGATCGACCCGGCAATTGCCGCGCTCGATGCCGTCGGCCTGTTGTTCTACATCATCCCCGGCCTGATCGCGTTCGCCGTGGACTTTGCCACCGGCGCCATCTATTTCGAACCGGGCCGAAGCGTCCAGATCGAGCCAGAGAAACTCAAGCCGGCCATCAACCCCGACGGCACGGTCAATAACCAAAAGCTGCAGGCGATCCTGGAACGCGAACTGGGCCGCAGCGTCCCGCTGGACGATCCTCGGCTGATCCAGCACAAGGGCAGCGCGCAACAACTGGCTGCCCTGGGTCTCAAACCCGCCGCATGACAAGCGCTACAGAAGGAACGACCGCGCCATGACCACTAGCACCGAACACGCCCGTCTGCTGCGTCTGGCCACCCGAGCGTCGGTGGCCGTGGCGCTGATCCTGGTCGTCGCCAAGGCCCTGGCCTGGTGGCTGAGCGGCTCGGTGAGCATGCTTGCCGGCCTGACCGACTCGGCACTGGACGGCGTCACCTCGCTGCTCAATCTGCTGGCGGTGCATTACGCGCTGCGCCCCGCCGACGATGATCATCGCTACGGTCATGGCAAGGCCGAATCCTTGGCCGGCATGGCCCAGGCGCTGTTTATCGGCGGCAGTGCAGTATTGATCGCCTTGCAGGCTTTCGAGCGCCTGAAAAACCCGGTGCCGGTGGATGCCCCCTGGCTGAGCGTCGGCGTGATCGTGTTTTCCCTCGCACTGACCCTGGCCTTGTTGGCATTGCAGTATCGGGTTATCCGCGCCACCGGCTCCAACGCCGTGCGTGCCGACTCGCTGCACTATCGCTCCGACCTGCTGCTCAACGGCAGCATCCTGGTGGCGCTGGTATTGGCCGGGTTTGGCTGGTATCAGCTCGACGCCTGGTTCGGCCTGGGCATCGCCATTTACATTCTGTGGAGCGCCGTCCAGATCGCCCGGGAAAGCTTCGCGGTGTTGATGGATCAGGAACTGCCGCCCGACGTCAGCCAGCGCATGCTGGAACTGGCCTGCGCCGTGCCCGGCGTGCTCGGCGCCCACGACCTGCGGACGCGGGTCTCCGGTAACCATTGGTTCGTGCAACTGCACCTGGAGTTGCCGGGAGAATTGACCCTGTCAGTGGCCCATGGCATCAGCGACCAGGCCGCCGATGCGATCCATCATGCTTATCCGAAGGCCGAAGTGCTGGTGCATGCCGATCCGTCGGAAGTGGTCAAAGGCGTCAGCGCATAACCTGTGGCGAGGGGATTTAGCGAAACGTCGCACCGCCCCGCTGGACGTTGTAGGAGCTGTCGAGTGCAACGAGGCTGCGATTTTCTCATTGCTCATTGAGTCAAGAGCGAAAGATCAAGATCAAAAGATCGCAGGCTTCGCCAGCTACAGAGACTTACGGGGATAAATCCCCTCGCCACAAGAGCAGTGTGCTACCAGCCTCAGTACGTCACCTGATACCCACGACTGCTCAAGCAACTGCCTTGGGCCTGACGATAGGTCTGCACCACTTCCGGTGCCGGTGGGTAGCTGTAGTTACGCGGATCGAAACCGCTCTGCTGCACCGCCCAGCGATAGCAGTCGTAGCCATCCTGATTGACCTGCTCGGGCGACTGACCGTTGGCCGGATAGGCCACCACGTCGAAGCTGTTGCCTTGCGGTTGAGGCTGCGGGTTGGCCACGGGCGGCTCGACCACGACGTAATCCTGAGTATTGGCTTCGTAGATGTAATAGGCGCCAGCGGCGAGAAAGAACAACGAACTGCCGATCCACACTTCCCGAGCGTAATCGGGCAAGTAACGGGTGCGGATGCCCCGCGGTGGCTGCACCACCACGTAGCGCGGCCCCTGGGGGCGATACCAGTAGCCACCTGAATAGAAATAATCCTGGCCGCGATAGGGCACGCGGTCATTGCGATCCGGGAAACGGTCGATCACATAACCCGGGCGGTATTGCGGCCCCGGGCCCCAGCCGTTGCCATGGCCGGCCGGCCGACCGGGCCAATGCTGTTCGGGACGGTTGTCATGACTTGGGCGTGGCCCGCCGCTCGGATAACCATCGCTGCGACGAGGAATGTCGCGGTAGTAACCCGGTTGCGGTTCGCGGGTCTGGGTCACGCTGTCGGGCCGGCCCTGGATGGGCAGGTTGTTGCCGGGTTGCGGCTGCGGCGGGCGACCGTGGGCGTTAGGGTCCTGCGGTGGACGATCGTAGTGTTGTCCGCCTGGGTTCTGCGGCTTGACCTCGAACTGACGGCTGTTGTCGCCGCGAATGATTTCGTTGCTCTGCGGCCGCGGCTGGCCCGAATAACCCTGGCCGTTGCCGCCGCGCCCGTCCTGTCCGCGACCGTCGTCCGGGCCGCCTCGGTTTTGCTGATCATCGGCCATTCCCTGCGCGCTGACACTTGCCCACAACAGACCAACACCTGCCAAACGCCAGATGCGCGACTTCATGAAATTCCTCACAACGGTTCAAGGCCTGATGGTAAGACTGGAAAAGCCCAGGCCGGTTCTGCAACAGGTTATCAGTCGCCGGGTTTATTTCGCAGGCATTAAAAAAGGGAGACCCGTCGGCCTCCCCTTGAGAATTTCGTCCGTGCTCGACGCTTATGACGTCGGCTCACCTCACGCCGTCTTCTGGACAGTGTGCAGCTCGGGGGTCTGCCAGTACCGGTGGGTACTGCGACCGCAGCCGGCCTGATTAGGCGGGCTGCACTGGACTGTTTGTCCGAGCAGTGATCTTGGTGGTAAGCATAAGCCTGGGGCGCCGACAGATGATTGCGGATATTGCGGAAATAAACATCACTTGCGCAATTTTTAACCCTAGATAGATAATCTGCCGCAATTATCAAGATAAAGGCCAGACCGATGAGCAAACTCGACCGTTACGACCTGAGTATTCTGGCGGAATTGCAACGCGATGCGCGCATCTCCAACCAGGAACTGGCCGAACGCATCGGCCTGTCGCCCTCCCCCTGCTCGCGACGGGTCAAGCAGTTGGAGGATGACGGCTACATCACCCGCCAGGTCGCCCTGCTCGACCGCAAGCTGCTGGGCCTGAGCCTGACGGCTTATGTGCTGATCGGCATGGACCGCCACACCCCCGAGCGTTTCGAGAACTTCGAAGCCGCCGTCCGTAACCTGCCACAAGTGCTGGAGTGCAGCCTGGTCACCGGCATGGACGCGGACTACCAGCTCAAGGTCGTGGTGCCCGACATGGACCATTACCAGAAACTGCTGTTGGGGCACCTGACCCGGATCGATGGCGTCACCAGCGTGCGTTCGAGCTTTGTGCTGAACCAGGTACTCAACAGCACCGAAATGCCGTTGACTCACCTGCGCAACTGACCGTTTTTGTGGCGAGGGCGCTTACTCCCGCTGGGTTGCGTGTAGGAGCTGCCGAAGGCTGCGATCTTTTGATCTTTTGATCTTTCGCTTGAGACTCAAGTGCCTGGGGAAAGATCGCAGCCTCGTTGCACTCGACAGCTCCTACGCTCCAGCGTCGAGCGGGAGGAAAGTCCCTGGCCATAAAATCTCTATATCACGACGGTCGGGCTGCGACACACCGCCGCAGGCCGATCCCGCGCCCGTGCCCCATGCCTTATACTCGCCGCGCCTTTTCAATGCCGTCCACGCCGGAGTGTCCTGATGGATCCTGCTGTTTTCGAAGAGTGGATGATGACCGGTCTGGTCAGCATCCTGATCATTTTCATGGGTTTCATCGTCTGGGACCTGGCGAAGAAGTCCAAGGCCGGGCGTTTCGGCTCGTTCATTCTGTTTTTCGTGCTGGGACTCGGCGTGGCGGCATTCGTCATCAAGAGCGTGGTGATCGGCCTGATCGAATCCGGGACGTTATAAGCGCGCCGGCACCGCCTTCCACTGCCCCTGGTCGAGCCCTTCGATCGTCCAGTCACCGATCCTGACCCGCACCAGGCGTAGCGTCGGCAAGCCTACCGCGGCGGTCATGCGTCGTACCTGACGGTTGCGCCCTTCGCGTATCACCAGCTCCAGCCAGCTCGTGGGCACGCTTTTACGAAAACGTACCGGCGGGTTGCGCGGCCACAGTTGCGGTTCATCCAATGAGCGAGCCTCGGCCGGCAGGGTCATGCCATCGTTCAACTCCACGCCATCGCGCAATCGCTGCAACTGTTCGGCACTCGGCTCGCCCTCCACCTGCACCCAATAGGTCTTGGCCAGCTTGTGCTTGGGGTCGGCGATGCGCGCCTGCAACTGCCCATCGTTGGTCAGCAACAGCAAGCCTTCGCTGTCGCGATCCAGCCGTCCGGCCGGGTAGATGCCCGGTACGTCGATAAAATCCTTGAGCGTCGCCCGCCCTTCGCCGTCACTGAATTGCGTCAGTACATCGAAGGGTTTGTTGAACAGGATCAGCTTCGGCTCGGCCGGCGGGGCCTTGGCCACACGGCGCGGGGTGGAGGCTGGAAGCTTCGCGCCAGGACGACGGGAAGCAGGGCGTGGAGGACGGGGCATGGCGAATACAACATCTAACGGTCTGGGCCGACCATGCTAGTGGCCCGACCGTTAAATATCCACCATCCCCTTCAACGGGGCATCAGCGGAACGGCGGCTCGTCGAAGCTGCGCAGCTTGCGCGAATGCAACGAGTTGAGTTCGGTACGCAACAGGTCCAACGCCTCGATGCCGATCTTCAGGTGCTGGTTGACCGCTCGTTCATAGAACGCGTTGGCCGAGCCCGGCAGCTTGATTTCGCTGTGCAGCGGTTTGTCTGAAACGCAAAGCAAGGTGCCGTAAGGCACCCGCAGGCGATAGCCCTGGGCGGCGATGGTGCCGCTTTCCATGTCCACCGCTACCGCGCGGGACAGGTTGATCAGCGGACGCTCCTGGGCCCAGCGCAGCTCCCAGTTGCGGTCGTCGTAGGTGAGCACGGTGCCGGTGCGCAGGCGTTTTTTCAGCTCGTCGCCCTTTTCGCCGGTGATGTTCGCCGCGGCCTGTTGAAGCGCCATCTGCACTTCGGCCAGGGCCGGAATCGGAATGTTCGGCGGCACCACCCGGTCAAGAATGCCATCGCGGCGCATGTAGGCGTGGGCCAGCACGTAGTCACCGATCGTCTGGGACTGCCGCAGCCCGCCGCAGTGGCCGATCATCAGCCAGCAATGTGGGCGCAACACGGCCAGGTGGTCGGTGATGTTCTTGGCGTTGGAAGGACCGACACCGATGTTCACCAGGGTCACGCCATGACCATCATTGGTCTGCAGGTGATAGGCCGGCATCTGGTAGCGGTGCCAGACCACACCGGCGGCGATGGCCGACGCTTCGCCGTGCTCCATGTTCTTGTCGATGATCACGTTGCCCGGCAGGACCATGCGCACAAAGCGCGGGTCGCTGCGCAGTTGCTCCAGGCCATGGACGATGAACTGGTCGACATAGCGGTGGTAGTTGGTCAGCAGGATCCACGGCTGCACATGGCGCCAGTCGCTGCCGGTGTAATGCACCAGCCGGCGCAGGGAAAAGTCCACCCGCGCGGCGTCGAACAGCGCCAGGGGCAACGGGTCGGTGTTTTCCCAGTCATAGAGGCCGTCGGCAATGCCATCGGTGGCGGCCGACAGATCAGTGCTGGGGAATACCCGCGCCAGCACGGCGGCGGTCACGCCGGAGCCGGCCAGTTCGTCGCCCTGCTCCACCACGTACGGGTACGGAATGTTCTGCTCGCTGACGCCCACTTCCACGGTGACGGTAAAGTCGTGCATCAGCGGGACCAACTGTTCCAACAGGTATTTACGGAAGGCCGTGGGATGGGTGACGGTGACGCTGTAGGTGCCGGGCAATTGAACCTTGGCATAGGCACGCGTGGTTTGCGGGACTTCGCCGTGGCAGTGATAGGTCAGGCGCAAGGCGGGATAGCGAAACAACGCACGCTGCTCGGCATCCGGCTCGACGCGGTCCTTGAGATAACGCATCAGCGCCTGGTTCAACGCGGTGGTCGCACGCGCGTGCAGGGCCGCCAGACGATCCACGGCTTGCTCGGCGGTTTGAACGACAATAAACGCTTCGGTCACGATCAGCTTCCTGTGTTCTGACTTGCAGGCCTTCATCTTGCCTGCATCGCCGCCCGACGGGAACAGTGGCGTAGTGGACTCGCTTGCGCCCTTGATCTCAGCAGCCCCTAAACTGCCATCACCGCTCCCACCCTGATCGCCGCGGGTCGCAGAATCTTCATTCAACGCACATCCCCTGTGGGAGCGAGCCTGCTCGCGAAAGCGGTGTATCAGTCAGCACACTATTGAATGTGCCGATCCCTTCGCGAGCAGGCTGCTCCCACAGGGTCATGTGTCGACCCCGGGCTTCTTAGAAGCCGTGCGCAGTGGAGCGCGTCACGATCGTCTCGACATTCAAGCCTCGAGGCAAGGCTCCGTACACCCGGCCGACCGAACCCAGGCGACTGGCGATGAAGGCATCGCTGATATCGCTGTTCCCCGCCTCGAGCAACAGCTTGGCTTGCAAGCCAACGGCGATGTCTTCGGTCAATTGCCGGGCGCGGTACTGGATGTCGCCGGTGTCCTTGAACGCAGCGTGCAGTTGATGGATGTGGGCAGCCAGGCGCTTGTCGCCGTGGCCGTCGCCCAACTCGCTGAACAATACCTCCAGCACACCCGGCTCCTTGGACAAGGCGCGCAGCACATCGAGGCATTGCACGTTGCCGGAGCCCTCCCACGTCGAGTTGACCGGCGCTTCGCGGTACAGGCGCGGCAGGATGCTGTCTTCGACGTAGCCGGCACCGCCCATGCATTCGGCGGCTTCGTTGATCATCGCGGGGGCGCGCTTGCAGATCCAGTACTTGCCCACCGCCGTCACCAGCCGGGCGAACTTGGCCTCATGTTCGTCATTCAAGTGATCCAGTGCCTGGCCCATGCGCAGGCTCAAGGCCAGCGCGGACTCGCTTTCCAGCGCCAGGTCAGCCAGGACGTTTTGCATCAGCGGCTGTTCACTCAACAACTTGCCACCGACCTTGCGGCGCGCGCAGTGATGGCTGGCCTGGGTCAGCGCCTGGCGCATCAGGGCGCTGGAGCCGACCATGCAATCGAAACGGGTCATGGCGACCATCTCGATGATCGTCGGCACACCTCGGCCCTCCTCACCCACCATCCAGGCCAGCGCGCCACGGAACTCGACTTCGCTGGACGCGTTGGAACAGTTGCCCAGTTTGTTCTTCAGCCGTTGGATGTAGAACTGATTGCGGGTGTCGTCGGGGCGATGGCGCGGCAACAGGAAACAGGTCAGGCCTTTGTCGGTCTGGGCCAAAGTGAGGAAGGCATCGCACATCGGCGCCGAACAGAACCATTTGTGCCCGACCAGTTCATAGGCCTGGCCGGGGCCGCTGGTGCCCACTGGATAGGCCTTGGTGGTGTTGGCCCGCACATCGGTGCCGCCCTGTTTTTCGGTCATCGCCATGCCCAGGGTCACCCCGGCCTTGTGGGCCATGCCGACGTTACGCGGGTCGTACTCGGTGGCCAGCACCTTTGGCACCCAGCGCTCGGCCAGGTCCGGCTGCAAGCGCAGCGCCGGCACGCTGGCGAAGGTCATGGTCAGGGGGCAGCCGGTGCCGGCTTCGGCCTGGCTGTGCAGATAGGTCATCGAGGCACGGGCGACATGCGCGCCAGGCTGCGGATGCGTCCAAGGCAAACTGGGCAGGCCGTGCTCGACGGCGGTGCGCATCAACTGGTGATAAGCGGGATGGAATTCCACCAGGTCGATGCGATGGCCGTAACGGTCATGGCTGGAGAACACCGGTTTGTTCTGGTTGGCCAGGAAGCCCGCCTCCATCAACGGCCCGCCGGCCAGCGCCCCATACGCATCGATCCGCGCCTGTGCCCAGCCCGCCCCAAAGCGCTGCGACCACTGCTGTAGCGGTAAGTCGATGCGGTACAGGTTGGCGCCATCCAGGGACGGTGGCTGATTGGTGACGTCGTGGGTTTCAGCGAACTGGTGCAGGTTCATGACAGGGCTCCTCGATCGGCCAGGGATTCAGTTAAGCACCGCCTCCAGGCCGAACAAAGTGTCATATACGCCTAAATGTCGGCACTTTCACCCTGCCTCGGGCAAAGCACGCGACGCTGGAGCATCGCCTGCAGCGCCTCGAATTTCACCGGTTTGCTCAAGTAATCGATCGGCGCGCCCGAGGGACAGCACTCGCGCCCCACGTTCGGGCTGACCACCAGCACCGGCAGTTCCTCGCAGCCTGACAAGGTGTGGATCTGGCAGCAGAGCGACACACCGTCCAGCGGCGGCAACTGGCAATCAAGCAGCACCGCATCAAAGCGCTCGCCGTGCAGCAGATCCAGCGCAGCGGCACCACTGTCGGCCGTGCGTACCCGATAACCAAGCTTGAGCAACATGCCGCGCATGACCAACTGATCGATGCTGTTGTCATCGGCCAGTAGCACCGTGCATTCCTGCGGCAGGCGCGAGCCTTGGCGGCTACCGAAGGAAAACGGCGTCGGGACGGCCGCTGGCAACGCCACGTCAAACGCCACGTCCAACTGAAAACGGCTGCCACGACCGGGCTCGGAGGTGTGGATCAGGCGTCCGCCCAGCAGCTCCACCAGTTGCCGACAAATGGCCAGACCCACGCCAAGGCCGCCGTATTCGCGGGTCATCGAACCGTCGAGTTGGAAGAAGCGCTGGTACAAGGTCGCTTCCCCCAGATCGGTAAAACCGATTCCGGTGTCGATGACAGCAAAGGACAGCACCAGTCGATCAAGCGCCGTCGGCCTGCCGCTGACTCGCAGGGCCAGACCGCCAACCCGGGTGAACTTGATGGCGTTGTCCAGCAGGCACTCCAGGCTCTGGGCCAGTTTGCCGCTGTCGCCGTGCAACCGGTCCGCCAGGCCTGGGGACACGTCGACCTTGAAGTCCAGGCCCTTGGCCGCCGCATTGGCGCCGAACTGCACCTGCAGCGCATCGACCATCCCACGCAGGCTGAACGGTGCCGGATAGACCTTGAGTTTGCCGGCCTGCAACTCCGTCAGGGTGAGGATGCCGTTGACCATGCGCATCATGTCCCGCGCCGAACCGGCGGCGGTCTGTTGATACTGGGTCAGTTCCTCGTCCATCTCGACGGTTTCCATCAGCTCAAGGGAACCGATCACACCATTCATCGGCGTGCGCAGTTCATGCGTCAGGGTGGCGAGGAATTCATCCTTGAGCTTGTTGCCGTGGGCCAGTTGCTGGTTGAGCACTTCGAGTTTCTGCCCAGCATCCAACAGGGTCTGGGCCTGCTGTTCGCGCATGGCATTGATGCGGTCGGCCAAGGCCAGGGACAGCAGCGCCACTTCGATGGCCGAGCCGATCTGGCTGGCGTACATGGTCAGGAAGACGTTCGGCAGGTAGCCGAGCACCATCAACGTATTGACGATGCCCCCCAGCAGGAACGCCGACCAGGCAATGATGAAGTAACGCGCCACTCGCAGGCCACGCCACCAGGCAAACAACCCGGCGGCAAAGATCGCCACCGTGAACAGCAGTGCCAACACCGTCGCCAGGCGCAGCGCCAGGGCATAACTGGTCATCAGCGACAGGCCGACCACCATCGCGCTGTAGGCGATCAGCGCCAGCAGCAGGCGGTCCAGCCAACGACTATGCTGGGCGGTTTGCAGGAAACTGCGGGCGAACTGGCTGCCAAACAGGCCCGCGCAGCCGATGAAGAACGGCGTCGCGGCGTTGGCCCACCAGGGGTTATCCGGCCAGAAGTACTCCACGGCGGCACCGTTGACCGACAACTGGTACAGGCCGAACGCGGCAATATAGAAGATGTAATAGAGGTAGCTGGTATCACGCACGCTCAGGTAGATGAACAGGTTGTAGACCAGCATCCCCAGCAGCACGCCATAGATGATCCCCAGTACATACAAACGCTCTGGCTGTTGTTCGAGATAAGCGGTGCTCGACCACAGCGTCAGCGGCGCCTGGATCGAACCCTGGCTTTGCAGGCGCAGGTAGAGGGTCTGCTGTTGTTCGGGTTTGAAAGCCAGGCTGAACAGGTAGTTGTTCTGGCGGATCTCGCGGCTGCTGAACGGCAACGCATCACCGGTCTGGCGAACCAGGCGATAGGCCCCCGCCGCATCGGGCAGGTACAAGTCGAGGTGGTCCAGCGGCGGGTACGCCAGCTCCAGCAACCAGGTACGCTGGGCGTCCGGATTTTCGGGGCGGTACTGCAGGTCGATTTTCAACCAGAAAGCTGATCGCGAGTAACCGGCGTTCAGGGTGGTTTGATCGTGGGGTTTGAAAGCACCGGCGCCAGCCTGGGCCTGGACCTCATCGATGGTGGCCGTGCCGCCTGCATCTTCGAACACCTGCAGGGCATGGCCCAAGGGCAGGTTGTGGGTGAATTCATCGAATTCGAGAGCACTTGCCAGAGGGGACAAGCACAGCAACAACATCAGCAAATAGCGCATTTAAGCCCCAGCGCGGCCTGTCCGGTTGAGTCAGGAAGCCCCCCATTCCCTGAGTAGACGTAAAACCGGCATGACCTGTTATGAGTTGGATCCACCTTTAGCATAGCCGCTGATGGCCAATTTGCACCATTGAAATTTTTCCTACCAAAGGCTCTAGGACGGGCGTCTCAGAGAAAAGCCTTGAGATAGAGCTGTTGCCTTGGTCAGGTTGGCAACTGGCGGGCCAATGTGGCCAGCCACTCACTACAAAACCCTCAGCGTCCGACCACCGATAAAACAGGTTTGGTGGTAAGCTCGCGCACCATGAATATCTACAGCTCACGCCCCGTTGTCCTCTGTCTCTCCGGCCACGACCCCAGTGGTGGCGCCGGTTTGCAGGCAGATATCGAAGCCCTGCTTGCCCAGGGTTGTCATGCCGCCCCCGCCGTTACCGCACTGACCGTGCAAGACACCGTCAACGTCAGCGATTTCCGGGTGCTCGACCGAGAGTGGGTGCTGGCACAAGCCAATGCCGTGCTCAACGATGCCCAGGTGGCGGCGGTCAAGCTGGGGATGCTTGGCTCACTTGAAATGGTCGACACGGTGGTCGAACTGCTCCAGGCGCATCCGCACCTGCCCATGGTCTGCGACCCGGTGCTGCGCGCCGGCGGTGGCGGGCGCCTGGGCAAGGATGAGGTCGGCTACGCCATGCGCGAACGCCTGCTGCCCCTGGCAATCATCGCCACCCCCAACCTGCCTGAAGCACGCATCCTCGCCGAACTGCCCGAAGGCAGCGCCGACGAGTGCGCGGACAAACTGCTGCCCTTCGTCAAACACCTGTTGATCACCGGTGGTCACGGCGACGAACATGAAGTCCATAATCGCCTGTACAGCCGCGACGGCGCGCGCGAAACCTTTACCTGCCAGCGCTTGCCCGGCAGCTACCACGGCTCCGGCTGCACCCTGGCCAGCGCCCTCGCCGGTCGGCTGGCCCAGGGCGAACAGCTCGCCAGCGCTGTCAAGACAGCACTGGATTACACCTGGCGCACCTTGCGCGATGCCGAACAACTGGGCAAAGGCCAGTTCGTCCCGCGTCGCCTACCGCTGGATTTCTGCTCGTAGTACCGGAGGCCTGTGAAATGAAATTACGTGGCCTTTACGCCATCACCGATAGCCAATTGCTGGCCGGCAAATTCCTCGCTTATGTGGAAGCGGCGCTGGAAGGTGGCGTCACCCTGCTGCAATACCGCGACAAAACCAGCGACGAGGCTCGCCGCCTGCGGGAAGCCGAAGCACTGCGCAACCTGTGCGAGCGCTACAAGACTCAGTTGATCATCAACGATGACGCCGAACTGGCCGCACGCCTGGGCGTCGGTGTGCACCTGGGACAAACTGATGGCCCGTTGGCACCCGTGCGGGCATTGCTCGGGCACAAGGCAATCGTCGGCGCCACCTGCCACGCCAGCCTGGCACTGGCCGAACAAGCCGCCAGCGAAGGCGCCAGTTATGTCGCGTTCGGGCGTTTCTTCAATTCCAACACCAAGCCCGGCGCCCCCAGCGCAAACCTTGAACTGCTCGAACAGGCGCACATCAAACTGCATATTCCGGTGTGCGCCATTGGCGGCATCACCCTGGACAACGCCGCTCCGCTGGTGGCCCATGGGGTCAACCTGCTGGCGGTGGTCCACGGTCTGTTCGGTGCCGACAGCACCACTGAAGTGACGCGCCGTGCCCGCGCCTTCAACGAGCTGCTGCAGATCAAATAGTCCATTTTCCGTTTTCGAGAGCCCAACCATGTCCCGTTCCGAAACCCTGTTTGCCAATGCCCAGAAACACATCCCCGGCGGCGTGAACTCGCCTGTTCGTGCGTTCAAGAGCGTCGGCGGCACCCCGCTGTTCTTCAAGCACGCCGAAGGCGCGTACGTCACCGACGAAGACGACAAACGCTATGTGGATTACGTCGGTTCCTGGGGCCCGATGATCCTCGGCCACAGCCATCCGGACGTGCTGGATGCGGTGCGCAAGCAACTGGTACACGGCCTCTCCTACGGCGCCCCGACCGCGATGGAAACCGAGATGGCCGACCTGGTCTGCTCGATCGTGCCGTCGATGGAAATGGTGCGCATGGTCAGCTCCGGCACCGAAGCGACCATGAGCGCGATCCGCTTGGCGCGGGGTTTCACCGGTCGCGACAGCATCATCAAGTTCGAGGGCTGCTACCACGGCCACTCCGACAGCCTGCTGGTCAAGGCCGGCTCCGGCGCACTGACCCAGGGCGTGCCGAGCTCGGCCGGCGTACCGGCAGCGTTCGCCAAACACACCCTGACCCTGCCGTTCAACAACCTCGAAGCCGTCGAGAAGATGCTCGGCGAAGTCGGCCAGGAAGTGGCGTGCATCATCGTCGAGCCGGTGGCCGGCAACATGAACTGCGTGCCGCCGGCACCGGGTTTCCTCGAAGGCCTGCGCAGCCTGTGCGACCAGCATGGCGTGGTGTTGATTTTCGACGAAGTGATGACCGGTTTCCGCGTGGCCCTCGGTGGCGCCCAGGCCCATTACGGCGTCACGCCGGACCTGAGCACCTTCGGCAAGATCATCGGCGGCGGCATGCCGGTGGGCTGCTTCGGCGGCAAGCGCAACATCATGGAATGCATCGCGCCGCTGGGCCCGGTCTACCAGGCCGGCACGCTGTCGGGCAACCCACTGGCCATGGCCGCTGGCCTGACCACCCTGCGCCTGATCAGCCGCCCGGGTTTCCACGCCGAACTGACCGACTACACCACCCGCCTGCTCGACGGCTTGCAAGTTCGCGCTGATGCGGCCGGCATTCCGTTCGTGACCACCCAGGCCGGCGGCATGTTCGGCCTGTACTTCAGTGGCGCCGATGACATCGTCACCTTCGAAGACGTGATGGCCAGCGACGCTGGCCGGTTCAAGCGCTTCTTCCACCTGATGCTCGACGGCGGCGTGTACCTGGCCCCGAGCGCATTCGAAGCCGGCTTCACTTCCATCGCCCATGGCGAGACCGAGCTGAAGATCACCCTCGATGCGGCCGAACGGGCCTTTGCGGCGCTGAAGTAGGAGCGCCGCTTATTGATGTGCCCTCACCCCAGCTCAGATTGGTGTTGCGCGCCAGTCTGTCTCCGGACAATAGTGTCCCTTGACACAGCAGCGGTCCTCCAGTGAAGCCGCTGCCCGGGGCGTTAGTGTTCGAAGCGTCAACCCTGCCCTTACCAAGGCAGTTGAACTGTATGAAGTAGTTTTCCGGCACTGAATATTCGGCACTCAAACAAACTCATCCTAGGACCTAACTCGATTGGTCACAAAGTTCTGGTATTTTTCACGTCGAATAGCCTGCTTGGAATCTGCGAACGACAAAAGCGTCGTCGCGTAAGCGAACGAATCGGCATTTTTATAAGCTAATTGACGGAAATCTATTGCTCCGCCGCCCTTAAGCCTCTCCTTGTATGCGTCAAGCTGATCCTTCTGAACAACCTGCCCTTGTGGAAGCTCATATAAAGAGCTTGGATCCATGCCGCTCAAGACCTTCCCGTAGACATAGTCTTCGGTGCCTGCCGCCGCATGCGAAAACTCATGAATGATCGTTTGAGCCATAAAGTCCTTATCTGTGATCTGACGCTGTTCTTGCCATTTTTCCCTATTGGCTTGTAAGAACCTGGCCCCTTTATAATCTTTCAGATCGACCTTCTTTTCGCTGATAAAGCTCCGTTTCTCCATCCACGAAAGCTCTTTGGATTGCTCTGCAGTTCGGTCCATGCCCTGCCGATAGATCCTGAAATTTTGATATTCCTTCTGATCTATCTGGGCAACTGTCGTCAGACCTTCTCGCCAAGGAATCTCCTTAAAGTCACGCGACACGTTCGTGTCTTCCATAAGTGCTTGAACTTTTCCGAGATCTTCTTTCCACTGCATCCTTCGTTCAGGAGACGAATCACCGAAAAATAAATTCATCACCATTCCAATTTCGGGGCTGCTGCCCGCCTCCAGAATTTCAATCGTCTTGCCGACTATCTTTTGGGCGTCGCTCTTGGCTTGATCAACAGCCCGTATAAATGGATTGAACAGTGGAGCCAAGCCCTCCCCGTCGCGCAACGACACGGGATTATTCTGAACCATTCTGTAAAGATTCAGCCCATCAACCGCCCCGGCCGGATCAGGATTGATCCATCTTTGCAACCACGGGGCGTAATACCTGAAGCCGTAGTAGGAGAGCCCTGTGGCGTCACGCTCCTGGCCCGAATAACGAATCACCTTATACTTCGCTTCAGTGGCATTTTGCGCCGCCCGCCACGCCGTGCCGCCATACGGGTAGTAACCCTCCCGGCTCATCAACCGGGCCTGGGCATCGAGTTCCAGCACCGCACTGCCCAGGTGGTCGTCCATCTCATAGCGCAATTGGTCGTTGTGGATGTCCTGCGGGAGCCCCGGGTGCCAGCGCAGCGCCCGCACCCGGGCCCGTCCGGCCGACGTCGTGACCACATCCAGCACCTCCCCCGTGACCGAATCGGTCCTTAGCTCCAGCCCCGGCAGATAGCGCACCTCGGAGACGTGGGTGATTGCCCGCGCCTGGCGCAGGATAATCTTGCGCACTCGCCAGTTGCCGCCGTCATAGGCATAGCGTTCCCGGTCCGTCGGGCCATCCTGGCGCGACAGTTGGGTCGCTTGCTTCAACTGGTTACGCACGTCCCACGCTAGTGGCTGGCCCTCCAGGCTCTGTAGATTGCCATTGGCATCGAAAACCGCCTCGATATCCGGTTCGGGGCTGTCCTGTGGCCAGGGCAGGCTGCGATTGCTGGCGGGGGCTATGGCCATGCGCCGGGTCCAGTTCTGCTGGCCCTGATGTGTCAGTAACGTGAGATTGCCGCCGGCATCGTAGGCATAGCGTTCGTTGTAAGGTGTGAGCACGCCAGGGTCCGCACCGCCGGGAGCGGAATGATTCCCGGCAATCCGGGGCCAACGCCGGCGCTGGGGCTCTCGCGGCCCGAAGCCTCGATCAATTGGTACAGGCTGTCGTAGGCATAGGTGCTCACTCCGTCGGTCTTGCGGTTGGCGAAGTAGGCATTCGTCACGGTAGCGTCCTCGATGCGTAGCACATTACCCACCGGATCGTAGCCATAGCCGAGCGACTGCAGACGGATCCCGTCAGGGCGGCTGGTCATCAGGTGTAGCAGGCGGCCGTCGGACGGACGGTAGGTGGCGGTGCTTCGTACGCCATTGCCCGCTGACTGGGACTCGACCTGGCCGAAAGCGTTGTAAGCCAGTTCATGCACCAGGCATAGCTCAACACCACCCGAGAAGGTCAGCGCGCTTTCCCTGAGCTGACCCGCGACCGTGTAAGCCTGGCGCTGCTTGTGACCGCGCGCATCGACCTGCGTAAGCACCGCACCGAATGCGTCATGGGTCCAAGCCGTGGTATAGACCTCAGGCTCGAGCAGCGCATCACGCGAGATCTCGTCCTCGGCCCAGTCGGGGGTTTCCAACGTCTGCAGGAAAGCACGACTCTCGGCCAGTGCCTGACCCCGCATGCCATAGTCGGGCCAGTGTCTTGTGCCAGCCGGGTCGTCGTGGCGCAGCACTTGACCGCAACGGTTTCTGTCGGCTTCCGAAGGGCCACCATAGGTCAGGCGCTCTACACAACACTCGGGCTCGCCCGCCGCCTGTTCATACACCGCCACCGGGCGAAGCAAGCTATCGTAATCGGTGCGGACGTGGTTACCGCATCCGTCCCAGACCTGATATGCCTGCCCGGCCTCACTCAACAAGGCCACCCGCCAGCCCGCATCTACACTGTCACTAGACAACACCTGTCCTGAAAGGCTGTGGATCGCAACCTGATTGGCCGGCACCACCTGACCTGTCTCCTGTAATGCCCACAATCGTGCATCCCACTGCGCCACTGGCCGCCCGACAGCGTCGAATGCTTGGCGCTCCACCCGTGCCTCGGCTACCTCAGCCACCTCCGCGCGACAGTAGCGCACCGTGCGTGACGGCAGGCCTCGCGGGTCGATGGCTGTGAGGGTCGGGGTATGGTGATGCAAACCAGTCATAGCCAAAACTCCGCTCCAAGTTACCAACAGGCGCGGCTGCCTGGCGGTGCGCCTGGGGCCGCCACATAGAGAATGCGTGGAATGTGTCCTCTCACATGCGTTGTCGGTGCTGCCTTCGCTGCCATGGCACCAATCTACAATCCGCCGGTTCAACTCTCCAGAGTTAAGCTAGCAAAGGGTAAAAAGTGTCGCTACTGTCAGATCTATCAGGTCTGGCCTAGAGCGCGAACAGGTAATGGTAGGCGATCATTCAGGTAAGTCAGTGACGACTGACCCAGCCTGACACCGAAATTGATTATCTCTTCTTCAACATCCCTGCCTTTTCCTACATATTCGTCTAGCAAATGGTCGCTGCGATTCCCTCGCAGCAGAAAAACGAGTAAAGACTTTGTAAGGATGGCCCTGCTTATTTCATAATGCGCGCTTATTGGATCCCCCGGAGGGTCCGCGCGCCCCTCAGAGGTAAGTCGATTCCCATGAACCGCACCGGCCGCACCCTTGCCTTGGGCTGCCTGTTGCTCCTTCAGCCCCTGCTCGCGAATGCACAGGCAGGCGGTAACTCGTTGTTGATCCCGGCGCTGGGCCGTTGCACGCTCAATACCCAGCCACAAGATCTCGCACCGGCACTCGACGCCTGTCAAAAAGCGGCGGACGCAGGTGATGCACAAGCGCAATACGAGTTGGGCGAGTTCTACTACGAAGGCAAGGCTGCACCGCGCGACCTCAAAAAAGCCCTCGACTACTTCGAAAAAGCCTCACTGCAAGGCCATGCCCAGGCGCAATTCAAGCTCGGCGGCATGTTCTTCCATGGCGAAGGCGTGCCAGCCAACAACGTCCAGGCCTACATCGTCCTGAAAATGGCCGCGGTCAATGGCGCCGAAGAAGCCCTGGACACCGCCGACGAAGTCGCCGAGCAAATGCCCCGCGACGAACTGGAAGTGGCAACCCAAGTGCTGGGGCAGATCTTTCGCAAATACCTGATGGAATTGCAGAACGCCGATGGGCGTACGCCCTTCTCGCCACTGCCCTGAATCGCACAGCCTGGCCCCTGTAGGAGCTGTCGAGTGTAACGAGGCTGCGATCTTTCCACTGGCAATTGAGTCGAGAGCGAAAGATCAAGATCAAAAGATCGCAGGCTTCGCCAGCGCCTACAGGGCCTGACGCAGGAACAAAAAATATTTCCTACTTCTCAGGCATCGGCATCGGAAACGGCATCACATTGCCGACCGCTCCGCGGGCTTCGCTGATTTTCGGGGTGCCCAGGCGTTCGACTTCGTCGATACGCACGATCGAATGCATCGGCACGAAGCTGCGCACCACGCCTTCGAACTGCGCCTTGAGCTTTTCCTCGCTCGGATCGACGACCACTTGCGTGCGCTCGCCAAAGACGAATTCTTCCACTTCCAGGAAACCCCACAGATCACTTTGATAGATCTGCTTGGCGTACATTTCGAACACCTGGCCCTGGTTGAGGAAAATCACCTTGTAGATTGGAGCTTCACGTTTGGTCATGGCTGGCGAAACACATCGGCGGGTAAAAATGAGGGCGCGAACTATAGCATAGCCACTGCTCGCACAGCGGTGGGAACCCAGGGACTTGTTCTCTATAATGCGCGGTTCTTTGAATCACGTGATGATCCCGTCCATGGCCAAGAAGCTTTACATCGAAACCCACGGTTGCCAGATGAACGAGTACGACAGCTCGCGCATGGTCGATCTGCTGGGTGAACACCAGGCCCTGGAAGTCACCGCCCGCGCTGAAGACGCGGACGTGATCCTGCTCAACACCTGCTCGATTCGCGAACGCGCCCAGGACCGGGTGTATTCCCAGCTCGGCCGCTGGCGCGAACTGAAGTTGGCCAACCCGGAAATGGTCATCGCCGTGGGCGGTTGCGTGGCCAGCCAGGAAGGCGCGGCCATTCGTGATCGTGCGCCGTACGTGGACGTGGTCTTTGGCCCGCAGACCTTGCACCGCCTGCCGGAGATGATCGACGCCGCCCGCAGCACCAAGCTGCCGCAAGTGGACGTCTCGTTCCCGGAAATCGAAAAATTCGACCACCTGCCCGAACCGCGCATCGACGGCCCAAGTGCCTACGTGTCGGTGATGGAAGGTTGCAGCAAGTACTGCACGTTCTGCGTGGTGCCCTACACCCGCGGCGAAGAAGTCAGCCGGCCGTTCGACGACGTGATCGCCGAGATCATCCACCTGGCGGAACACGGCGTGCGTGAAGTGACCCTGCTGGGGCAGAACGTCAACGGCTATCGTGGTCTGACCCATGACGGGCGCCTGGCGGACCTCGCCGAACTGATCCGCGTCGTGGCGGCAGTGGATGGCATCGACCGCATCCGCTACACCACGTCCCATCCGCTGGAGTTCTCCGACAGCCTGATCCAGGCCCACGCCGACGTCCCCGAACTGGTCAAGCACCTGCACCTGCCAGTGCAATCGGGTTCCGACCGGATCCTTGCGGCCATGAAACGCAACCACACGGCCCTTGAGTACAAATCCAAGCTGCGCAAGTTGCGTGCGGCAGTACCGGGAATCTGCATCAGCTCGGACTTTATCGTCGGCTTCCCTGGCGAAACCGAGAAAGACTTCCAGCAGACCATGAAACTGATCGAAGACGTGGGCTTCGACTTCTCCTATTCCTTCGTCTACAGCCAGCGCCCTGGCACCCCGGCGGCCGACCTGGCCGACGAAACCCCGGAAGAACTGAAAAAGGAACGGCTCAACGCCTTGCAGCATCGCCTCAATCAGCAAGGTTTCGAGATCAGCCGACAAATGGTCGGCTCCGTCCAGCGGATTCTGGTGACCGATTACTCGAAAAAGGACCCGGGCGAGTTGCAAGGACGGACCGAAAACAACCGCATCGTCAACTTCCGCTGCGACACCCCGGCCCTGATCGGCCAGTTCGCCGACGTGCACATCGACGCCGCGCAACCGCACTCCCTGCGCGGTTCGCTGATCCAGTAACTCCCCAATTCCCTGTGAAAGCAGAACTTGTGGGAGCAAGGCTTGCCCGCGATACAGGCGCCTCAATTCCTGAGGGACCGAGTTGCACTCATCGCGGGCAAGCCTTGCTCCCACAAGATCGCTCGGTTTATTAAGAGCTTTCGCACCCAGCCTACTGGCGTTATCCTTGATTTCACCTTAATTGCCCCCGGGCGGCTAAAAACGACCTTGAACGCACCCATCGAACCACATCGCTTTATTCTCGAGCCCTTTGAGGCTCGCCGCTTCGCCAATCTGTGCGGGCAATTCGACGAGCACCTGCGCTTGATCGAACAGCGCCTGGCCATCGAGATCCGCAACCGCGGAAACCAGTTCGAACTGATCGGCGAACCTAAGCACACCACCTCCGCGGAAAACCTGCTACGCCGTCTCTACCGGGAAACCAAGGGGAGCGAGTTGTCGCCGGATACGGTCCACCTGTTCCTGCAGGAGTCGGCTGTCGAGGAACTCGACAACCCCGCCCCGTCGGAACCTGCCGTGGCCCTGCGCACGAAAAAAGGTATGATTCGCCCTCGCGGCTTGAATCAGCAGCGCTACGTGAAGGAAATCCTGGGCAACGACATCAACTTCGGCATCGGCCCAGCCGGTACCGGCAAGACCTACCTGGCCGTGGCCTGCGCCGTCGATGCACTGGAACGTGAACAGGTGCGGCGCATCCTGCTGGTACGCCCGGCGGTCGAAGCGGGTGAAAAACTCGGCTTCCTGCCCGGCGACCTGGCCCAGAAGATCGATCCGTACCTGCGCCCGCTCTATGACGCGCTGTATGAAATGCTCGGCTTCGAATACGTCGCCAAGCTGATCGAGCGCCAAGTCATCGAGGTCGCGCCGCTGGCCTACATGCGTGGTCGTACGCTGAACAACAGCTTCATCATCCTCGACGAAAGCCAGAACACCACGGTCGAACAGATGAAAATGTTCCTGACCCGCATCGGCTTCGGCTCCACCGCCGTCATCACCGGGGACATCACCCAGGTCGACCTGCCCCGTGGCACCAAGTCCGGGCTGAACCATGTGATCCAGGTCCTCAAGGACGTGCCGGGCATCAGCTTCACGCACTTCATGCCCAAGGACGTCGTGCGCCATCCGTTGGTGCAACGCATTGTCGAAGCCTACGAGCGTTTCGAGAATCGCGCCGATGAAGATTCGGTCGAAAGCAAAGGCAATCGCCACAATGCTTGAACTCGACCTGCAAGTGGCCTGCGAACACGCCGCCCCCAGCGAAGCCCAGTTCCGCCAATGGTGCGAACTGGCCCTGCGCCAGCGCAGCGCCGACTCGGAACTGACGATCCGCCTGGTGGACGAGCCCGAGGGCCGTGAACTGAACCACACCTGGCGGCAGAAAGACTACGCCACCAACGTGCTGTCGTTCCCCGCCGATGTGCCCGACGAACTGCTTGATATCCCGCTACTGGGCGACCTGGTGATTTGTGTCCCGGTGGTGGAGCGTGAAGCGGCGGAACAAGACAAACCCCCTGAGGCCCACTGGGCCCATCTGGTGATTCACGGCTGCTTGCATCTACTGGGTTACGACCATATAGAAGATGACGAAGCCGAAGAAATGGAAGCTCTGGAACGAACGTTGCTTGCAGAGCTGGGTCATCCCGACCCCTACGCCGGCGACGAACACTGATACATCAACCTGTAACGACAAAGGATTCAGAGTAATCGCTATGAGCGAAGATCGATCGAGCAACGGGCAGAAGTCATGGCTGGGCAAGCTCACCCAGGCTTTTGCCCATGAGCCGAAGAACCGCCAGGAGCTGCTGGAGCTGCTGCGCGACGCACACCAGAACAAACTGCTGGACAGCGAAGCGCTGGCCATCGTCGAAGGCGCCATCCAGGTCGCTGACCTGCAAGTCCGGGACATCATGGTCCCGCGCTCGCAGATGGTCAGCATCAAGGCGACCCAGACCCCTCGCGAATTTTTGCCCGCCGTGGTCGACTCCGCTCACTCGCGCTACCCGGTCGTCGGCGAGAGCCATGACGACGTCATGGGCGTGCTACTGGCCAAGGACCTGCTGCCGTTGATCCTTCAGGAAAACGGCGACCGCTTCAACATCAAGGACCTGTTGCGCCCGGCCACCTTCGTGCCCGAGTCCAAGCGACTGAACGTGCTGTTGCGTGAATTTCGCGCCAACCACAACCACATGGCCATCGTCATCGACGAATACGGCGGCGTGGCCGGCCTGGTCACCATCGAAGACGTGCTCGAGCAGATTGTCGGCGACATCGAGGACGAGCACGACGTCGAGGAAGACAGCTACATCAAGCCCCTGCCCAGCGGCGACTTCCTGATCAAGGCCCTGACGCCGATCGAGAACTTCAACGAATTCTTCGACAGCCAATTCTCCGACGATGAATTCGACACCGTCGGCGGCCTGGTGATGAGTGCTTTCGGGCACCTGCCCAAGCGCAACGAAACCACGGAAATCGGCTCCTGGCGCTTCCGCATCCTGAATGCCGACAGCCGTCGGATTCACTTGCTGCGCCTGTCGCCCATTGGCCGATAACCCCTGCGAGACCCGCTAAGGACAAAAATGCGCTGGATAACCCGCCCCGGCTGGCCCGGTAACCTGCTGGCCATGGCGGCCGGTGCGATCACCACCCTGGCCTTGGCGCCGTTCGACCTCTGGCCGCTGGCATTGCTGGCGGTCGGTTTGTTCTACGCCGGGTTGCGCGAACTCTCGCCGCGCCAGGCCTTGGGCCGTGGCTGGTGTTTCGGTTTTGGCCTGTTTGGTGCCGGCACCAGTTGGATCTACGTCAGTATCCATAACTTCGGCGGCGCCTCGGTGCTGCTCGCCGGGTTGTTGATGCTGCTGTTCATCGCCGCCATCGCCTGGTTCTTCGCCCTGCCCGCCTGGCTGTGGGCGCGCTGGCTGCGCCGTAACGAGGCCCCACTGGCCGATGCCCTGGCGTTCGCCGCGTTGTGGTTGGGCCAGGAAGCCTTCCGCGGCTGGTTCCTCACCGGCTTCCCCTGGCTGTATTCCGGCTACAGCCAACTCGACGGCCCGCTGGCCGGCCTCGCGCCGCTGGGCGGAATGTGGCTGATCTCCTTCACCCTGGCCCTGACCGCCGCGCTGCTGTACAACGCGCCCCGGTTGATCCGCACCGCACGTAAAGGTTTTATCGCCGCGGGCGTGCTGCTGCTGATCGGCCCATGGGTGGCTGGCATGGCATTCAAGGGTCACGCCTGGACCAGTCCTTCGGGCGACCCGCTGAGCGTCGCGGCGATCCAGGGCAACATCGAACAAAACATGAAGTGGGACCCCGAGCAGCTCAACGCGCAGTTGGCGCTGTACCGCGACATGAGCTTCGCCTCCAAGCGCGTCGACCTGCTGATCTGGCCGGAAACCGCGGTGCCGGTACTCAAGGAGTCTGCCCAAGGCTACCTGGACACGATGGGCAACTTCGCCGCCGAGCGACAGTCGGCGTTGATTACCGGTGTGCCGATTCGCCAACTGGTACGCCACGAGAAGCGCTATTACAACGGCATCACCGTGACCGGCGAAGGGGACGGTACCTACCTGAAGCAAAAACTCGTGCCATTTGGCGAATACGTACCACTACAGGACATCCTGCGCGGCCTGATCGCCTTCTTCGACCTGCCCATGTCGGACTTCGCCCGGGGCCCGGCCGACCAGCCACTGCTGCAAGCCAAGGGTTACCAGATCGCGCCGTTCATCTGCTATGAAGTGGTCTACCCGGAATTTGCCGCCGGCCTCTCGGCGCGCAGCGACCTGTTGCTGACCATCAGCAACGACACCTGGTTCGGCACCTCGATCGGCCCGTTGCAGCACCTGCAAATGGCGCAGATGCGCGCCCTGGAAGCCGGCCGCTGGATGATCCGTGCCACCAACAACGGCGTGACCGGCCTGATCAACCCCTTTGGCCAGATCACCGCGCAGATCCCACAATTCGAGCGCGGCATCCTGTACGGCGAAGTGGTGCCGATGCACGGCCTGACGCCGTACCTGCAATGGCGCTCGTGGCCGCTGATCATCTTGTGCGTATTGCTGCTGGGCTGGGCGTTGATGGCGAGCCGGATGGCCAGGACGGTTTAAGGTTTTCGATAATCCTTGCTCCTGCTGGACTCTGTAGGAGCTGCCGAAGGCTGCGATCTTTTGATCTTTCGCTCCAGGATTCAATTGGCTGGGGGAAGATCGCAGCCTCGTTGCACTCGGCAGCTCCTACGCAGCTCCACAGGTGCGTTCCAGCGGGATAATTCCACTTGCCGCAACACCGCTCAGCGGTAAAACAACCGATACCCCACCAGCCCCACCGTTTCATTCATCAACTGCCCGGATTGCCAGATCGACTTGAACTCCGGCATCCAACCGCCCAGTGGCCGGGCATTGTCCTGTCCCAGGAAACCCACCGGCGCCGGCACCACTTCAAACCCCGCGCGTTCAAAACTCCAGACCGACCGCGGCATGTGCCAGGCCTGAGTGACCACCACGACCCGCTTGATGCCTTCCGGCAACAGGATCTCGGCGCTCATCTGGGCGTTTTCCCAGGTGGTGCGGCTACGTCCTTCCTGCCAGCGCACGTTGACGCCGAAATCATCCAGCATCGAGTCGGCCATCAACTTGGCCTCGCTGGGCGGGGTGCCGTAGTGCAAGCCCCCAGTGGTCAACACGGGCAAGCCCGAAGCCTTGGCCAATCGCGCCGCATAACGCTGGCGCTCAAGGCCGACACCGGTGGGTTGGTCGCCCCCCCAGGCCAGGTCACCGCGCTCGCGACCGGAACCCAGTACCACGATGGCGTCGGCACGCTGGGCCAGGGTCGCCCATTCACTGCGCAGCAGCGGCGGCTCACGCTCCAATGCGTTGGCGCTCCACTGCACCACCACCGGCAGGCTCATCAACCAGAAACCGCCCAGGCCCACGGCGAAACACAGCCGGGCCAGGCGCGGCCGTGAATGGCGCCACCACCAGGCGAGCGCCAATAGCAGCAAAAGAATGCCGGGCGGCAATAAAAGTTGTTTGATGAAATAGCGAAACGGCATCGGGCATCTCCATAGATGCCCGAAGCCTAAGTGGGTTGACGCAAAGCGACAACAGATTCGAAAAAGCCTTGAACCAAAAAAAGCGACAAACGTGAATCCGGCTTTACTTAAACTGCAGCGACCGGACCTTTACAGCATCCTTATCAGGCGTCCGGTCCTTGAGCCACACAACCTTGGCCGAACGGGGCGCGTCTAGACGCTTGAGTGCCTGGGCCCCTGTGGTGGGGGGTTGATGTCCGGCCTGTTCGAGGTAGGCCTTGACCAGTTCGAACTCTGCGGGGCTCAAGCCTCGCAGTTCCAGCTCTACCGGGCGCTCATCACGCAAGCGACCGGCGGTTCTTGCAGCGTCCAGGGCCACCCCAAGACGATCGATCAGTTTTTCGTACAACTCAGGTGTAGCGACTTTTCGTTGTGATTCAACCATCCCTCACCTCATTGAAGATAAGACTCACTCCCCATTGAGAAGCGTAGCTTCGCTGGGCAAACCGGCAGGGCGCCGCGACCAACGGCCCTGAACACGGGTCATTGCCGCTGATCGGCAATGGCTCAGCGGTGGTTCGGCAGCAATCAGGGTTTCCCTCGGTAGAGCGCGGTCATGTATGCTACGGCGCTTCCTGTAACTCCACTTCCAGCTTGGCTGGGCATCGAAAACGCCGCATGTGGCGTCGTCTGCGTCCAGCATGGCAACGAAGAGGATTGGGCCACCCCATTCAGTACAAAAGTAGCCATGCACGAACACTACCAGCCCCTTGAAATCGAAGCCGCCGCCCAGTCGTTCTGGGACGAGCAAAAGTCCTTTGAAGTCAGTGAACAGCCAGGCAAGGAGACGTACTACTGCCTGTCGATGTTCCCTTACCCCAGCGGCAAGCTACACATGGGGCACGTGCGCAACTACACCATCGGCGACGTGATCTCCCGCTACCAGCGCATGCAAGGCAAGAACGTCCTGCAACCCATGGGTTGGGACGCCTTCGGCATGCCGGCGGAAAACGCCGCGATGAAGAACAACGTAGCCCCCGCCAAGTGGACCTACGAAAACATCGCCTACATGAAAACCCAGCTGCGCAGCCTGGGCCTGGCGGTGGATTGGTCCCGCGAGGTCACCACCTGCAAACCCGACTACTACCGCTGGGAACAATGGCTGTTCACCCGCCTGTTCGAAAAAGGCGTGATCTACCGCAAGAACGGTACCGTGAACTGGGACCCGGTGGACCAGACCGTACTGGCCAACGAGCAAGTGATCGACGGTCGCGGCTGGCGCTCCGGCGCGCTGATCGAAAAGCGCGAAATCCCGATGTACTACTTCAAGATCACCGCCTACGCGGATGAACTCCTGGAGAGTCTCGACGAGCTGACCGGCTGGCCCGAGCAGGTCAAGACCATGCAGCGCAACTGGATCGGCAAGTCCCGGGGCATGGAAGTACAGTTCCCGTACGACGTCGCCTCCATTGGCGAAGCCGGCACCCTGAAAGTCTTCACCACCCGCCCGGACACGCTGATGGGCGCCACCTATGTGGCCGTGGCCGCCGAGCATCCGCTGGCCACCCTGGCGGCACAGAACAACCCTGAGCTGCAGGCGTTCATCGCCGAATGCAAGGGCGGCAGCGTCGCCGAAGCCGACGTCGCCACCCAAGAGAAAAAAGGCCTGCCAACCTCGCTGTTCGTCGAGCACCCGCTCACCGGTGAGAAACTGCCGGTCTGGGTCGCCAACTACGTACTGATGCACTACGGCGACGGCGCGGTAATGGCAGTCCCCGCCCACGACGAGCGCGATTTCGAATTCGCCCACAAGTACAACCTGCCGGTCAAAGCCGTGGTGCGCACCAGCGCCGGCGACCAGACCCCGGAACCTTGGCAAGACGCCTATGGCGAACATGGCGAGCTGATCAACTCCGGAGCGTTCAACGACCTGGATTTCCCCGGCGCGTTCGATGCCATCGAAGTTGCCCTGATCAAGAAAAACCTCGGCACCTCGCGCACCCAGTTCCGCCTGCGGGACTGGGGCATCAGCCGCCAGCGTTACTGGGGCTGCCCGATCCCGATCGTGCATTGCGACACCTGCGGTGACGTTCCGGTGCCGGAAGATCAACTGCCCGTGGTCCTGCCGGAAGACGTCGTACCTGACGGCGCCGGTTCACCCCTGGCGCGCATGCCCGAGTTCTATGAGTGCAGTTGCCCGAAATGCGGCGCACCGGCCAAGCGTGAAACCGACACCATGGACACCTTCGTCGAGTCCTCCTGGTACTACGCGCGCTACGCCTCGCCGCACTATCAAGGCGGCCTGGTGGAAAAATCCGCGGCTGACCACTGGTTGCCGGTGGACCAGTACATCGGCGGTATCGAACACGCCATTCTCCACCTGCTCTACGCACGCTTCTTCCACAAGCTGATGCGTGACGAAGGCCTGGTGAGCTCCAACGAGCCGTTCAAGAACCTGCTGACCCAAGGCATGGTGATCGCCGAGACCTACTATCGTCGTGAAGCCAACGGTGCCTACACCTGGTTCAACCCGAGCGATGTCGAACTCGAACGCGACAGCAAAGCCAAGGTCATCAGCGCCAAGCTGATCGCCGACGGCCTGCCGGTGGAAATTGGCGGCACCGAGAAAATGGCCAAGTCGAAGAACAACGGCGTCGACCCACAGTCGATGATCGACCAGTTCGGCGCAGACACCTGCCGCCTGTTCATGATGTTCGCCTCACCACCTGACATGAGCGCAGAGTGGTCCGATTCAGGCGTCGAGGGCTCGCACCGTTTCCTCAAGCGCGTCTGGCGCCTGGCTCAAGCCCACGTCACCCTGGGTCTGCCGGGCAAACTGGACGTCGCCAGCCTGAACGACGAGCAGAAAGCCATTCGCCGCTCGATCCACCTGGCCATCAAGCAAGCCAGCCATGACGTCGGCCAGAACCACAAATTCAACACCGCCATCGCCCAGGTGATGACGCTGATGAACGTGCTGGAAAAAGCCGCGCAAGGCACCGAGCAGGATCGCGCACTGGTTCACGAAGGCCTGGAGGCCGTGACGTTGCTGCTGGCGCCGATCACCCCACACATCAGCCACGCGCTGTGGAATCAACTGGGTCACGCCGACCCGGTGATTGACGCACGCTGGCCGGTGGTGGACGAAACCGCGTTGGTGCAGGACAGCCTGACCCTGGTCATCCAGGTCAACGGCAAGCTGCGCGGCCAGATCGAAATGCCGGCCGCCGCCACTCGCGAAGAAATCGAAGCCGCTGCGCGAGCGAATGAAAACGTGCTGCGCTTCGTCGATGGCCTGACGATTCGCAAAGTGATCGTCGTGCCCGGCAAGCTGGTCAACATCGTCGCAAGCTAATTGGATCGGGTGCAAGGCTTGAGCCTGGCGCCGAATACAACCTGCGGGGTCGCATGGTCGACCCCTATAGGGTTCAAGGGGAGCAACAAGATGATCAAACGTAATCTGCTGGTAGTGGGCCTGGCGGTCCTGTTGAGCGCCTGCGGCTTCCAACTGCGCGGCACCGGTACCACCGAGCTGGCCATCACGGAACTGGACCTCAGCGCACGGGACGCCTATGGCGACACCGTCAAGATGCTGCGCGACACCCTGGAAAACAGCGGCGTGAAAGTCTACACCGGGGCCCCGTACAAGCTGGTACTGACCCGCGAACAGCAAAGCCAGCGCAGCCTGAGCTATGCCGGCGCCGGTCGTTCGGCCGAGTACGAACTGAGCAACGTGCTGAACTATGAAGTCCGCGGCCAGAACGACCTAGTACTGCTGGACGACAAGCTGCAGGTGCAGAAGGTCTACCTGCACGATGGCAACAACATCACCGGTTCCGACCAGGAGTCGAGCGAAGTGAGCGGCGAAATGCGGCGCGACCTCGTACAGCGCATGATGCTGCGCCTGCAACAGCTGAGCCCGACCCAACTGGAGCAACTGCAACAGACAGCCGACGCCAAGGCCAAAGCCGAAGCCGAAGCGCTGGAAGCGGCACGCGAGGCTGAAGCGCAAACGCCGCAACAGTCACCGATGCAGATCCCGGCTGAATAAGCCTTGCGGGGCGCTCCGGCGCCCCGCTCGCCTTCTCTTATGAACCGCGTGTTATGAAACTGGCCCCCGCCCAACTCGGCAAACACCTGCAAGGCGCCCTCGCGCCGGTCTATATCATCAGTGGCGATGACCCACTGCTGTGCCAGGAAGCTGCCGACGCCATCCGCGCCGCTGCACGCCAGCAAGGCTTCGACGAACGCCAGGTATTCGCTGCCGACGCCAGTTTTGACTGGGGCACGCTGCTGCAGGCCGGGGCGAGCATGTCGTTGTTCGCGGAAAAGCGCCTGCTGGAGCTGCGTTTGCCATCTGGCAAACCCGGAGACAAGGGCGCCGCTGCGTTGATCGAATATTGCTCACGGCCCGCCGAGGACACCGTGCTGCTCATCAGCTTGCCGAAACTCGACGGCAGCGCGCAGAAGACCAAATGGGGCAAGGCCCTGGTCGAAGGCCCGCAGACCCAGTTCGTGCAGATCTGGCCGGTGGATGTCAGCCAGTTGCCCAGTTGGATCCGCCAACGCCTGTCCCAGGCCGGCCTCTCGGCCAGCCAGGACGCAGTGGAGCTGATTGCCGCCCGGGTCGAAGGCAACCTGCTGGCCGCCGCCCAAGAGATCGAAAAGCTCAAGCTGATGGCCGAGGGCGGGCAGATCACCGTGGAAACGGTACAGGCTGCCGTGGCCGACAGTGCGCGTTTCGATGTCTTCGGGCTGACCGATGCGATCCTCAACGGTGAGGCCGCCCATGCCCTGCGCATGCTCGAAGGCCTGCGGGGCGAAGGCGTCGAACCGCCGGTGATCCTCTGGGCCCTGGCCCGGGAATTGCGCCTGCTGGCCAACCTTTCCCTGCAATACAGCCAGGGCGTACCGCTGGACAAGGCCTTCAGTCAGGCCCGCCCGCCTGTCTGGGACAAGCGCAAACCGCTGATGAGCAAGGCCCTGCAACGCTATTCCGCGTCGCGCTGGGCACAATTGCTGCTCGAGGCCCAACGCATTGATGCGCAGATCAAGGGCCAGGCCGCCGGCTCACCGTGGATGAGCCTCAGTCGCTTGTCGCTGTTGATGGCCGGCCAGCGGTTGACTCTGCCAGCTGAATAAAAGATCGCAGCCTTCGGCAGCTCCTACAGAAGTATGCATTTCCATTGTAGGAGCTGCCGAAGGCTGCGACTTTTTCCACTCTTGATCCTACAAATATCGCCTCCATTTACCCTATGGACAACGCCCCAACTCTGTCCCATGATTTGCCCCGCAAAACCCAACCCCACGAGAGTACCCACCATGAGCAAAAAGCCATCCAAGCATGGCCCCAACAAGGCCAAGTCCATCGTCGCCCAGCCCCTGTTCCGCAGCCGCCAGGAGCGACCCGCCAAGGGCAAAGGCAGCTACCGCCGCGAAGCCTTCCAGTCTGACAACTGGGAGGCTTCTTGCTTTCTGGCCGCTTGAAACACCGGACAAGCCCTATGCCCCTTTCGCATGTTAAGGTCAGCACCTGACTTGTATTTCTGGACCCGTGCATGCCCTCCTGTCTTTCCCATCGTTGGCCACTGCGCCAAATGATTGTTGCCACAAGCGTTGTCCTGCTTGTCGCCTGCGCCGAAAAGCCTACTGCCGCCGACGCCCAACCGCCCCAAACAACCCCCGCCGTGACCGCTCCGGCCATCGTGCCGCCTCTGGTGCCGACCGGTGAAGACCTGGCCATTGCGCCCACCCAAACCTTTGCTGAATGGCAGGCCGGGTTTCGCAAGGAGGCACTGGCCGCCGGGATCCGTGGCGACCTGTTCGACCGTGCGTTTGTCGGCGTCAGCCCGGACATGAGCGTAATCAAGGCCGATCGCAGCCAGCCGGAGTTCACCCGCCCCGTGTGGGAATACCTCGATGGCGCGCTGTCGCCACTGCGGGTCAACAAAGGCAAGAGCCTGATGCGGCAGAACGCCCAGATCCTGCAAAGCATCGAGCAGCGGTATGGCGTCGATCGCCAGGCGCTGGTGGCGGTGTGGGGCATGGAGAGCAACTTCGGCCAGTTCCAAGGCAGCAAGTCGGTGATCAACTCCCTGGCGACCCTCGCCTATGAAGGACGGCGCCCGGGTTTTGCCCATGCGCAACTGATCGCCGCGCTGCAAATCCTGCAACAGGGCGATATCACACCGGAAAAAATGCTCGGCTCCTGGGCCGGTGCCATGGGCCAGACCCAGTTCATTCCCACCACGTACAACACCCATGCGGTGGATTTCGACGGCGACGGTCGCCGCGACATCTGGGGCAGCGCCACCGACGCCCTGGCGTCGACCGCCCACTACCTGCAAAGCTCCGGCTGGCAACGCGGCCAGCCGTGGGGGTTCGAGGTCGATCTCGCAGAGGGCTTCGACTACACACTGGCCGATGGCACGATCCGCAAGCCCGTCTCCGAATGGATGCGGCTGGGCGTTTCAGAATATGGCGGCTTGCCGATAGCCCCCGATGACAGAGAGCTGTCGGCGTCCCTGCTCCTGCCGGCCGGCCATCGCGGCCCGGCGTTCCTGATCTTCGATAACTTCCGCGCCATCCTCAAGTACAACAACTCGTCGTCCTATGCCTTGGCGGTCGGGTTGTTGTCAAAGCGCTTTACCAACGGCGGGCTGGTCTATGGCCAGTGGCCCAAGGAGGACCTGCCCCTGAGCCGCAGCGAACGCATCGAGCTGCAAACCCTGCTGGGCAAGCATAACTACGACGCGGGCAACCCCGACGGCATCATCGGCGCCAACACCCGCAAGGCCATCCGCAGCGCCCAGCAGTCGTTCGGCTGGCCGGCGGATGGGTATCCGACGCAGCAGTTGCTGGAGGCGTTGCGTAGCCGCTGAATTGGCGTATGGCGACTACCGCTTTCGCGAGCAATCTCGCTCCCACAGGTGTTCTCGGTCAACCTGTGGGAGCGAGCTTGCTCGCGATGGCTGAGTTACAGACGCTACACGACTAGCGACTGACCACCACATCCTGCTCCAGCACCAACCTCTTCTCCCCCGCATCCAACCTCACCAACGCCCCCATGGGCAAGGTCAGGTTCGGATCGCAGTGCCCGCTGCGCCAGCCGGACAGCACCGGGATGCGCAATGGCTCGAAGGTCTGCTTGAGCAATCGGTTCAATGCCTCGATGTCGACCCCCGCCACATCCCCAACCAATACGCCGCGTAGCTGGTGCAATGTGCCGGCCAATCGCAGTTGAGTCAGCAGACGATCGATGCGATACAGCGGTTCGTTGACGTCTTCGATGAACAGGATCACCCCTTCGGCGTCGATTTGATAAGGCGTGCCCATGGTCGCGGCAATCATCGACAAGTTGCCGCCCAGCAGACGTCCGTGGGCGATGCCCGGCTCGACGGTGGTCAACGGGTAGGCGGCGGGATGGTTCAGCGCGCTACCGGCCTTCAACTGACCACGCAGCAGGCTGAAAAACGAGGTGACGGTAGGGGGTTCCTTGTCGCCCAGCAGATCGGCGTTGAGCAGCGGGCCGTGAAAGGTCACGAAGCCGGCGTAACGGCTGATGGCCAGGTGCAGGGCGGTGATGTCGCTGTAGCCTACGAATGGTTTGGGGTTGAGCTTTAAGAGCTCGAAATCGATACGATCGAGTAGACGGGGCGTGCCGTAGCCGCCGCGTAGGCAGATGATGGCTTTGACTTCTGGGTCGGCGAAGGCGGTGTGCAGGTCGTTGAGACGTACTTCGTCGCTGCCGGCCAGGTAGTCGTTCTTTTCATAGACGCCCGGAAATATTCGCAGCTCATGACCCCTTGCACGCATCCATTGGATGGCTTTTCCCGTGTCCAGGGGGGCGGGGCCGGCGGGGGCGATCACGGCGATCAGGCCTTCTTGAGGGAGGGCTGGGACGGGGTGGTGTGGGGTTAGGGCCATGGGATTCCCGGGTTGTTGCTTAGTGTGTATATCCGTTTTTTGTGTAACGGCGGCTTATGGTTCCGCTCTTACAGCGGGTCACTTTTGGAAGAGCGCCAAAAGTAACCAAAAACGCTCTGCCCCACCACTCGGTGCCTCGCCTAGGCTCGGCATGCCCGAACGAAGGCATTGCTCCGTGGGCCCGCCGCGAAGGGCCATCCATGGCCCAGCGCGGCTATCCCGGCATCCATGCCGGGATGCCCACTGCGCAATGCCTGCGTTCGGCCAGCGTGGTTTAACGGGGCGCCCAGATCAAGATCAAGATCCAAAGCAAAGCAAGAGCGGGGCATGTTCAGTATCTATGTGGCTGCGCCACCGCTATCGCGAGCAAGCTCGCTCCCACATTGGATCTTCAGCAGCCACACAATTCATGTACACCGCAGATCCCCTTTGTGGGAGCGAGCTTGCTCGCGATGAGGTCGGCAGATCCAACATCTTCATCGACTGTGACATCGTCTTCGCGAGCAGGCTCGCTCCCACATAGATGCTCGGCAGCCACAAAATGCATATACGCCGCAGAACCCTGTGGGAGCAAGCTTGCTCGCGATGAGGTCGGCACATCCAACATCACCGCAAACTGACACATCGCTTTCGCGAGCAAGCCCGCTCCCACATAGATGTTCGGTAGCCACAAAATACATATACGCCGCAGCCCCCTGTGGGAGCGAGCCTGCTCGCGATGAGGCAGGCACATCCAACATCACCGCAAACTGACACACCGCTTTCGCGAGCAAGCCCGCTCCCACAGGAGAAACGCGGTCCCACCAATAACCAGGTCGGCTCTAAGGCCGCCTCGCTTTGGCTTTTGATCTTGATCTGGGGCGCCCCGTTAACCACGATGGCTGAACGCAGGCATTGGTTCGTGGGCGAGGCACCGAGTGGTGGGGCAAGAGCGTTTTGGTTACTTTTGCGCTTTTCAAAAGTGACCCGCCGTAAGGGCGGAACCATAAGCCGCCATTACACAAAAAACGGATACACACCCCACCCAAAAACTCAGGAACCCAGAAGCTCAGCCTTGACCAACTTAGCCTGCTCATCCGCATGATACGAAGACCGCACCAAAGGCCCCGAAGCCACGTTCTTGAAGCCCATCTTGTACCCCTCCTCAGCAAACCAGGCAAAGGTATCCGGATGCACAAAACGCTGCACCGGCAAGTGGCTACGGGAAGGCTGCAGGTACTGGCCCAAGGTCAGCATGTCAATGTCATGCTCACGCATGCGCTTCATGACTTCGATAACTTCCTCATCAGTCTCACCCAAGCCCAGCATCAAGCCAGACTTGGTCGGAATGTGCGGCATCATCTGCTTGAAGCGCTGCAGCAAGGTCAGCGACCACTGATAGTCCGAACCCGGACGCGCAGCCTTGTACAGGCGCGGCACGGTTTCCAGGTTGTGGTTGAACACATCCGGTGGCTCGGCGGCGGTGATTTCCAGGGCGATGTCCATGCGGCCACGGTAATCGGGCACCAGGGTTTCCAACTGGACGTTCGGCGACAGCTTGCGGATCTCGCGGATGCAGTCGGCAAAGTGCTGGGCACCGCCGTCACGCAAGTCGTCACGGTCCACCGAGGTGATGACCACGTACTTGAGCTTCAAGTCGGCGATGGCGATGGCCAGGCTTTCCGGCTCGTTGGTGTCCAGCGGCTTCGGACGGCCGTGGCCGACGTCACAGAATGGGCAGCGCCGGGTGCAGATGTCTCCCATGATCATGAACGTGGCGGTGCCGCCGGAGAAGCACTCACCCAGGTTCGGGCAGGAGGCTTCTTCGCAGACGCTGTGCAGCTTGTGCTTGCGCAGCAGGGCCTTGATCCGGTCGACTTCCGGAGACACCGGGATGCGCACGCGGATCCAGTCAGGCTTCTTCGGCAATTCGGTGGTCGGGATGATCTTGACCGGGATGCGTGCAACCTTCTCGGCGCCGCGCAGCTTGACGCCGGCCTCTACCTTGGCACGTGGGGCCGGACGTTCGGTGACGTCCTGCGTCGGGATAATGGTTTGCACTGCATCAGTAGTCATATCAGTCGATTCCGCCCGTGAGGGTCGTCTGCTCAGCATAGTCGAGGTGTTTGACGAGCTGCGCGCGCAGCCGGGCACTTACCTCGGCAAATTCAATCGATCCTGCGTGCTCGCTCAACTGGGTCATCGCCAGTCCCGCGTAGCCACAGGGATTAATCCGTCGAAATGGCGCAAGGTCCATGTCCACGTTCAGCGCCAGGCCATGAAACGAACAGCCGTGGCGGATTCGCAAACCCAGGGACGCGATTTTCGCACCGTCGACGTAGACACCCGGCGCATCCGGCTTGGCCGCCGCCGTCACACCGTAGCTGGCCAGCAACTCGATCAGGCATGTCTCCATGCGGGTGACCAACTCGCGCACGCCAAATCCCAGCTTGCGCACATCCAGTAACAGGTAGGCGACCAGTTGGCCAGGGCCATGGTAGGTCACCTGCCCGCCCCGGTCGACCTTCACCACCGGGATATCCCCCGGAAGCAACAGGTGCTCGGCCTTGCCGGCCTGGCCCTGGGTGAACACCGGTGGGTGTTCCACCAGCCAGACTTCATCGTCGGCGGTGGTGCCGCGTTCATTCGTGAAGCGTTGCATGGCCTGCCAGACCGGCTCGTAAGCCATCGTGCCCAGCTCGCGAAAGCCCAGCGTGCCCGGCATCACAACACCATGTGCACGAAACCGGTCGCGCGCAGCTCGCTGTTGATGTCGTAGAGCTGTTCCTGGCCAGTGGCAATGATGTGCAACTGGATCGTCGTGTACTTGCCGTTGGTACTCTGGCGCTCCGCCAGGGTCTTATGGTCAACGGTGGCATGTTTTTCAAGGATCGCAATGATCCGGTCCTTGAAACCCACACCGGTGTCGCCGATGACCTTGATCGGATAATCCACGCAGGGGAATTCGATCTTTGGCGCTTTTACTTCAGAGTCTGTCATGGGGTAACGGCCTCGTAAGCCGTGGTAACGCACATGGCCCCGTTCCGGATAGGAACGAGGCCATGCAGGTCAACACTTCAATCAGTTGAACAAGCCGTAGAAGAATAGACGGATGCTATCCCACATGCGGCGGAAGATACCACCTTCCTCGACCGCGTCCAGAGCGATCAGGTCGGCGCTGTGCACCACTTTGTCGTCCAGTTTGACTTCGACTTTACCGATCACGTCGCCCTTGGCGATGGGAGCGGTCAGTTGCGGGCTCATGGTCATGCTGGCAGCGAGCTTCTTGAGCTGGCCTTTAGGCAAGGTCATGGTCAGGTCCTGGGCCAAGCCGGCTTTGACCTGGTTGCTGGTGCCTTTCCAGACCTGGGCCTGGGCCAGTTCGGCGCCCTTCTGATAGAAGGTTTGGGTTTCGAAGAAACGGAAACCGTAGGTCAACAGCTTCTGGGTCTCGGCGGCACGGGCCACTTCGCTGTTGGTACCGAAGACGACGGCGATCAGGCGCATGCCGTCACGGACAGCCGAAGACACCATGCAATAGCCAGCTTCTTCGGTGTGGCCGGTCTTCAAGCCATCAACGGTCTTGTCGCGCCACAGCAGCAGGTTACGGTTAGGCTGCTTGATGCCGTTCCAGAGGAATTCCTTCTGGGAGTAGATGGCATAGTGCGCCGGGTCTTCGTGGATGATCGCCCGTGCCAACAACGCCATGTCGTGAGCCGACGAATAGTGCTCAGGGTTCGGCAGACCGGTAGGGTTCATGAAGTGGCTGTTGGTCATGCCCAGGTCGGCCACGGTTTTGTTCATCATGTCGGCGAACGCATCTTCGCTGCCGGCGATGTGCTCGGCCAGAGCGACGCTGGCGTCGTTGCCGGACTGGATGATGATGCCGTGCAGCAGGTCGCTGACGGTCACTTGCGAACCGACCTTGATGAACATCCGCGAACCGCCGGTACGCCAGGCGTTTTCGCTGACGGTCACCAGATCGTTTTCACCGATCTGGCCACGACGGATTTCCAGGGTGGCGATGTAGGCGGTCATCAGCTTGGTCAGGCTGGCCGGTGGCAGGCGCTGATCACCGTTGTTCTCTACCAGGACCTCGCCGCTGCTGGCATCCATGAGTACAAAGGATTTGGCGGCCAATTGAGGAGGCGCAGGCATCATCTCGACCGCGAACGCGGCCGGAGAGAGAAGCAGCGGAACTAGCAGGCAAAGGCGTTTGGCAAAGGTGGTGATGTTCATCCGTCTCTCGAAATCGCTAATGGGACTGCCCGAAGGCAAAACTAAAACAGGCAACCTTCTGACGGGTCGCCGCGTATTTAAGTTGCTCGCTCACATCCCTTGCCGGGCTTTTGTTATGCGTGGAGCCAACAACCTGACCCACTCGAACCACAAGTGGGTCCTCAATCACATCATTCTGCGCTGACCAGGCTCGGCGAACCGAGATTGGCCAAGCGCACACTGTTCTGCACTTGCTGGACTTCACCCGGAGAACCGATCGGTCCCAAGCGCACGCGATGCAGTGTCTGCTGGTTGCGCACGATCGAGCTGACGAACACCGGGGCGCTCACCATCGAGCTGAGCTTCGACCTCAGCAACTCGGCAGCGTCCGGGTTGGCGAACGCGCCCACTTGCAGATACTGGCCAGACGCTGTTGCAGAAGCGTTTTTTTTTGCATCCGGCTGAACGGGCACTACGGCCGCCGCGTGCTGCTGCGGCGGTGGCGTCCACTGCTCGACCGTACCGGTGGACGCCGACACGGACGGCGCGGCATTTTGCGCCACTTTCGGTTCGTTAAGCACCAAAGGCGCCGGACGGCCGCGCTGGGCCCACCATTGCTGCGGGTCAATACCTTCGACCTTGACCCGGGCGGTGCCTATTTCAGCGTAATCGAGTTTTTTCGCCGCCGCATACGACAAGTCGATGATGCGGTCGGAATAGAACGGCCCACGGTCATTGACCCGCAGGATCACGCTCTTGTTGTTGTCCAGGTTGGTCACCCGCACATAGCTGGGCAGCGGCAAGGTCTTGTGGGCCGCGCTCATGCCATACAGGTCATACACCTCGCCGTTGGCGGTGTTCTGGCCGTGGAACTTGGTGCCATACCAGGACGCCGTGCCCGAGGCCACGTAGCTCTTGGAGTCAGCCATCGGGAAATAGGTCTTACCCAGCACCGTGTAAGGGTTGGCCTTGTAGGGGCCGGTGTGCAGGGTCGGCGTGGCGTCGGGAATGCGCGAAACGTCCACGTCCCACCACGGCGCGCCGTCCTTGTGGGCCCGGTTGATGTCCAGGCCGGGGGGCGAGCCGCGCACGGCGGTGGAGTTTTTCTGGGCCGGCGCGCGGCTGGTCGAACAACTGACGACCAACAACGACAGCGCGGCCAACGCCACGAGCTTGAGGGATTTGGCTTTCAGGGGTAGATAGGTAGGCAATGCCCGCATTATTTGACGCCCCGTGCTTTGATCAGCTCTTCAGACAGTTGATATACGGCCATGGCGTACATCACGCTGCGGTTATAACGCGTAATCGCGTAGAAATTCTTCAGGCCCATCCAGTATTCGGGGCCTTGTTCGCCTTCCAGGCGTATCGCAGTGACCAGCATGTCGTCACGCAGCGCATCATGACTCGACCAGCCCAACGCCCGCAACTCCCCGACGGTTTTCGTCGGCTCGATGCCCTCGGTCAGGCCCTCGTCCACCTGCTCGCCACGCACGTCGGCACGGCTGACCACTGGCTGCCCGGCTTCCCAGCCGTGGCGCTTGAAATAGCTGGCAACACTGCCGATGGCATCGGTCGGGTTGGTCCAGATATTGATGTGACCGTCGTCGTCGAAATCCACCGCGTAAGCGCGAAAACTGCTGGGCATGAATTGCGGCAGGCCCATGGCCCCGGCATAGGAACCCTTGAGGGTCAGCGGGTCGACCTGCTCTTCGCGGGCCAGCAGCAGGAACTCGCGCAGCTCCTTGCGGAAGAATTCGGCGCGCGGCGGGTAATCGAAACCCAGGGTCGACAGCGCGTCGATCACCCGGAAATTCCCGGTATTACGGCCAAAGAAGGTCTCGACGCCAATGATGGCCACAATGAACTGGGCCGGTACGCCGTATTCCTGCTCGGCACGGGCCAGGGCCGCCTCGTGCTGGCGCCAGAAGTCCACGCCCCGGGCGATACGCGCCTGGCTGATGAACATCGGCCGGTACTCATGCCACTGCTTGACCCGTTCGGCGGGCCGGGAGATGGCGTTAAGGATCGACTGCTTGCGCTCGGCCTCGCGAAACACCCCCATCAGCTGCTCACCGGCAAAACCGTAGTCGCGGGTCATCTCACCGACGAATTCGGCCACCTGCGGCGAACCTTCGTATTCGCCAGCCTGGGCCTGCGACGCACCGCCCAAGAAGCCGACCAGGCCGATCCACGGTGCATATCGCGTCGACCAGCCACGCATTGCTTGCATTGAACTCTTCACCTTATTCAAACCTGCGCGATCCACTTGCGATGCGTATGAATCGACATCAAGACCCCAAACGCTGACAGTAGTGTCACCAGCGAAGTTCCTCCGTAGCTAATGAATGGCAACGGAACCCCCACGACCGGTAACAGGCCACTGACCATACCGATGTTGACGAAAACATAAACAAAAAATGTCATGGTCAGGCTGCCTGCCAGCAATTTACCGAACAACGTCTGGGCCTGGGCGGTGATCACCAGCCCACGGCCAATCAGCAGCAAATAGATCAGCAGCAGCACGCAGATGCCCACCAGGCCGAACTCCTCGCCCAGCACGGCGATGATGAAGTCGGTGTGGCTTTCCGGCAAAAAGTCCAGGTGCGACTGGGTACCCAAAAGCCAGCCCTTGCCGAACACCCCGCCGGAGCCGATGGCGGCCTTGGACTGGATGATGTTCCAACCGGTGCCCAGCGGATCGCTCTCCGGGTCGAGAAAGGTCAGGACTCGCTGCTTCTGGTAGTCGTGCATCACGAAGTACCACATGGCCACCGACACCGGTACGGCAATGGCCATGACGCTGAGGATCCAGCGCCAGCGCAACCCGCCCATGAACAGCACGAAGGCGCCGCCGGCCAGGATCAGCAGCGAAGTGCCAAGGTCCGGCTGGCGCACGATCAGGATGAACGGGATGCCGATCAGCAACAGGCTGATGCACACGTGCTTGAGGTGCGGCGGCAGGCTGCGCTTGGACAGGTACCAGGCAATGGTCGCCGGCATGATGATCTTGAGGAACTCCGAAGGTTGGAAGCGGATCACCCCGGGAATGTTGATCCAGCGGGTGGCGCCCATGGCGTTGTGGCCCATCACGTCCACCACCACCAACAGGCTCACGCCCACCACATAGGCCAGCGGCACCCAGCGCGCCATGAATCGCGGCTCGAGCTGGGCGATGACGATCATTGACACCAGACCGATGCCGAACGAGGTGGCCTGCTTGGCCAGCATGTCCCAGTTCTTGCCGCTGGCCGAATACAGCACGAACAGGCTACCCGCGGCCAGGGTCAGCAGCAGCAGCAGCAACGGACCATCGATGTGCATGCGCTGTAACAAGGTGGCACGGCGGCGCATCACATCCTCACTGGAGAGGATCCGGTCGAAATTATTCTTCACGGGCCGTAGCCTCCGCAGTGGTGGGGCTTGCGTACTCAGGCTTGAGCTGGCCGTGCTCATCCAGCAGCCAGGCGTCCATGATCTGGCGCACCACTGGCGCGGCGACACCGGAACCCGACTCACCGTTCTCGACCATCACCGACACGACGATCTTCGGGTTGTCGGCCGGCGCAAAACCGACGAACAAGGCGTGGTCGCGATGGCGCTCCTGGACCTTGGACCGGTCGTACCTCTCGCCCTGCTTGATGGCGACGACCTGGGCCGTACCGCTCTTGCCGGCAATGCGGTACTGCGCGCCGATAGCGGCTTTGCGAGCGGTGCCCCGGGCGCCGTGCATCACTTGCTGCATACCGTTGCTGACCTTCTGCCAGTCCGACGGGTTGCGCAGGATAATGTCTGGCATCGGGTCCGGGTCCACCGGTTTCTCGCCTTCGATGGTCTTGGCCAAGTGCGGGCGATACCACTTGCCCTTACTCGCCACCAGCGCCGTGGCCTGGGCCAGCTGCAAGGGCGTGGCCTGCATGTAGCCCTGGCCGATCCCCAGAATCAGGGTTTCGCCGGGGAACCACGCCTGGCGCCGGGTCGCCCGCTTCCACTCCCGGGACGGCATCAATCCAGACGACTCTTCGAACATGTCCAGGGAGACCTTCTGACCGATGCCGAACTTGCCCAGGTAGGACGACAGCCGATCGATCCCCAGCTTGTGGGCCAGGTCATAGAAGTAGGTGTCGTTGGAACGCATGATCGCCGTTTCCAGGTCCACATAACCGTCGCCGCTGCGGTTCCAGTTGCGGTACTTGTGGTCGTAGTTCGGCAGTTGGTAGTAACCAGGGTCATAGACCCGGCTCGATGCGGTCACCACGCCAGAGTCCAGCCCAGCAATCGCCACCGCCGGCTTGATGGTTGACCCCGGCGGATAGAGGCCGCGCAGCACGCGATTGAACAGCGGCCGGTCAATGGAATCACGCAACTCGGCGTAAGCCTTGAAGCTGATGCCAGTGACGAACAGGTTCGGGTCGAAGCTCGGCTGGCTGACCATCGCCAGCACCTCCCCAGTGTTCGGGTCCAGTGCCACCACGGCACCACGCCGCCCGCCCAGCGCCGCTTCGGCGGCCTCTTGCAGCTTGATGTCCAGGCTCAGGACGATGTCCTTGCCAGGAATCGGGTCAGTGCGCTTGAGCACCCGCAGTACGCGGCCGCGAGCGTTGGTTTCGACTTCCTCGTAACCCACCTGGCCATGCAGTTCGGGCTCGTAGAAACGCTCGATGCCGGTCTTGCCGATGTGGTGCGTGCCGCTGTAATTGACCGGGTCGAGGGTCTTGAGCTCTTTCTCGTTGATCCGCCCCATGTAGCCGACCGAGTGGGCAAAGTGCGCCCCCAGGGGATAATGACGCACCAACTGCGCCACCACCTCGACGCCGGGCAGGCGGAACTGGTTCACAGCGATCAGGGCGATCTGCTCTTCAGTCAGCTCGAACAGGATCGGCACCGGCTCGAACGGGCGGCGGCCCTGGCGCATGCGCTTCTCGAAGATCGCCCGGTCCTCGGGCGTCAGTTGCAGCACTTCGACGATGACGTCGAGTACATGCTGCCAGTCGCCGGAGCGCTCGCGGGTCATGCTCAAGCTGAAACTGGGCCGGTTATCCGCCACCACCACGCCATTGCGGTCGAAGATCAACCCGCGGGTCGGCGGAATCGGCTGCACATGCACCCGGTTGTTTTCCGACAGGGTCGAGTGGTACTCGTACTGGATCACCTGGAGGAAATACAAGCGCGCAATCAACACGCCGATCAGCGTCACCACGGCAATGGCACCGAACACGACGCGGCCCCGCACCAGGCGGGCGTCTTTTTCGTGGTCCTTGATGCGGATCGGCTGGGGCATGGGGCAGGATTACTTGTGGTAAGGGTGCCCGGACAGAACTGTCCAGGCACGATACAGCTGTTCGCCGATCAGAATCCGCACCAGCGGGTGCGGCAACGTCAACGGCGACAATGACCAACGCTGATCGGCCCGGGCACAGACTTCCGGCGCCAACCCTTCCGGGCCACCGACCATGAAATTGACCGTGCGCGAATCCAGCCGCCAGCGATCGAGCTCCACCGCCAGTTGCTCGGTACTCCAAGGCTTGCCATGGACTTCAAGGGTGACAATGCGCTCGTTCGGCCCGACCTTGGCCAGCATGGCTTCGCCTTCCTGGCGGATGAAGCGCGCCACGTCGGCGTTCTTGCCACGGGTGTTGAGCGGAATTTCCACCAGTTCCAGGGCCAGCTCGGACGGAAGACGCTTGGCATATTCATGCCAGCCTTCTTCCACCCACTTGGGCATGCGAGAACCGACGGCGATCAGGCGCAGTCGCACAGCGGTCCCTTATTGCTGGTCTTTGTTGAGCTTGGTGAAGTGCTCATGGGGGTTTTCCGGGCTGTGGTGCGCAGCGCTGGCCGAACGGCTCTGCTCGGCACCGGCCCACAGGCGCTCCAGGTCGTAGAACTGGCGCGCCGAGGCAGTCATCATGTGCACGATGACGTCGTCCATGTCCAGCAGTACCCAGTCGCTGTCACCCTTGCCTTCTTCACCCAGCGGCTTGACGCCCTGGGCCTTGACCGCTTCGCGGACCTTGTCCAGCATCGCGCCGATCTGGCGGTTGGAGGTACCGGTGGCGATGATCATGTAGTCCGTGATGCTCTGCTTTTCACGAACGTCGATCACCTGGATGTCCTGGGCCTTGACGTCTTCCAGGGCCGCAACGGCGACCTTGACCAGCTCTTCACCGGCCAGTACGACGCCGGTGTGGGCCTCTACCGGCAGCGGGGCGCTCTTGAATGTGCCCTTGCGCTTTACTTTGCTTACATCTTTGTCAGTCATATAAAACTCGTTTTGCTCGTATGTTCGGGCGCTTCGCTACACGCATTCACGTGCCTTGAAGCACACCTTTTTCAGTTCGACGCACGGTAAAGCCCGTGCGCATCGATGTAGGCCAGGACCGCGTCGGGCACCAGGAAACGTACCGACTTACCGCTGGCCAGCAGTTGACGGATCTGGGTGGCGGATACCGCGAGCGGCGTCTGCCAGACGAATGCAATCTGTCCGCTCGGCCCTTTCAAGGCCAGCGGGTCGCTCACCGAGCGGGCCGCCAGCAGGTTGCGCAAGGCATCCGGCGGCTCGCTGTCGGCATCCGGGCGTTGCAACACCAGGATGTGGCAATGCTGGAGCAACTCTTCCCAGCGATGCCAAGTGGGCAGGCCGCAAAATGCGTCCCAGCCCAGAAGCAGAAAAACCTGGGCATCCGCGGCCAGTTCGGCGCGCATCAGCTCCAGGGTATCAATAGTGTAGGACGGTTTGTCCCGCTGCAATTCGCGGGCGTCCACCACCAACGGTGCCACACCGGCCACCGCGCACTCGACCATCGCCAGGCGATCCTGCGCCGACACCTGCGGCGTATCCCGGTGAGGCGGCCGGGCGCTAGGCGTCAGGCGTAGCTCATCGAGGGCCAGGGCGTCGGCGACTTCCAGCGCACCGCGCAAATGGCCGATGTGCACCGGGTCGAACGTGCCGCCCAGGATACCGATGCGCTTTGGCGCGGTGGTCGCCGTCACTGCGGTCGTAGTCATAGAGGCCAGTGGGTCGAGATCGCCCAAGTCAGACCGGCTCCTGTCCGCGCAACTGGCCGTCCCCGACCACGATGTACTTCTCGCAGGTCAGGCCTTCCAGGCCCACCGGACCGCGGGCGTGCAGCTTATCAGTAGAAATGCCGATCTCGGCACCCAATCCGTATTCGAAACCATCGGCGAAGCAGGTCGGGGTGTTGATCATCACCGACGCCGAATCCACTTCGGCCACGAAGCGCCGGGTTTCACCCAGGCTTTCACTGACAATGGCGTCAGTGTGGTGCGAGCCGTGGCGGTTGATGTGCTCGATGGCCTCGTCCACCCCGTCGACCACACGGATCGACAGGATCGGCGCCAGGTATTCGGTGTCCCAATCTTCTTCCGTGGCCGCAACGGCCTCGATGATCGCCCGGGTGCGCTCGCAACCGCGCAGCTCGACGCCTTTTTCGCCGAACTGGGCAGCCATCGACGGCAGGAAGTCCTTGGCCACGGCCTGGTCCACCAGCAGGGTTTCCATCGCGCCGCAGATACCGTAGCGGTAGGTCTTGGCGTTGAAGGCGATGCGCTGGGCCTTCGGCAATTCGGCGTGGGCGCTGACGTAGACGTGGCAGATGCCGTCCAGGTGCTTGATCACCGGCACGCGGGCGTCACGGCTGACCCGTTCGATCAGGCCCTTGCCGCCACGCGGCACGATGACATCGACGAACTCGGGCATGGTGATCAGCGCGCCGACTGCGGCGCGGTCAGTGGTTTCCACCACTTGCACCACGGCCGCCGGCAGATCGGCCTCGGCCAGGCCGCGCTGGATGCAGGCGGCAATGGCACGGTTGGAATGAATAGCTTCGGAGCCGCCACGCAGGATGGTCGCGTTACCCGACTTCAGGCACAGGCTGGCGGCGTCGATGGTCACGTTCGGCCGCGACTCGTAGATGATCCCGACCACGCCCAAGGGCACGCGCATCTTGCCGACCTGGATGCCCGACGGGCGGTAGCTCATATCGCGGATCGCCCCGACCGGGTCCGGCAGGGCCGCGACCTGGCGCAGACCGACGATCATGCCGTCGATGCGTGCCGGGGTCAGCGCCAGGCGCTCGAGCATGGCCGGCTCCAGACCATTGGCCCGGCCGGCGGCCAGGTCCAGTTCGTTGGCAGCGGACAACTCGGCACGCGCAGCGTCCAGCGCATTGGCGGCGGCCTGCAGGGCGCGGTCTTTCTGCGCGGTGCTGGCCCGGCCGATGATGCGCGACGCTTGGCGAGCGGCGCGACCCAGGCGGGTCATGTAGTCAAGAACGGACTCAGTCATGGTCTGTGTGGTCTTGGCGATGAGGAAAGCGGCAGATTATAGCTGTCGTAACCCTCGACTAACAGCATGGACTCACAGTGGTGACCGGCGGAGGAGCAAAACAGCCCTAAACAGCCGGTTGAAGCGCGTGTTCAGCGCTGATTAAGCTTTCCATTGCTATCATCGCGCCTCCTTTGGCCTCACTTCGTTTATCGCCATGACCGATTTGCCATCGCCCAACGCCTTGCCCTACGCCTTTTTCGATCGCGACGCCCAGGTGCTCGCCAAAGACCTGCTGGGCAAGGTCATCCGTCACAAGGTCGGTAACCTCTGGCTCAGCGCGCGGATCATCGAGACCGAGGCGTATTACTTCACCGAAAAAGGCAGCCACGCCTCGCTGGGCTACACAGAGAAGCGTAAGGCTTTGTTTCTGGACGGCGGCCACATCTATATGTACTACGCCCGGGGCGGCGATTCGTTGAACTTCAGCGCCCAGGGCCCCGGCAATGCAGTGTTGATCAAATCGGCATACCCGTGGGTTGATGCCCTTTGCGGGCCGGCGAGCCTGGCGCAGATGCTGCTCAACAACCCCGACGCCCAAGGCCGGCCGCGCACACCGCAGAAACTCTGCGCCGGCCAGACTCTGCTGTGTAAAGCCCTGGGGCTGAAGGTGCCGGACTGGGACGCTAAACGCTTCGACGCCGAGCGCTTGCTGGTGGAAGATGTCGGCGTGCCGACGGTCAATGCAATCCAGACCACCCGCCTGGGCATTCCCCGGGGACGGGACGAGCACCTGCCCTACCGTTTTGTCGACGCCGCCTACGCCCCGTGGTGTACCCGCAACCCGTTGCGGCGCGGACAGGTCGAAGGCCGTGATTACTTTTTGTTGCCCTGATGAAATACCGCATCTCCCACAGCTTTAATCTTCAGTGATCTTGAGTTTTCGTTCACAGCAGGCTCGCTCACACAGTAAAAACTGCATGCCAATCAATTTTCAATGGAGTTGTATTTATGGGCCCATGGCTCGATAGCATCACCGGCTGGCTGACCGTCAACCCGCAATGGCTGGCGGTGGCGGTGTTCATCGTCGCCTGCGTGGAGTGCCTGGCCATCGCCGGCTTGATCGTGCCAGGTACCGTGCTGTTGTTTGCCATCGCCGTGCTGGCCGGCAGCGGCGCGTTGTCCTTGGGCGAGACGTTGCTGCTGGGCCTGCTTGGCGGGCTGCTCGGGGACCTGGTGTCGTACTTCCTCGGCCGGCATTTCCACCAGAACATCCGGCGCCTGCCGGGGCTGCGGCATCACCCGGAATGGATGGGCGCAGCGGAAAGTTATTTCCAGCGCTACGGCATCGCCAGCCTGCTGGTGGGCCGTTTTATCGGCCCGTTACGGCCCATGTTGCCGATGGTGGCCGGGATGTGCGACATGCCATTCCCACGCTTCGCCGTCGTCAGCGTACTGGCCGCGGCGGGCTGGACCGTGGCGTACCTGTTGCCGGGCTGGGCCACCGGAGCGGCGTTTCGCCTGCCGCTGCCCGAAGGTTTCTGGCCTCAGGCCGGCGTGGTCATCGGCAGCATCGCGGTGATGATCGGGCTGAGCGTCAACAGCAGCTTGCGTCGTCATCGCCATGCCACGGCGCTGATCGCAGGCCTTGGCCTGGTGATCCTGATCGGCCTGTTCAACGGCTTTCGTTACCTGACGGCGTTCGACCAGGGCTTGATGGCCCTGGTCCAGGAGCATCGCAGCCCGACGCTGGATGAGATCGCCGTGACGTTTACGCTCATGGGCGAGTTCCGCAACATGCTGATTTTCAGCGCCCTGCTGACCGGGTTGCTATTGCTGGCGCGCCAATGGCGCCAGGCAATCTTTGCCGGTGGCACGATGCTGCTCACCGCGCTGGCCAATACCGGCAGCAAACACTTCTTTGCCCGCGTGCGCCCGGAAATCCTCACCGACCCGTTGACCAGCTACAGCATGCCCAGCGGCCATGCCTCCGGGGCGTTCGCGCTGTTCCTGGCCCTGACCGTCTTGGCCGGCCGCGGTCAACCGTCGCGCCTGCGCCTGACTTGGCTGCTGCTGGGCTGCCTGCCGGCGCTGGCCATTGCCCTGTCGCGGGTCTACCTGGGGGCGCATTGGCCGAGCGACATCGTCGCCGGGGCGATGCTCGCCGCCTGTGTCTGCGCCGCCGTCCTGTGGTTGAGCCAACGCCAGGCCCCGTTGCCGGCCATGCCGCCGAAAATCTGGTGGCTGATCCTGCCGGCGCTGGTGGCGGCGTTCAGCTTCTTCGCCCTGCGGCACTTGCCGCATGCGATGTTGCGGTATGCCTATTGACGCCAAGACGCTGCACCCCACCTGTGGGAGCGAGCCTGCTCGCTCCCACAGAGGTCCGCATTGATCTACCCATATCGGCGCGTCAGGCGAAGAGTTCGCCCTGCAACTCATCGAGCAAGGCCTGGATCGCATCCAGGCGCTGTTGCGGGTCGTCGAGTTGCAGCAGGTCGATCTTGTCCAGCTCATTGAACGGCAACAGGTAGGCCAGTTGATTGCCCAGCGATTGCTGGCCGCTCGCTTCGGTGCCCATGTTCAGCGCCTCGACCATCGGGTGCTCGGCCAGGGCCTTGAGCAGCGCCATCAGGTCGGCGTCTTCATCCTGCAGCGGTTGCTCCGGCTCTTCTTCCAGCCACTCGACCTCGGCGACGGTCAGTTGATCCGCCTGGACACTGCTGCCATGGACGATAAAGCGCCGCCCACCCTGCACGCGAATGCCCAGCAGACCGTTGTCCTGCTGGGAGAAATCGGTGATGCGCGCCTCACAACCGACCCGCGCGTAGCCTTCAGGTGCGATGCCGACTTCCTCGCCATCGAGGATGCACACCACACCGAAACCTTCGCCCTGTTTCATGCAGCGCCCGATCATATCGAGGTAACGCGCCTCGAAAATCTGCAAGTCGAGGATGCAACCGGGGAATAGCACGGTGTTCAACGGGAAAAGCGGCAAGCTCATAACCAGTTCCTTAAACCGTCATCGACACCACCAACGGCAGCAACACCGCCGTGGCCACGCCCATCAGACTCATTGCCAGCGCCGCAAAAGCGCCTGCCTCCTCGCTTTCCTGCAACGCCACCGACGTGCCCACCGCGTGAGCCGCCAGCCCCAGGGCCATGCCCCGGGCTTCTGGGCTATGGACACCCAGTTTCGTCAAAATGCTCGGACCGAGGATCGCCCCGAGCACTCCGGTGATCAACACGAACACCGCCGCCATCGCCGCGACGCCGCCGATCTGCTCGGCCACCAGCATGGCGATCGGCGAGGTCACGGACTTGGGCGCCATGGTCATCAAAATCATGTGCTCGGCGCCAAACGCCCAGCCCAATACCACCGCAGAGCCCGTGGCAAACACCCCAGCTATCACCAGCGTAGTAAAAATCGGCCAGAACAACTGCCGGATCCGTCGCAAGTTCAAATACAACGGCACCGCCAGGGCGACCGTGGCCGGGCCCAGCAGGATGCTGAGGATCTCGGTGCTCTTGCGGTATTCGGCATAGTCGATGCCGCAACCGACCAGCACGCCGATCAACAGCACCATCGACATCAACACCGGTTGCAAGAACACCCAGCGAGTCTTTTCGAACGCCGCCAGCACCAGTTGATAGGCGCCCAAGGTAATGCCGATACCGAACAGCGGATGATGGATCACCGAGGTCCAGGCGCCCTGCCAGTCGAGCATCATTGGCCGTCCTCCGGGGCGGCGACGTGACGCCGGGCCAGGCGCTGCATCAGCACTCCCGTCAACGCCACCGACAGTACCAGCGACAACGTCAACGCGCCGACGATGGCCCAGAAGTCGGCGGCAATCGCCTGGGCATAGACCATCACCCCCACTGCGGGCGGCACCAGCAGCAATGGCAGATAACGCAGCAGGCTGCCGGCGGCCAGACTCAGCGGCTCGCTGACTTCGCCGCGCATGACCAGATAGCCCAGCAACAGCAGCAAGCCAATGATTGGCCCCGGCAGCACCGGCAAGAACAAATGATTGATCGCAGTGCCCAGCAATTGAAACAGCACCAACCAGGTCAGGCCCCGTAGCAACATCCGCTCTCTCCCCTTACAAACATCCATAAACCCCACCCCTGTAGCTGCGTAGGAGCTGCCGAGTGCAACGAGGCTGCGATCTTCCCCCAGCCAATTGAATCCTGGAGCGAAAGACCAAAAGATCGCAGCCTTCGGACAGCGCCTACAGGGAGTAATCAGGCGACACATTTAAACACGCCTGCGCTATGGGTCGGCATTCGTAAAAAGCATGTTCGGTGACCTTCCTTAAGCGCCATGTTGATCTACAGTGGTTCTCCGGGGATGCCGATCCCCGTTCCAGAAAAAGTAAAACAGATGAACCCAAGGAGAGTCTCAATGCCCTACGTCCCCGTTGCAGCGCTCAAAGATTATGTCGGCAAGGAACTTGGACGTTCCGAATGGCTCACCATCGATCAGGCGCGCATCAACCTGTTCGCCGAAGCCACTGGCGACTTTCAGTTCATCCACGTCGATCCGGTCAAGGCCGCGCAGACCCCGTTTGGCGGCACCATCGCCCACGGTTTCTTGTCGCTGTCGCTGATGCCCAAGCTGATGGAAGACATCCTGATCCTGCCCGAGGGCGTGAAGATGGTCGTCAACTACGGGCTGGACAGCGTGCGCTTTATCCAACCGGTGAAGGTCGATTCCAAGGTCCGGCTCAAGGTCGACCTGGTGGAAGTCACCGAGAAAAAACCCGGCCAATGGCTGCTCAAGGCCACCGCCACGCTGGAAATCGAAGGTTCGGAAAAACCGGCCTACATCGCCGAGCCGCTGTCGCTCTGCTTCGTGTAAGAAGGCACAAATGCGAAACCGTCCAGGCAGTTTCGCATCGCTTCTCTATGTCTAGCTGCGGCATACTCGTGGCCTGATGACCTGGAACCCGTTATGCGCTTATTCGTCCCACTGACCCTGACCCTGCTGCTCACAGCCTGTGGCGACGGCGAATCGCCGCTGCCTCCCGACGCGCGCCTGCCCGACGGCGGCCGCTACCGCGGCGACCTGGTGGACGGGCTTCTGCAAGGCCAGGGGCGCATCGATTACCCCAATGGCAGTTGGTACGCCGGGCAGTTCGACAAAGGCCAGTGGCACGGCACCGGGCAATGGCATGGCAGCAATGGCGAGGTCTATCGTGGCCAGTTCCAGCAGGGCCTGTTCCACGGCCAGGGCAGCCTGACCACACCGAGCAGCAGCTACACCGGCGGCTTCAAGCTGGGGCGGCGGGACGGTGAAGGGACGCTCAAGGAAAACGGCATGAGCTACCGGGGCGAGTTCAAGGCCGACCGCTATTCCGGTTTCGGACGCCTGGAACTCGACGACGGCAGCCAATACCAGGGCCCATTCGTCAACGGCAAGCCCAACGGTGAAGGCCAGCGCTTCGACGCCAGTGGCAACCAGTTCACCGGGCATTTTGTCGACGGGCAACTGCAGGGCAAGGGCACCTTCAACAGTGCCGATGGCGACGTCTACATCGGCGGCTTCAAGAACAACCAGCTCAACGGTCGCGGTCGCTACGAAAATGCCGACGGCGACGTCTGGATCGGCCAATTCAAGGACGGCGCACTGACCGGCAAGGGCGAACTGATCGGCGCCGACGGCAGTCACTATCTCGGTCAATTCAATGATTGGCGCTTTACCGGCGAGGGCCGCCTGAACCTGCCCGACGGCAGTTTTTACGTCGGCCAGTTCGAAAGCGACAGCTACCACGGACGCGGCACCCTGGTGCTGACCGATGGCACCGTGCAAAGCGGCACCTGGGCCAACGGCCAACGGGTGCGCAACGCTGACGGCCGGCTGCTGCCGGATGCACTCGAACTCGGCGTGCTGGCCCAAGGCCGCCTGCTGGAGGATGCCCTGGCCAACATCCCGGCCTCGACCCCAGCGGTTGAGCTGTACAGCCTGACCTTGGGCGGCGATGGTAAGCAAAGCGTGTTCCTGCGCGAGTCCGACTATGTCGCCAACATGCTCGCCAGCCGTTTCGGCGCGTTCGGGCAGATCCGCCTGGTCAACCACCGCGATCACCTCGGCGACCGCCCCATGGCCAGCCGCGAAAGCCTGCGCCGCGCCGCCGCCACCCTGGCCGAGCGCAGTGGCCCGGAAGACCTGATTTTCATCTACCTGACCAGCCACGGCACCAGCGAGCATGAGCTGGTGCTCGATCAGCCGCGCATGGAACTGCCCGACCTGCCCGCCGATGAATTGGCCGTAGTGCTGGCGCCGCTGAAAAAACGCGACAAGATCGTGGTGATCTCGGCCTGTTATTCCGGCGGTTTCATCCCGGCACTCAAGGATGAACGCACCCTGATCATGACTGCTTCACGGGCCGACCGGGTATCCTTTGGCTGCTCCGAGGAAGCCAACTTCACCTACTTCGGCGATGCGCTGTTCGCCCAGGCACTGAACCAGACCGACAACCTGGAGCAAGCCTTCAAGCGCGCCAAGGCCATCGTCGCCGAGCGCGAACAGGCCGACAATTTCGAAGCGTCCGAACCGCAGATGTGGGCGCCCAGAACGGTCCTTTCCCACTGGCAACTGCTGCGCAAACAGCAGGCACGTAAAGCATTGCAAAGTGCTGCTTTGAACGACGAGGCCACAAAGAGCAACTAAGCTGAACCGTATCAAGGGGGAAACACTATGTACTTGACGCCTCAGCATGTTTTGCTTGCCGGAGCTACCGGGCTGACCGGGGAACACCTACTGGACCGGCTGCTCAATGAGCCGACCATCACCCGGGTCCTGGCCCCCACGCGCCGGCCGCTGGCCGAGCACACACGCCTGGAAAACCCGGTCGGGGAACCGGCGCAGGTATTGCCCCAACTCGGCGGCCAGATCGACATCGCCTTTTGCTGCCTCGGCACGACCATCAAGAAAGCCGGCTCTGAAGCGGCCTTCCGCGCGATAGACCTGGACCTGGTCGTGGCATTTGCCAAGCGTGCCCGGGAACTGGGCGCACGGCACCTTGTGGTGATCAGTGCGTTGGGGGCCGACGCCAAGTCATCGATTTTCTACAACCGGGTCAAAGGTGAAATGGAGGCGGCACTCAAGGCCCAAGGCTGGCCGCAACTGACCATTTGCCGGCCTTCCCTGTTGCTGGGCGACCGCGTCGAACCGCGCCTGGCCGAGCAACTGGCCGGCCCCTTGTCGAAACTGATCCCAGGCAAGTACCACGGCATCGAAGCCTGCCAACTGGCCCGCGCCATGTGGCGTTTGGCACTGGAAGAACAGGATGGGGTACGAGTCGTGGAGTCGGATGAGTTGCGCAAGCTCGGCAAATGATTCCGCTACGCCAGGACGGGCGCCGTGCAGGAGCTGCCGAAGGCTGCGATCTTTTGATCTTTCGCTTGGGACTCAAGTGGCTGGGGAAAGATCGCAGCCTCGTTGCACTCGACAGCTCCTACACAGCGCCTACGCAATTCATACGCGCACGCCCTCGTCACCGGCTCTATGGTGTTCGCTACAACCCACCCGTAGCCTGGAACCCCACCCCTATAGCGGTGAACAACGACAACGGCAACAACAAGGTATCGAGCAGCGCACTGCCCGGCAGATCGAAGCCCGGGTAGCTCGGCGCCTCGGCACCAAAGCGGTCCTTGGCGCAGCAGCCACCGTTGAAGGCGTACAGATCCAGGCGCGTCCCGGCGTACACCACCGGCGCGCCGGGCTTGGCGGCGTCGAGGGTGCGGGCGGTGGCGCAGCCGGTCAAATGCAACGCCAGCAGCACGATCAGCAGCTTATCCATCACAGCTCAAATAATGCTCGCCCCAACGCGGCAACATGTCCTGGGGAATGTTCAGCAGATTGAGGATCCGGGCGACCACAAAATCGATCAGGTCATCAATGGTCTGCGGCTGGTGATAGAAACCCGGTGAGGCCGGCAGGATGGTCACGCCCATGTTCGACAGCTTGAGCATGTGCTCCAGGTGAATGCTCGAATACGGCGCTTCCCGCGGCACCAGGATCAACTGGCGGCGCTCCTTGAGCGCTACGTCCGCGGCCCGCTCGATCAGGTTGTTGCAGGCCCCCGTGGCAATCGCCGACAGCGTCCCGGTGGAACACGGCACCACCACCATGGCGGCCGGCGCGCCGGAGCCCGAGGCCACTGGCGACATCCAGTCTTCCTTGCCATACACACGAATCTGCCCCGCCGCCGCACCGGTGTACTCGGTGAGGAAGGCCTGCATCATCTGGGTCTTGGCCGGCAGGGTCACGTCGGTTTCGGTGGCTATCACCAGTTGCGCGGCCTTGGAGATGAGGAAGTGCACCTCACGGTCTTCGCGCACCAGGCAATCGAGCAGGCGCAAGCCGTACTGGGCGCCGGACGCCCCCGTCATCGCCAGCGTGATGCGTTCGGGGCCATTGCTCTCCAAACGCGTGTTCATTTCAGCGCCTCGGCCAGTTTGCCGTGCAGGCCGCCGAAACCGCCGTTGCTCATGATCACCACGTGAGTGCCGGGCTGGGCCTGGCTCTTCACGCGTTCGATGATGCCTTCCAGGGAATCGCTGACAATCGACGGCACTGTGCACAGCGCCGCAGTGGCGCCCAGGTCCCAGCCGAGGTTGGCCGGTGCGTACCAGATCACCTGGTCGGCATCGACCACGCTTTCCGGCAGGCCATCACGGTGCGCGCCGAGCTTCATGGAGTTGGAACGCGGCTCGATGATCGCAATCAGCGGCGCCTCGCCGATACGCTTGCGCAAACCGTCGAGGGTGGTGGCGATGGCGGTCGGGTGGTGGGCGAAATCGTCATAAATGGTGATGCCGTTCACTTCGGCGACTTTCTCCATCCGCCGTTTCACGCTCTTGAACGCGCTCAACGCGGCAATGCCCATGGACGGCACCACGCCGACATGCCGGGCCGCCGCCAGGGTCGCCAGGGCGTTGGCAACGTTGTGCTGGCCGGTCATGTCCCACTCGACCACACCTTGGGACTGGCCTTCGAACATGACTTCGAATTGCGAGCCGTCATCCTTGAGCAACTTCACCTGCCACTGCCCACCCGCACCAGTGGTTTGCACCGGGGTCCAGCACCCCATCTCGATCACGCGCTGCAAGGCCGGCTCGGTGGTCGGGTGAATCACCAGGCCCTCGCTGGGGATGATGCGCACTAAATGATGGAATTGCCGCTCGATGGCCGGCAGATCAGGGAAAATATCCGCATGATCGAACTCAAGGTTGTTGAGGATCGCGGTGCGGGGACGGTAGTGGACGAATTTCGAGCGTTTGTCGAAAAACGCGCTGTCGTATTCGTCAGCCTCGATCACGAAGAACGGCGTGCCCCCCAGGCGCGCCGACACCGAGAAATTCTGCGGCACACCACCGATCAAAAAGCCCGGGCTCATGCCCGCGTGTTCCAGCACCCAGGCGAGCATGCTGCTGGTGGTGGTCTTGCCGTGGGTACCGGCCACAGCCAGGACCCAACGGCCCTGCAACACGTGATCGGCCAGCCACTGCGGCCCGGACACGTACGGCAGGCCTTTGTTGAGCACATACTCCACCGCCGGGTTGCCACGGGACATGGCGTTGCCGATGACCACTAGGTCCGGCGCCGGGTCCAGTTGCGCCGGATCGTAGCCTTGGGTCAGCTCGATGCCCTGAGCCTCCAATTGAGTGCTCATTGGCGGGTAGACGTTGGCGTCGGAACCGGTCACGTGATGGCCCAGCTCCTTGGCCAAGACCGCCATCGAGCCCATGAAAGTGCCGCAAATACCGAGAATATGGATGTGCATAGTCGACCTCGTAAACATGGCCGCAGGTTAGCGTAGGGAGGGGGAAATCGCACCTTGTGTTTGAGCCCCCGCTACACAGACGGCCTTCTGTGGGAGCAAGGCTTGCCCGCGATAGCGGTGGATCAGTTGCATTGATGTTTAAAGTGCCGCCTTCGCGATCAGCGGGTAATCGCGTGTTTACGCAGCTTGCGGTAGAGGGTATTGCGGCTGATCCCCAGTTGTTCGGCGGTGTGGGTCATGTGCCAGCGCTGGCGCTCCAGTGCATCGAGCAGCGCCAGGCGCTCGGCATCCTCCAGCGGCCGCTCGGCCATCGCCTCTACCACCACAACCGGGTGCTGGTGGATCATGACTGGCAAATCTTCAAGACCGATGCGCCCACCGTCGCACAGCGCAGCAAGGGTGCGTAGCACATTGCGCAGTTGCCGCACGTTGCCCGGCCAGTCGAACCCAAGCAACGCCTGGCGCGCCGGTTCCTCGATGGACACCGTCTCGGCCCCGCTCTCTTCAGCCAACAGGAAATCCAGCAACTGCGACTTATCACTGCGCTCGCGCAACGCCGGCAGCGGGATTTCCAGACCGTTGAGGCGGTAGTACAAGTCCTCACGAAAACTGCCGTCGCGCACCCGGTCGAGCAGCTGCCGGTGGGTGGCGCTGATGATGCGCACGTTCACCGCCTCGGGCTCACCGCCGATAGGCACCACTTGGCGATCTTCCAGCACCCGCAGCAAACGGGTCTGCAAGGCCAGGGGCATGTCGCCGATTTCATCGAGGAACAGCGTGCCACCGTCAGCCTGTTGCAGCTTGCCGCGCATGCCTTCCTTGCGCGCGCCGGTGAAGCTGCCGCCGCGATAACCGAACAACTCGCTCTCGATCAGGCTTTCCGGGATGGCCGCGCAGTTGAGGGCGACGAAGTGTTTCCCGGCGCGCTGGCTGGCGTGGTGCACGGCCTTGGCGAAGGCTTCTTTGCCGGAGCCGGTTTCGCCCTGGATCAGTAGCGGCACATCGCGCTCGAACACCCGCAGCGCCTTGCGAAAATGCTCCTGCAACGCCACGTCCCCCAGGCAGATGCCCGGCAGGCGAGCCGGCTCGATAACCTTGAGCGCTGGCGCAACCGGTACCGGCACACTGCGGGGCTGCCCGCGCAGGACGGCGAACAAATGCCGACCGTCACGGGTGCGCAGCGGCCAACTGGCACTGGCCTGGGCGCTGGCCCGGCCCAGCAATTCATCCAGTGAACAGTCGAAAAAGTCTGCCACCCGCTGGCCCAGCAATCTGCCGCGAATATGCCCCAAGAGGTTCAGCGCGCTCTGGTTGACCGCGCTGATCCGCCCTTCGCCGTCGAACGCCAGCAACCCTTCGCTGAACAGCCCCACGGACTCGGCCTGCAAGTGAAAACGCAGCAGCCATTGATTGTCAAAGCAACGGAGGAAATAGCAGCTCTCGATCATCTTCGCCGAGAGATTGACCAGGGCCATGGTGTGGAACTGGCTCTGGCGCGACACGTCTGGCCGGGCCGAAGACACGTCGAGCACCGCCAGGAGTTCGCCCTGAGGGTCGAAGACCGGGCTGGCCGAGCAGGTCAGGCCGGTGTGGCGACCGCGAAAATGTTCTTCCTGGTGGATGGTCAGGGCCTGGCGCTCCACCAAACAGGTGCCAATACCGTTGGTGCCTTCGCAGGCTTCGCTCCAATCGGCGCCGAGCCAGAGGCCGGCCCGCTCGAATATCTTCCGTTCGCTGGGGGCGGTGACGCAGTTGAGGATCACGCCCCGGGCGTCGGTCAGCAACACCGCGTGGCCGGCACCGGAGAGTTGCTGATGCAGGCTGGTCATTTCATTGCCGGCGATCTGCAGCACCTGCTGCAAGCGCTCGCGGCTTTCCAGCACCCGACCATGTTCGAGCACCGTCGGCGCCAGGTTCTGGGCCGGGTCGAGGTGATAGTCCTCAAGGCAGCGCAGCCAGGAACGGGCAATCGACGGATCGCTGCCGGGCCCCTGCAAATGGGCCTTGCCCTGGGTGACCGTCAGGACTTGTTGGGCATGGCGACTCAAATGGTTGCTGTGCATTTTCTTATTATTCTCCCCGCAGGTTGCGGCCATACTGTAGGAGCTGCCGAAGGCTGCGATCTTTTGATTTTGATCTTTCGCTTGGGATTCAATTGGCTGGGGAAAGATCGCAGCCTCGTTGCACTCGACAGCTCCTACACAGCTCCTACACAGCGCCTACCCGGCCTGCCTCGCATCAAGGCCCAGCATCCTCCAGCCCAACCGTCTTTGCAATACTGGCGCGACCTGCCGGTCACAGACTGTCTCGTATCTGGCACAAACTGTCACACCCCACGTATCGCAACCGCGACACAGCCCCTCCGTTTGTCCGACCAACTCCTCCTAAAGTCTTGATTTACGGGCCCTGCAAGGCAATGGCCCGACCTTTGCTCTAGGCTTAAATACCAGCGCTCAATTTTGCGCGGCCTCCCGTATAAGCACAAAAGCCAAGGAGAACTCATCATGCGTTACGCTCACCCCGGTACTGAAGGCGCTATCGTTTCGTTCAAGAGCAAATACGGTAACTACATCGGCGGCGAGTTCGTCGCGCCTGTCAAAGGTCAGTACTTCACCAACACGTCCCCGGTCAATGGCCAGCCCATTGCCGAATTCCCGCGCTCCACGGCCGAAGACATCGAAAAAGCCCTGGACGCCGCCCACGCTGCCGCTGATGCCTGGGGTGCCACGTCGGCCCAGGCCCGTTCGCTGGTCCTGCTGAAAATCGCCGACCGCATCGAAGCCAACCTCGAAGTGCTGGCGATCACCGAATCCTGGGACAACGGCAAGGCTGTGCGCGAAACCCTCAACGCCGACATCCCCCTGGCCGCCGACCACTTCCGCTACTTCGCCGGTTGCCTGCGGGCCCAGGAAGGCAGCGCCGCCGAGATCGACGGCAACACCGTGGCCTACCACATCCATGAACCATTGGGCGTGGTCGGGCAGATCATCCCGTGGAACTTCCCGCTGCTGATGGCCGCCTGGAAACTCGCCCCGGCCCTGGCCGCCGGTAACTGCGTGGTGCTCAAGCCGGCCGAGCAAACCCCACTGGGCATCTGCGTGCTCATGGAGCTGATCGGCGACCTGCTGCCGCCCGGCGTGCTGAACGTGGTGCAAGGTTTCGGTAAAGAAGCCGGTGAAGCCCTCGCCACCAGCAAGCGCATCGCCAAGATCGCCTTCACCGGTTCCACCCCGGTGGGCTCGCACATCATGAAGTGCGCCGCCGAGAACATCATCCCGTCTACCGTAGAGCTGGGTGGCAAGTCGCCGAACATCTTCTTCGAAGACATCATGCAAGCCGAGCCGAGCTTCATTGAAAAGGCCGCCGAAGGCCTGGTGCTGGCGTTCTTCAACCAGGGCGAAGTCTGCACCTGCCCATCCCGCGCCCTGGTGCAGGAATCGATCTACGACGAATTCATGCAAGTGGTGATGAAGAAAGTCCTGCAGATCAAACGCGGCGACCCGCTGGACACCGACACCATGGTCGGCGCCCAAGCGTCCGAGCAGCAATTTGACAAGATTCTTTCGTACCTGGAAATCGCCAAGGGCGAAGGCGCCGAGCTGCTGACCGGCGGCAAGGTGGAAAAACTCGAGGGCAACCTGGCGACCGGGTATTACATCCAGCCGACCCTGCTCAAGGGCACCAACAAAATGCGCGTGTTCCAGGAAGAAATCTTCGGCCCAGTGGTGAGCATCACCACCTTCAAGGACGAAGCCGAAGCCCTGGCGATCGCCAACGACACCGAGTTCGGCCTCGGCGCCGGTCTCTGGACCCGCGACATCAACCGCGCCTACCGCATGGGCCGGGCGATCAAGGCCGGTCGCGTCTGGACCAACTGCTACCACCTGTACCCGGCGCACGCCGCGTTCGGTGGCTACAAGAAGTCCGGCGTGGGTCGTGAGACGCACAAGATGATGCTCGACCACTACCAGCAGACCAAAAACCTGCTGGTGAGCTACGACATCAATCCGTTGGGGTTCTTCTAAGCCCTTAGGGCGAGGCAGGTGGTTCTGCTTCGCCCTTTAGATAGCTATCGTCGGATCGCCGCCCGGAGCAAGCTCGCTCCCACAGGGATTTGTGGATAACTCGTTTCCAGGGTTGAAACAGATCCGCGAGCCTGCTCGCGATGGCGGCAGTACATCCAGCAAAGCCACAACTGAATCACCGCTTCATGAGCAAGCCCGCTTTCACAGGGCCAAAAAACAATAAAAACAGGTAAACCCTTATGCCAAGCGATCAAGCAAATCCGCAACCGGCAACGTCCTCGGTCGACTTCGAAAAAGTCGGCTCCGAATATTTCCAACAACGCGAACTGAAAAAAGGCGCGGCGGGCTGGGTCCTGCTGGTGGGCCTGGGGGTGGCGTATGTCATTTCCGGGGACTACGCCGGCTGGAACTTCGGCCTGGCCCAAGGTGGCTGGGGCGGGATGTTCCTCGCCACGCTGCTGATGGCCGCGATGTACCTGTGCATGTGTTTCTCCCTGGCCGAGCTGTCCTCGATGATCCCTACCGCCGGCGGCGGCTATGGCTTTGCCCGTAGCGCATTCGGGCCCTGGGGCGGGTTTCTCACCGGCACGGCGATCCTGATCGAGTACGCCATTGCCCCAGCGGCGATTGCGGTGTTCATCGGCGCGTATTGCCAATCGCTATTTGGCATTGGCGGCTGGATGATCTACCTGGCGTTCTACATTATCTTCATCGCCATTCACATATTCGGCGTGGGGGAAGCCCTCAAACTGATGTTCATCATCACCGCCGTCGCCGCCCTGGCACTGGGCGTGTTTCTGGTGGCGATGGTGCCGCACTTCGACGTTACCAACCTGCTGGACATCCCGGTCAGCGCGGCCACGGGCGCCAGCCCATTCCTGCCTTTCGGCTATGTCGGCGTGTGGGCAGCCATTCCATATGCCATCTGGTTTTTCCTGGCCGTGGAAGGCGTACCGCTGGCAGCTGAAGAAACCAAGAACCCCAAGCGCGACCTGCCGCGCGGCCTGATCGGCGCCATGCTGGTGCTGGTGGCGTTTGCCCTGCTGATTCTGGTGATCGGCCCGGGCGGCGCGGGCTCGAACGCGCTGATGGCCTCGGGCAACCCGCTGGTGGAAGCCCTGGCCAAGGCCTACGGTGGCTCGACCTGGATGGGCAACTTCGTCAACCTCGTCGGCCTGGCCGGTTTGATCGCCAGCTTCTTCTCGATCATCTACGCCTACTCGCGGCAGATATTTGCGCTGTCTCGCGCCGGCTACCTGCCACGCAAGCTCTCCGAAACCAATAAAAGCAAAGCACCGGTATTGGCACTGATCATCCCCGGCATCATCGGTTTTGGCCTGTCCTTGACCGGCCAGGGCGACCTGCTGATTCTGGTGGCGGTGTTCGGTGCCACCATCTCCTACGTGCTGATGATGGCCGCGCACATCACCCTGCGCATCCGTCGCCCCAAAATGGACCGGCCATACCGTACCCCAGGCGGCATCTTCACCTCGGGCGTGGCCCTGGTGCTGGCGTGCATCGCCGTGGTGGCGGGCTTTCTGGTGGACCCGCGGGTGGTCATCGGCGCGGCGATCATCTATGGAGTGTTAATTGCTTACTTTGCGTTCTACAGCCGGCATCACTTGGTAGCAGGCACGCCCGAAGAGGAATTCGCGGCCATTCAGAATGCTGAAGAAGCCTTGCACTAAGTTGTAAAACGCCGAAAACCACGGCGCCGCCCAGCGGCGCCGTCACGGAGAACCTGTATGGCCAGTTTTGCACACACGGTCGGCGCCCAGACCTATCGCTTCGACAGCCTCAAAGACCTGATGGCCAAGGCCAGCCCGGCGCGCTCCGGAGATTTTCTGGCCGAGCTCGCGGCGCTCAACGATGGTGAGCGGGTAGCCGCGCAGATGGCCTTGGCCGACCTGCCCCTCAGCCATTTCCTGCAAGAAATGTTGATTCCTTACGAGGTCGACGAAGTTACCCGGCTGATCGTCGACACTCACGATAAACAAGCCTTCGCCACGGTCAGCCACCTCACGGTCGGCGGTTTTCGCGATTGGCTGCTCAGCGACGCCGCCGATGAACAGAGCCTGCGGGCACTGGCCCCCGGCCTGACGCCGGAAATGGTCGCCGCTGTGTCAAAGATCATGCGCGTGCAGGATTTGGTGCTGGTGGCGCAAAAAATCCGCGTGGTGACCAAGTTCCGCGGCACCCTCGGCCTGCGCGGACGCCTGTCCACCCGCCTGCAACCCAACCACCCCACCGACGAACCGGCCGGAATCGCCGCGAGCATCCTCGACGGCCTGCTCTTCGGCAACGGTGACGCCATGATTGGCATCAATCCGGCCACCGACAGTACAGCGTCGATCTGCGCCATGCTGGAAATGCTCGACGCCATCATCCAGCGTTACGACATCCCCACCCAAGGCTGTGTGCTGACCCACGTCACCACCTCGATTGAAGCGGCGAACCGCGGCGTGCCCCTGGACCTGGTGTTCCAGTCCATCGCCGGTACCGAAGCGGCCAACGCCAGTTTCGGCATCAACCTGAACGTATTGAAAGAAGGCTATGACGCCGGGCTGAGCCTGAATCGCGGCACTCTCGGCAACAACCTGATGTATTTCGAAACCGGCCAGGGCAGCGCGCTGTCAGCCAACGCCCACCACGGCGTCGATCAACAGACCTGCGAGACCCGGGCCTACGCCGTGGCACGGCATTTCAACCCGTTTTTGGTCAACACGGTTGTAGGCTTCATCGGCCCCGAGTACCTGTACAACGGCAAACAGATCATCCGCGCCGGCCTCGAAGATCACTTCTGCGGCAAGTTGCTGGGCGTGCCGATGGGCTGCGACATCTGCTACACCAACCACGCCGAAGCCGACCAGGACGACATGGACACCCTGCTGACCCTGCTGGGCGTGGCCGGGATCAACTTCATCATGGGCATCCCCGGCTCCGACGACATCATGCTCAACTACCAGACCACCTCGTTCCATGACGCCCTCTACGCCCGCCAGACCCTGGGCCTCAAGCCCGCCCCGGAATTCGAAACGTGGCTGGCGAACATGGGCATCTTCACCCAGGCCGATGGCCGGGTGCGATTTGGCGACAACCTGCCACCGGCGTTCCGTCACGCCCTCGCGCATTTGGGATGAGAGAACTGCCCATGGACAAAAAACCTGTCGACCCACAAAACCCTTGGCTGAGTCTGCGCAACCTGACCCCGGCGCGCATCGCCCTGGGCCGTACCGGCACCAGCCTGCCCACCTCGGCGCAACTGGATTTCCAGTTCGCCCACGCCCAGGCCCGCGACGCCGTACACCTGGCGTTCGATCACGAGGGCATTCGCGCGCAACTAACTGAACGCGGCCGCGAGAGCCTACTACTCCACAGCGCGGCGACCGACCGACACAGTTACCTACAGCGTCCGGACCTGGGCCGACGGCTCGACGACGCCTCCGCGCAACAATTGCAGGACTACGCCACGGCACACCCTGGCGGTGTGGACTTGGTCATCGTCGTGGCTGACGGCCTGTCGGCGCTGGCGGTGCATCGCCATACCTTGCCGTTCCTGGCGCGGCTGGAAGAACAGATCGCCGCCGAAGGCTGGTCAGTGTCACCTGTAATCCTGGTGGAACAAGGCCGTGTGGCGGTGGCCGATGAAGTGGCGCAGCGGCTCGGCGCAAAAATGTCGGTGATACTGATCGGCGAACGCCCCGGCCTCAGCTCCCCCGACAGCCTGGGGCTGTATTTCACCTACGCCCCCAAGGTCGGCCTGACCGATGCCTATCGCAACTGCATCTCCAATGTCCGCCTCGAAGGCCTGGGCTACGGCATGGCCGCCCATCGCTTGATCTACCTGATGCGCGAGGCCTGTCGCCGACAGCTTTCGGGGGTCAATCTGAAGGACGAAGCCCAAGTAAACACACTAGAGTCGGAAAACGCTGCCGATATGAAAGGTAATTTCCTACTGGCGCCGCCCCGAAACTGATCCGTTTATCCGATTGCGTTTTTGATCCGCTTTCAGGCAGCATCAAAAGCACGGCAGCGCGACGTTGTTGTCAGAATATCTGTCGACCCTTGCAGACGAGACCTACCATGCGGATTATCCAAGCAACCCTGGAACACCTGGACCTGCTGACCCCATTGTTCGTCAAGTACCGGGAATTCTACGGCTCACTGCCCTACCCGGATTCGTCCCGAGCCTTCCTCGAAAAACGCCTGCGCCGCAAGGAATCGGTGATCTACCTAGCCTTGCCCGATGACGACGACAGCAAATTGCTGGGCTTCTGCCAGCTCTACCCGAGCTTCTCGTCGCTGTCGCTCAAGCGCGTGTGGATCCTCAATGACATCTACGTCGCCGAAGACGCCCGCCGCCAACTGGTGGCCGACAACCTGATCCGCACCGCGAAAAAAATGGCCAAGGAAACCAACGCCGTCCGCATGCGCGTCTCCACCAGCAGCAACAACGACGTGGCGCAGAAGACCTACGAATCGATTGGTTTCAAGGAAGACACCGAGTTCAAGAACTACGTGTTGCCGATCAGCGAAGGGATCTGAATCGCTCAGAGCAGTGTTGAAGGCCGGGGACATATCCGTTGCTGCGGTAACGGCTGCTTAGGGTTCCGCCCTGACGGCGGGTCACTTTCGAAAAGCCCGGAAGCCGGCCCAGTCGAAAGTAACCAAAGCGCTTTTGCCCCACCACTTGGCACCTCGCCTAGGCTCGGCATGCCTGAACGAAGGCATTGCTCCGTGGGCCCGCCGCGAAGGGCCATCCATGGCCCAGCGCGGCTACCTCGGCATCCATGCCGAGGTGCCCACTGCGCAATGCCTGCGTTCGGCCAGCGTGGTTAATGGGGCGCCCGAGATCAACGTCCTCCACGAGGCAGCCTGACAGCCGGCCTGGCTCTCCCAGTCGTACCCCGTTCCCATTGTGGGAGCGGGCTTGCTCGCGAAGGCGGCCTAACAGCCAGCCTGATTCTCCCGCTCATACACCCATCAGACCTGTGGGAGCAAAGCTTGCTCGCGAAAGCGGTAGCCCAGTTGCATCAATGCTGAATGTGCCGCCATCTTCGCGAGCAAGCCCGCTCCCACACTAGTTTTGAGGCGCGCACAAAAACCAATGTTCACCACAACCCCCTGTGGGAGCGAGCCTGCTCGCGATAGCGGTAGTCCAGCTGTATCAATATTTGAATGTGCCGCCATCTTCGCGAACAAGCCCGCCCCCACAAAGTGCGCCACTGCCCACAAAACCACCGAAATCCCCCGCTACAAACTCAACACGCGCTTCACAATCCTCGCCGTATAATGCCGCTCTTCCCGGCTTGTAAGAAAAAGCTACACACTCTGTAGTCATACTCAAAGCCAGTCCCACCCGCCTGCCAAGCCGGGCCGCCACCACAGGTGCTATGCATGGATTTCAACCCCCTCGACCTCATTCTGCATCTCGACGTCTACCTCGACATGCTGGTGACCAACTACGGGACCTGGATCTACGCCATCCTGTTCCTGGTGATCTTCTGTGAAACCGGCCTGGTGGTCACACCCTTCCTGCCGGGCGACTCGCTGCTGTTCATCGCCGGCGCCGTCGCCGCCGGTGGCGCCATGGACCCAGTCCTGCTGGGCGGCCTGCTGATGCTCGCGGCCATCCTCGGCGACAGCACCAACTACCTGATCGGCCGCACCGCTGGCGAAAAACTGTTCAGCAACCCCAACTCGAAAATTTTCCGCCGCGACTACCTGCAGCAAACCCACGACTTCTACGACAAACACGGCGGCAAAACCGTAACCCTGGCGCGCTTCCTGCCAATCATCCGCACCTTCGCACCCTTCGTCGCCGGCGTCGGCAAAATGCCTTACCCACGCTTCTTCGGCTTCAGCGTCCTCGGCACCATCCTATGGGTCGGCGGCCTGGTGACCCTCGGCTACTTCTTCGGTAACGTGCCGTTCATCAAGCAGAACCTGTCGCTGCTGGTCGTCGGCATCATCCTGCTGTCGCTGCTGCCGATGATCATCGGCCTGGTGCGCAGCAAACTGAGCCAGCGCACCTCGAAAACCCATCCGCGCTGATCGCCCATGTGGTCCCTGAGCAACTGGCGCCGCCAACGCACCCTCGCCAAACACCCCGTGACCGAGGACACCTGGCAGCGGGTGCGCCAACAATTGAGCTTCCTCGACGGCATCGGCGCCGCCGAGGACCAATGGCTGCGGGAAGCCTGCGTACTGTTCCTGCACGACAAACACCTCACCACCCTGCCCGGCGTCGAACTGCACCAGGAACAACGCCTGCTGCTCGCCGCCCAGGCCCAATTGCCGCTGATGCACCTGGGCGAACTGAACTGGTACCAGGGCTTCCACGAAATCGTCCTCTACCCCGACGACTTCCTCAGCCACCAGCGCTACCGCGACGCCAGCGGCATCGAGCACGAATGGGACGGCGAACACAGCGGCGAAGCCTGGCCCCAAGGCCCGATCATCCTGGCCTGGGACGGCGTGATGGCCAGCGGCGGCTGGGACGGCTACAACCTGGTGATCCACGAACTGGCGCACAAACTCGACATGCTCAACGGCGACGCCAACGGCCTGCCACCCTTGCACGCCAACATGCGCGTCAGCGACTGGGCCGACGCCATGCAACAAGCCTTCGACGACCTCGACCGCCAACTCGACCACAACCCCGACGCCAAAACCGTCATCGACCCCTACGCCGCCGAAAACCCGGCGGAGTTCTTTGCCGTCACCAGCGAATACTTCTTCAGCGCCCCAGACCTGCTGCACCAGGCCTATCCACGGGTGTATGAACAGCTCAAAGCGTTCTATCGCCAGGATCCGTTGGCCCGGCTGCGGCAACTTCAGGCCGAAGATCCGGTCTATCAGGCGTCATACTAAGGTCTCTACGACCCTGGTAACGTGGCAACAGCGGCCGAATATGCCTATAATCGCCGCCACTTTTTGGTCAATCCGACCAGTCATTTGGTCAACTAACGGGGGCACCGCCCAATGAGCTACAGCAAGATTCCGGCTGGCAAAGACCTGCCGAACGACATCTACGTCGCGATCGAAATCCCGGCCAACCACGCCCCGATCAAATACGAAATCGACAAAGACAGCGACTGCCTGTTCGTTGACCGTTTCATGGCCACCCCCATGTTCTACCCGGCCAACTACGGTTACATCCCCAACACCCTGGCCGACGACGGCGACCCCCTCGACGTGCTGGTCGTGACCCCTTACCCAGTGGCCCCAGGCTCGGTCATCCGCGCCCGTCCAGTCGGCATCCTGAACATGACCGACGACGGCGGCGGCGATGCCAAAGTCATCGCCGTGCCACACGACAAACTGTCGCAACTGTACGTCGACGTGAAGGAATACACCGACCTGCCACCGCTGCTGATCCAGCAGATCGAGCACTTCTTCGCGAACTACAAAGATCTCGAAAAAGGCAAGTGGGTCAAGATCGAAGGCTGGGCCGGTGCAGACGCCGCCCGCGAAGCGATCACCAAGTCGGTTGCCGCCTACAAAGGCTGAAACAAACTTGATAAAGAACCCCGGTTTGCCCCGGGGTTTTTTTATGTCTTAATGGTTCCTAATACGAAGTTGTATTAACACCGTTTAACGGCGTTTAGCCCACACCTTTCAAATCCTGCAAACGGAAAGATCGTCTTATATATTTGAACGACATGTTTATTGCCGAAAACATCTTCGTCTCTAAACTTTTCGTTTATGAAAATACTTTCCAGTGGCGACCGCTTCAGAGCCCTTCTAAAAGAAGCCAATATTCGATCCGCCGACTTCGCGAAGTTATACGGCGTGAAATCCCAGCACGTGAACAACTGGTTCAACCGTGGCATCCCACCGGGGCGCATCTACAGCATCGCCAGCCTGCTCACCGTCAGCCCGCAGTGGCTCGCCACCGGCGAAGGCCCGCAAACCCCATTGGGCCTGGGCCCCGGCACCACCTACGACGCCGCTGAAATCCAAGGCGTCTACAGCGTGGTGGAACCGACGGACATCGAACTGCCTTTCTATAAGGAAGTCCCCATCGCCCCAGGCGAAACCAAAACCCACATCACCGAAATCCCCGACCAAACCATCCGCCTGCCCCGCAGCCACCTCGAATCCCTGGAAATAAACCCCAGCGACGCCATCTGCATCACCATGGTCGGCGACAGCATGGCCGAACGCATCGCCGACGGCTCCACCCTCGCCATCGACCGCGGCCTGACCCAAATTGTCGACGGCCAAATCTATGCGCTTGAGCATGACGGGATGCTGCGAATCAAATACCTCCACAGAATCCCCGGCAACCGCCTGCGCCTGCGCAGCCACAACAGCGCTGCGTATCCCGACGAGGTCTTCAGCGCCGAACAGATCGATGCGCAGCACATCAGGGTGATTGGCTGGGTGTTCTGGTGGTCAACCCTCAACAAACAGAGACCGCCGGTATTCGACTAACCCACCCGAACGGGCAGACAGGCAAAGCTCCTTGCGCTGAGGAGCCTTTGTGACAGCAAGCTTTTGTGGCAGAGATCTTTGTGGCAGGGAGCTTTTGTGGCGAGGGAGCTTGCTCCCGCTGGGCTGCGCAGCAGCCCCCTGCTTTCCCCCTGAATTACCCTAACCCAATGATTCCACACCACTTACCACTGGGCTTCCGAAGAAAACCCGCGTATCCTCCGCCCCACATTTGCGAGCCCACGCCTCGCACCGACAAGGCAGATCACTTTCTGACCAAGTCCCACAGCCGGCCGCAAGAGCCGGATGTACGTTTTGAAGGCTGGTAAGGTTTGTCAAAAACGAGCTGAATCAGTCAACGAGAAGCCGGCCATAAGCCGGCTTTTTAATGTCTTTTTGAAAGCCACCCTCATCTACTGAAATTCGCTAGAGCCTTGCTAGATCAAGGGTTTCAGCCTATTTTTATTCCTGTGACTTCCGTTTTGATCCGAGGCGTTCCACGCGTAAGTGGGGGAACAAGTGGGGGAACAGGGGGCGAAAAAATGGGCAAACTGACCGCCAATCAAGTCAAGAATTTGGTTGAGCGAACTGGAGGGGCCACGCTGGATTGTGAACTTCCCGACTAAACGTCACTGGCGCTCTCCTTCGCAGATGGCGTGGATAACCGAAGGTCTGCACGACCTACGTCGCTTCCTGATCGAAAACGATGTGAAGTCCGTGGCGGTTGCACCGCTAGGGGCTGGCAACGGTGGTTTGAAGTGGCCAGAGGTTCGTGAGCAGATTGTTGAAGTCTTGAGCGATCTGGATGTCGACGTGCTGGTGTTCGAACCGTCCAAACAGTACTTGAACGTTGCTAAGCGTAACGGTGTGGAGAAGCTCACGCCTGCCCGTGCACTGATTGCCGAACTGGTCCGTCGCTACTGGGTTCTGGGTATGGAATGCAGCCTGCTTGAGATTCAGAAGCTGGCTTGGTTCCTTGAGCGCGCCATCGAAAAGCTGCCAAACACCGAAAACCCTCTGAATCTTCAGTTTGTTGCTCATAAGTACGGGCCGTATGCCAACCGGTGGAGCATCTGCTCAATAACCTGGATGGCAGCTATCTGCATTGTGACAAGTGCATCAGTCATGCGGGTATTAGCGACGTGATCTGGTTTGACGAAGGGCGCAAAGCATTCTTGCAGACCTATCTTCAAACAGAGGCCAAGGAGTACACCCAGGCCTTGGAGCGTACCGCCGAGTTGATCGATGGTTTTGAGTCACCTTTCGGCATGGAGTTGTTGGCGACGGTTGATTGGCTGCTGAGCCAGGATGGGATTTCCCCGACTGTTCCTGCCGTGCGCGAGGCATTGAAGCATTGGGATGGCGGAGCGGGAGCTGCGGCTCGTAAAAGCAAGCTGTTCGATGATCAGGCGCTTGATATCGCGCTGAAGCGGCTGACTTCCAGTAGTTTCAGGCCGGAGGTTGCGACCTGTTAGGGGTAACGTGTGACTTGGACAATTATCCAACAGGTTGTTGGATAATTTGGGCGCTCGTCGTTTCAGGGCAGAGTCAGCTGCCTGCTAGTTTTATCCCCTAGCGCTTACGTGGTGCAAGTAGCTCAGAGCGACCGATCTGTTCGCGATTTTTTTTGGGCGCTCGAGGACCAGAGAAGCCTGCCTCGGTAATAGCCGTATCCAATCCCCGAAAATGCGGGGCTGATTTTGGGCTACGTAGCGTTTCCATACCCTCATTCCACGCATGCACCATGTGTTTAGCCACATCTCGCCAAGCGGGCTCGTTCTTTGCAGCTTCGATAACTTCTTTACCCACCGCGACAGCGGATTCGCACAATTGCTCGACCATCGCGGCGTACTGACGCGGGGGGATATTTAAGCGGCCATTGAAAAATATCTCTAGGGGCTGTTGCCGTTTCACATGGGTAACCAAAGGAAGGCGCATGCCATGGCTAGCACGCTTTCATAATTTCGTTTGAGCTTGTCGAATCGAGAAGCCACTGCCCGATAGTGCTTCAATCGGGCG
>NZ_CAXAPD010000021.1:0-112737 GCF_963970515.1 Pseudomonas sp. RL_5y_Pfl2_73 | reverse complement strand
TCATGTTTTGCGGCGGCAGTAATTTACGGATAAGGGCCGCTTTACGCTCAGGTGAATAGCTCGACATTACAGCTCTCTTTGACGCCCCCGATCTATCGTTTTGATAAATCAGCTCAGGCGACAACTAGCCTGACACCGGGGGTGGCAGCGACATTGCGCTTTTCCGGTGACGCCGCGCCGGAATACAGCACCGGGCAGGCGATGGAAGAACTGAAGAACATCGCCCGTCAACTCCCCGCCGGCTTCAGTCTGGAATGGGCCGGGCTGTCGCTTCAGGAGCAGCAGGCCAGCGATCAGGTGCCGCTGTTGATGGAGTTGTCATTGGTTGTGGTGTTGCTGGTCCTGGTTGTCGAAAGCTGGACCATTCCCTTTGCGGTATTGCTGATCGTGCCGGTCGGTATGTTCGGTGCAGTGGCTGCGGTGACGATCATGGGTATGCCCAATGACGTGTATTTCAAGGTGGGGCTGATCACGATCATCGGTCTCTTGGCAAAGAATGCGATTCTCATCGTCGAATTCGCCAAAGCGTTGCATGCTCAGGGCGCGCCCCTCGCACAGGCGGCGGCCCAGGCTCCACGCTTGCGGTTCCGCCCCATCATTATGACCTCGATGGCCTTTATTCTCGGCGTGGTCCCGCCTGGCGGTGGCCTCCGGGGCCGGTGCCGCCAGCCAACGGGCAATCGGTACCGGCGTGATCGGTGGCATGCTTGCGGCAACGCTGCTCGGTTCTTGTGGGTACCGGTGTTCTTTGTCTGGGTACTGTCCATGGCGAGTCGCTTGCGAACGCGCCGTGTCCTGTTCACCGAAACAATAATCGAGAAGGGTGAGTGATGACCGCAGCTAACGCCGCGCCGCTTTCACTAGATCGTTTCCCGTACTTCTTCCTGAATCCATTCCACGAACGCCTTGATCTCAGGCCTCTGCACGGCCTCCGGCCGAGTGACGACGTAATACGCAAATCTTGCTGGCCAAGGCTTGTCCATCACTTGCACAAGGCGGCCCGCAGCGATTTCCTCGCGCGCGTACTCCTGAGGTACTAAAGCCAGCCCCTGGCCGGCCTCTGCGGCGCGAATCAGCAGGAAATCATCTTCAAAGGCGGTACCCCGTTCGGCGCGCGGGTCTTTTGCAACGCCGTGTGCGGTGAGCCACAAGGACCAGTCTGCGCGATCGGAATCGTGCAGCAATGGGAAGTTCAGGCAATCCTCGGGCTCCATGAGTTCGGGGCTTGCGGCCACAAAGGCGGAACTTGCGACCGGCACCAGTATGGGCGCCATCAAGCGTGTGACATCCAGGCCAGGGTAGCTTCCCAACCCATGCCGCAGTGCGACATCGACCCGGTCCCGACGCATATCCACCACGGCGGAAGTCGCCTCGACGCGTACCTCAATGTGAGGATGCCGCAGGTTGAAACGGCCCAGCCGCGGCACCAGCCATGAGGCTGCGAACGTCGCGACTGTACTAACGGTCAGGGTTTGCCGGGATTTGATCTCCTCCAGGGACTGCAAGGCCACTTGCATTTGCTCGAAAGCCTGGAACAGCGCGGGATGAACGCTGGCCCCTGCTTCCGTAAGGCGCAAACCGCTCCTCTCTCGCGTAAAAAGCGCCATTCCGATTCGATCTTCCAGCAGTCGAATCTGTTGGCTGACCGCGCCTGACGTGACGCTCAAGGCTTCAGCGGCAGCTTTCATACTTCCTCGTTGGCCAACCTCAACGAAGGTTCTTAGTGCAAGAAGAGGCAGTGACGTTGCCATCGGCTTTAGTTTTCCTAAATGTGGTACGCAAAAATGATCGTTTCCGCTTACGAAGCGCCAACGCGATGATACATCGTGTTTAGAGGTACTAAGTTAATTTAGCAAAACTAAATCAAATGGGATGCACAATGAATAACCCTCGCTGGCGCCTTTGCCTGATATTGCTATGCACGACTCAATTCGTCGCACTGCTCGACTTTTCCATCACTATGATTCCGCTGCCGCAAATTCAGGAGAGCCTGGGCTTCACGCCTGGCGCCTTGCAGTGGGTGATCAACGCGTATGGTGTCGCCATTGCAGGTTTCCTTCTGCTGGGCGGGCGTGCTGCCGACATGTTTGGCCGTCGCCGTGTGTTCCTGATTGGCCTGGTGATTTTCACCCTCGGTTCGTTGCTCGGTGGTTTCTCGCAAACTCCCGCCATGCTGATCACCACCCGAGCCATGCAAGGCTTTGGCGCCGCTCTGTTTTCACCGGCAGCGTTTTCACTGCTGCTGGCACTGTTTCCCGACCAGGCATCGCGTAATCGAGCGCTGGGTGCCTGGACGGCGGTGGCGGCGAGTGGCTTTGTCGCGGGCCTGATTCTCGGGGGGGGCATTACCGATGTCCTGGGCTGGCGCTGGGTCCTTTGGATTAATGTACCGGTCGGTGTGCTGGTGATCGCATTGTCAGGTTACCTGCCGGCGGGCGAGCGTGACGTCGCCATGGCGGGCAGGCGCCTGGATATCGGCGGTGCCGTGTTGGTTGCCGGGGGCGCCGCGACGCTGGTGTTTGCGTTCGCCAACAGCGAGCACGTCGGACTTGCGTCTCCAGTCACCTTTGGGCTGGTTGCCCTGGCTTTGGGTTTGCTCGCCTTGTTCGTCTGGGTCGAAAGCAAGGTGGAATACCCGTTGATGCCTATCCCGATTTTCTGGCGACGCATGACCGGGGGCGCGAACCTGGTGTCGCTGCTCGCGAACACGGCACTGGGCCCGACGTTTGTCGTCGTGGCGTTGTACATGCAGGAAGTCCTCGGTTTTACCGCGACCCAGACGGGGTTGGGGCTGCTGCCGATGGCGATTGCCTTCACCCTCTCCAGTGCCTGGGTAGGCCCGAGCCTGATCGCCAAGGTTGATACCAAGCCGGTCATTCTGGGGGGCATGGCGTTGTTCGTCTGTGGTCTGGCCTTGCTCGGCCTGTGCTTGGCTGTAGATACCTCCTGGGCCGGCTCTATCCTTCCCGGCACGTTGCTGGCGGGCATTGGGTATGGCATCGCGTTTCCTGCCTGGACAGTGGCGGGTATTGAAGGCGTGGATGCCATCGACCATGGCTTGGCGGGAGGCATGCTGACCACGACCCAGGAGGTGGGTTCGGCAGTTGGCTTGGCCGTGGGGGTGGCGGTGAGCATCGCTGTTTTGGCGGGCGGTGGCACGGAAGTACAAGGCTTCAGCTACGCCATCCTGGTTTCCGCCTGCATGGTGGTGGTCGGCGCTGTATGTGCCGCACTCATCTTGCCCGGCAAGGTCCAAAGCGTGGCTGTCGCAACGTAAGCTCCCCCGTCAACCGCTGACCTGGCTCGCCCTCTGACGAGGGCGAGCTGCGGTAACGCGCCACAGCGACTGCCCAATCAGGCTGCCGGACCTTCCAGTTGTACTTTCCACGGCGGCACGAAGGCCAGATCGTCACGCGAAAACTCGGCTTCAAGCGCCAACAACCCTCGCTTCTTGTCCAGACCACCGCTGTAGCCGGTCAGGTGACCCGTGGCGGCGATTACGCGATGGCAGGGCACGATGATCGATATCGGATTGACCGCGTTGGCCGTGCCGATAGCACGAGCGGAGGAGGGCTTGCCCATTGCCTTTGCCAACTCGCCATACGTGGTAGTCGTTCCGTAGGGGATCTCCCTGAGCAACGCCCAAGCTTCTTTGAGAAACGCACTGCCAGCGGGGGCGAGCGGTATGTCGAATGTTTGGCGGGTACCGCAGAGGTATTCACGCAATTGCAGGCAAACCGCAGCGGCAGCCTGCTGATCCAGGATGGCGTCTCGGTATTCAGGCCTTTCGCTGAAATCGAGCCTTATCAGTGCACCATTTTGGTCAAGCAGCATGTGGATCATGCCCAGGCGGCTATCGAGATAGCCTTGGAACAGGCGCGTTTGGGCAATAGACATGTTAACGGTCTCCGGTTACGAGGCTGAGCAGGGGAGTGCCCGCCAGGCACTCCAGGTATCGAGCGCTTACCAGTGCTGAGGGAAGGGCAAAGGACCGCTACGTGAGGGGAACAGGGGCAGTACTTCTTCTGCCAGTTCCTGAAGAATCTCTTTTGCCGGGCGTTCCGCCATCTGGATGCCCAGTGCGGCGTGGTTAACGCCGGCGTCGCGCCATTCGCCAAGCAGCTCGATCAGCCCGTTACGCCCGGTCTTGAGTACATACCCGCCCCGTAGCGGCGTGCGCGGGAAGTCCGGGTCCACCGCCAAATCGATCCATTCATTGGTCATGTGCGGACGGAAACCACCGCTCGGGATGTTGGCGCGCCAGGTGCGGACTTTTTCCGCCAGGCGGCGCGGCCCCATGATGTTCTGGGTGGAATCGGGAAAGGTCAGCCAACCATCGGCCTGTTCGCCCAGCCATTGCATGGATTGCCGAGAAGAGCCGGTAACGATCAGCGGAATACGGCCTGTAACGGGCTTTGGCAGCAGTTGTGCTTCGCTCAGGTGGCCAAGCGGCGAATGGATCATCGGCGCTTTTACTTGCAGCAATTGCCGAAAGTAATCCACCGAATGGGCAAAGCGTTCACCGCGCTCGCTATGCTCGAGCCCATAGGCGGGGAACTCCACTGGGCGATCGCCTGATGCGATGCCCATCACCAGCCTTCCTCCCGACAGTTGGTCTATGGTCGCAGCGGCTTTGGCCAAGTCTATGGGGTGGCGTAGCGAGAAAATCGCGCTACCGGTCACAAGGCTGACCTGCTTGGTGCGTGCGGCAAGATAGGCAAGGTAAGTGAACGGATCAAACAACTGCCCCGCATCACCAAATGAAGGGTCGTACAGGGGGACATCGCGGACCCAGGTGGCGGCAAAGCCCAGCCGATCGATTTCACTGACTAAATCCGCCTGGCCGGTGAGTACCGACATATCACCTTCGTAAAACCGCAGCGGCAAGAAGATCCCCAGCGTCAGTTGGTGTTGCTCGAACATGCGGCGGTAGCCAGGGTGCCCGGCGAAAGTCGCGGCATCCGCTCCCCGGATCGATGAAGGCGCAATGTGCGTTACGTTTTCGTTCATACCAGTTCCTTGGTGGGTGGGGTTATGGGCCAGTCGCCGGGTGCGGCAGCGAAATGCCACGTTGCACGGCTGGACGCAGGGCGACGCGCTCATACCAGCCCGTCAGATGGCGATGCTGGCTGAAGTCGAAATGGATGATGCGGGCGATGTGCATCCAGCCGAAGGTGGCTATATCGGCGATCGAATATTCGTCGCCCGCCAGCCATGTGTGCTCTGCCAAGCGCTGATCGAGTGTGCTGAATGTCGATTCAGTCAATTCCCGATAGCGCGCGATGGTTGCCGGGTTTGTTGAGCTTTCGAATAACTCGAAATGCACGCGTTGGCCCAACAAGGGTCCCATGCTTGAGGTATGGAACATCAGCCAGGTGATTGCCGACCAGTGCGCCTGCGGTTCCTCGGGCAACAGGCGAGCTGTTTTCTGCGCCAGGTAAAGCAGGATGGCGGCAGACTCGAACAGGGTTATGCCTGTCGCAGTGTCCATCAGTACGGGGATTCGTCCATGCGGGTTGAGTTGGAGAAAGTCAGGTTGACGGTTCTCTCCCTGCTCAATATGGACGTGCTTCAAGGTGTAGGGGAGCGCCAATTCCTCCAAGGCAATGGTGATTTTGAAACCGTTGGGTGAGCTGTCGGTATAGAGAATGAGGTCAGGCGTTTTCGTCATTATTTTAACCTTGAAGAACCACGGACTAGTCGAGTTGCTAATAGTCATGGTAGTCAAGAAAAAACGGGTTTAGAAACGATGATTTTTATTTCGTGGCATTAGTATTTCTAAATCATGATCGGGTTTTCAAATTCATATAGAAAATAGTGCCTTTGAAAAACTGCAACGCACTAGAAACAAATAGTTACTATTTATTAGTGGCGTTGCCATGTCTTGTGTGCGGCGGTAGCGTGCTGAAAAAAACAAATAGTTAATTTCCGTTAAGTCCCCATTCGCGGGAAAAGAGTTTGCAAGTAAGAAGATGCCGTTAGTACCAGCATGGTGTGGGTGATATTCGAGCTTGCGCGTAGTGTAGTCGCCGTATTTTGGTGGGGCTTAAGTTGGGGTTAGAAAAACTAAATCATGAGGTTAGGTAAAATGATTATACATTTATAAACGCCAATGATAATTTTTTGAGGTTGCCGAAACTGCCCTGAAACAGTGAAGTGCTTTGGCGGTTAGAAGTCGAGACAAATAATAATAAGACGTATGTATCGTGATGAGTTGGGTAATGGCGGTCGCGTAAAATGACGTCGTCTGCTGATCATCTTTTGAAAGGAGTCGGAATGAGTATGCATGCACATTATGAGGTGATTGGCGTGGGCTTTGGCCCTTCCAATATCGCCATGGCAATTGCGGTTGAAGAGGAGTCGCCCAGCACGCGATGTCTGTTTCTCGAGAAGGCTGCATCCAGCCAGTGGCAAACAGGGTTGTTGTTAGCGAATTCGGATATTCAGAACCACCCGTTGCGTGACCTTGCAACGCCGCGTAATCCCAAAAGCCATTATTCGTTCACCAACTATTTGTTTGAACAAGGGCGTTTGTTCGAGCACCTGAATATGGGCTTGTATTATCCCTATCGCTACGAATACCGCGATTACATCAAATGGGCGGCGGAACACTTCGATGCGAGTGTCGAGTATTCAACCGCCGTTACCGAAGTCATCCTGCTCCCCGCCGGTGACGGGCCTGCGCGTTTTAAGGTGACTACCGATTCCGGAAAGGTCTTAACCTGCAACAATCTTGTTATGGCAACTGGGCGAACTTCCTACTTTCCGCCAGTGCTCAATGCGATCGCGCCGACCAGCCTGGTACATGGCGCGCATTTCAACTCGATCATTGACCGTATCGTGTCTGGCGAGATTCGCAGCGTGGCGGTAGTTGGCGGCAGCCAATCGGCAATTGAGATCATGCTCTACCTGTCCAGTACATTCCCGCAGGTTAGCGTGCATGGGGTTTCGCGCAAATTCGGCTACCGCATGAAAGACAGTTCGCCTTTCACCGGCCAAGTGTACTTTCCAAGTTTTGTAGACCTCTTCTACAACAGTTCGGCCGCGCACAAACAACGCCTTAAGGATGATCTTCATCTGACTAACTATGCGGCATCGGACGCCGATGTGCTGGACGAGTTGTACCGCGCTGTTTATCGAGATAAACACTTTGGGGACAACAAACTGACGATCCACAACTCAGTGGAAATCGCCAGCGCCGTCATGATTGGTTCGAAAGTTTCACTGGAGTTGGTCTCCGCACACAGCGATGAAGAGATTAAGTCGGTGGAAGTCGACCTGGTTGTGTCGGCAACCGGTTTTCGCGATTTCGGCCCCCTCGAACATCAGGAACTTCACCCCCCCTTGCTGAGTGCGCTCTACCCGCATATCGCCAAGCACGAACATGGGGAGATGCAGGTCGGGCGTGATTATCGGCTCGGGATTATCGGCGCCCCTTACGCCGGGCTTTACCTCAACGGGCTGTGTGAGTCCTCTCACGGTCTGGGGGACGCAGGTTCGCTGAGCCTGGTGTCAATCCGCGCGAAACAGATCATCGAATCCATACGTTGCCTGGGTGAACAGGCAGCCGCTGTCGCCCATCCCATGAAAGCAGAAGCCTAAGACATGAACACCATTAACGTGCAGACACCTATACCTGGCCCACGTTCGCGGCAAGCGCTGGATAAGCAGCTTGCACAGGAGTCGACTGCTGTCTCCTACCCCAAGCGCTTGCCGATTTCCTTGGCCAAAGGCCTCGGTTGCTATGTTCAAGACTTGGACGGCAACGTATTCATCGATTTCCTGGCGGGTGCCGGTTCCCTGCCACTGGGGCATTCCCATCCTGATCTGGTTGCCGAAGTCGTAGAGCAGGCCGGCACTCTGTGCCTGGGCCTGGACTTTCCGACCCCGGCCAAGGAGCGTTTTACCGATGCGCATTTGGGTATGTTGCCCGAGGCCATTCGCGGTGATTACCGCATACATTTTTGCGGCCCGACGGGGGCCGATGCGGTGGAGGCGGCCGTCAAACTGGCCAAGGCCGGTTCCGGTGCGGATGAAATCATCAGCTTTCGAGGTGGGTACCACGGTTGTACCAATGGTGCGCTGTCACTGACGGGCAACCGGGCGATGAAAAAAAATGTTCCGGGCAAGATGCCTGGCGTGCATTTCTTCCCCTTCGGCTCCACCTCGACGTCCCAGGCCAGTTCGGTGCTGAACGGGGCGCAGGTTGATGCCGCGCTGCTGCTGGAGTCGGCGTTGGAAGATGTCAATTCCGGCCTTGGTAATGTCGCCGCCGTCATCCTTGAGCTGGTTCAGGGGGAGGGCGGTGTTTATGTGGCTGACAAGGACTTCGTCCAGCGCATTTACCAGCTCACGCGGAAATTCGGCATTACGTTGATCATCGACGAAATCCAGACCGGCTGCGGGCGCACCGGCACCTGGTATGCCTTTGAACAATACGGCATTGAACCGGACATTTTCGTGACCTCCAAAGGTACCAGCGGCATTGGCCTGCCGAGTTCGCTGATGTTTTATAGAAAGAGCCTGGTGTCGTGGCCGTCGGGCAGCCATATCGGCACGTTTCGCGGTAATCAGTTGGCGTTTGTCGCAGGTGCCAAAGCCATCGAAGTGTTCCACCGCGATGCGGTATTGAACAACGTTCGCCTGCGTTCCGAGCAGATCGGAAAACGTCTTGGCGAGCTGCAGCGTGACTTTGCCATGTTGGGCGAGGTGCGTGGGCTGGGTCTGATGCTGGGCGTCGAAATTCTCAATCCGGTGACGGGAAAGGTCTGTGAGGCCACGGCCTCAAAGATTCAGCAGCGTGCCCTGCGTCTTGGTTTGATCACGGAGCTGGGCGGGCGTGACGATACGGTGCTGCGAGTGCTGCCGCCCTTGAATGTGAGTGAGCAGACCGTCACCGAGGCCTTGGGCGTGCTTGAGCACGTACTCACCGAGCTGATCAACGATAACGAAGGGGCAGGCCAATGACGGTTTTTCGCAAGATGAACTGGGGCGGCCTGGTCCACGAATATGACTTGGACGGTTCGCGACTATTGCCCTGGGAAGGCATGAAATCTCCATTTGGCGGTGCCTGGTGTGTTGTGCGTCCGGGGACGGAAAGCCGTCGTCACGCGCATGACGAATATGAGTTGTTTATAGTCATCGAGGGGTGTGCTGAAGTGCGCGTGGGGGAGCGTTCTCTCCTGGCGGAGAAAGGCGATCTGGTGCTACTGCCGCTCAACACCGAGCACTCGGTGAAAAACAGCAGCGAGTCGGATTTCCATTTCTACTCCATCTGGTGGGACAAGGAGAGTACCAACAACTTCCTCGTCTCGTTGGAGGATAAGTGATGACTGATACCTTCATCGTCACCATCACACCGCCTACACCCAATGGTGATTTGCACATCGGCCACATCGCGGGACCGTTTCTGGGGGCCGATATATTTACGCGCACCCAGAGGCTCAAAGGCGCTCAGTGTTACATGGTGTCCTACTCCGACGACTACCAGTCCTACCTGACACGCAAGGCGATGGAAAGCGACACCGATGCGGTCAACTTGGCCAAAGTCAACTCGGCCAAGATACAAGACTCGCTGCGCATGGCCGATATCCAGGTTGACCACTGGCTTGAGTCCTATGAAAACCGGCATTTCGAGGCCGCCACGCAGATGCTGTATGAGTCCACTCAGGCGCAGGGTTTGATCGAAGCCAAAACCTGCTTTGAACCCTACTGCGAGCACTGCGATGTGTGGGGGTATGAAGCGTTTGCCCGGGGTGGCTGTGACCACTGCGGTCATAGCTCGGACCCCAGCCAGTGTGAGTTTTGCGCAATGGCGCCGAATGTATTGGAGATGAGCGACCTGCAGTGCATGTTGTGCCACCAGCCGGTTGTGTTCAAACCTGTGGAGCGCCGGATGCTCAAGTTGCCGATGGTGGCGCAGGCCCTGCGTGAGCGGCTCGACAAAGCGCCCATGCGGCCAACGCTCCGGGCTTGGGTAAAAGAGGCTTATAACAACGGCTTGATCGACTGGGGCATAACCCGGCCGGGCGAGGCCGGGCTCAAGCTGTATGACGATGAGGCGCACCGGGTCCACACCTGGTTCATGGGGCAGGCGGGTTATTTCGCGGCGCTCAAGGAGTTGTCCGAGCACAACGAGCAGGCCCGGGATGCCTATGAGTTGTTGTTTCGTGACAGCACCCGGCTGGTCAACTTCTTGGGCATGGACTGCTCCTACAGCCATGTACTGGCTTACCCGGCGCAGGTGCTGTTGAACCCGCGTTTTCAGTTCAAGAATGCGTTCTATACCAACGCGTTTCTCAAGCTTGATGGGGTGGATTTCTCCACCAGCCGCGGCCACGCAATCTGGGCGCGTGACCTGGTCAGCGACGCCTGTGCAGACAGCGTACGTTTTTATGTTTCGCTGGTTGCACCGGAAGAACACACCGAAAACTTCGAGCCGGCGGCCTTCTGGACCTGGCGCCAGCACATCTTTGGGGTGTTGTTGCCCAAACTTGCTTCGGCGCTGTCGAGTGGGGCAAGCGTCGTTGGCAGCGAAGGTGTCGTGCTGTCTGAACTGGAAGGCAGCCTTGTCGAACAATGGCAGCAGAGCGCCCGGCATGACCAGTTCTCGATGAAGGGGATCGCTCTGGTACTGATGCAAATGCTGGTTGCCATCGAGGCTCAACTCGACGCCGGCAAGGTGCCGCGCAACCTTATCGCACTGTTCGCATTGTTGGGCGAGCCGACCCTGCCGAGCCTGAACAAGGCCCTGCAGCAGCAGCTGACGCAAACGGAACGCAGCGTGTTCGCAGCCTTGCTGAACCTGCGCCCCGCAGGCAAGGAGAGCACCGGTGAATAAGTCGGTTCGGGTCATCGTTATTGGTGGCGGCATCACGGGAGCCACGGTTGCCGCCAACCTTAGTGTTCAAGGTCAACAAGTGTCCCTGCTGGAAAAGCAAACGGTCGGCGGTAATGGTGCCACAAAGTATTCCGGCGCGTTATTTCGCCTTTTTGATCCCGACCCGGAGATCGCCAGGCTGACGCGCAATAGTGTCGAGTTGATGGAGACCAGTCGGGTGGGAGAAGTCTTCGCCCAGAGTCTGCGTCGTTGCGGGATTTTATATGCCTGTGAAAAAACTCAGCTTAACGATGACGCTATCTCCCGCTGCATCGCGCAACACAGCGACGCGTTATACGCCCTGGAGCGGGTAAGTCCGCAGGCGGCGTGCGAACTCAGCAATGGCTGTTATCCCAGCGACAACGTCCGAACGCTTCTGTATGAGCCCAAGGGCGGAGTAGGCGATATCCGCAAGACCGCACGCGACATGGCCCATCTGATCAGGTCCTATGGCAACTTGGTGCTTGAAAACGCGCATATCAATGCGATCAGCTCTACCGCTTCGGGCGTCACGGTGCGTTGCGGCAGCTATGTGCTGGAGGCCGATTACCTGGTATTGGCAGCTGGCGCATGGTCGCGACAGCTGGCTGACGAGTTGCCGATCGATACCCGAAGTATTCCGTTGGCCAGCCTGCGTGCCCGTCGCGAATCTCCAATCCCGATCATCGATACCGAAACCGGTACCCACGTGATTCCGTTGCAAGGTGGGTATTACCAGGCAGGCTCGAAGATTCGCGCCTCGGCTGTCGACCCGGAGTCCTTACGCTATGACACTGGCTTGATCGTCCCGGACATTCTGGGACGGCTCAAAGGGTCTGGACTGGAGCACACGGCGGCCGATGTCGTGACGGTGCTGGAGGGCTTCGACTCCTACACCGCCGATGGCCGGCCGGTAGTCGACTTTATTGACGTGCACAAGCGCTGCGTCGCAGCCACCGGCTTCTGCGGGATTGGCTACAAGGTCGCTTTGGCCGTGGCGGAGCGTGTGAAATACATGCTCTTGTCCGAAGAGATGGCGTGGAACTCGCCCTTCAGTGATAGCCGCCATCTCTTCGCCGCCGCGCGCTTTGACGCGCCGGAGACGGTGCAATGAACCGTCCGATACGTTGCGGCTTTGCCGCGATTCTTGACCCCGCCAGGTCCATGCACACGCAAACGGTCCTGCGTGCCTTGGATATCTACAAGGCATTGTTTGCACACGACACCATTGAGTTCATCTGCTGTGAGGATTTCGGCTCGGTAGAGGGGGGCGCGCATGCCGCCGATTTGCTGGTGTCACAAGGGGTCGACATTGTGGTGGGCCATTACGCCAGCAATTCCGCAATGGGCGCGGCGCCGTTTTATGCCGCGCATGCAGTCCCCGTCCTGCTACCTACGGCCACGGACACCCAGCTGACGCTGGATCGCAATAACATCTTCCGTTTGTGCCCCAACAACACGGATATCGTTAACGCGCTGTTGTCGTTCTTTTCGCCGGATGAGCCGTTCAATTTTGACGTATTCACCGATGAATCGTCCTATGCGCAAAACCTGGCCAGTACTCTGAAAAACACCTTGGCCGAGCGCTCTGCTCGCTCTGTGAATAAAACCGCAGTGACGTCCAATATCGTGTTCATAGGCACTGGAACGTGCAGCGAAATGTTCCTTGAAGCCTGTGAGCGCACAGCGATACCTGGCCCATTCATGCTGACCGACGACGCGGCCTGCCCACACTTCGTCATCCCCGGGTCAATGCGTGCAGGCCAGGTGCGCGGGGTCGGTTTCGCCTCGACTGCTCAGGTGAACCCAACGGCGCCGTGCGCGCAGGAATATGTGCGCCGCTATGGCGAGATGCCCGGAGTGTTCTTTCTGGAGACCATCGCCGCATTGGAGATCGTCAGCCATTTAACAGCGAAGTCCGAGGATTTCGTGGCCGATCTTAATGCCGGCTCATTTCTCACGTCGCTGGGAGAGTTGCGTTTCGTGCGCGGTGAACGGCAGCACGTGGATTTGTGCCTGTGGCGCAATGACGAAGCAAACCAGTTTCGCCCCGTCGAACTCATTAAACCGAACAAAGAGCCAATGACATGAATCACGCGTTGAAGTCGCCCAGCTACATTGACACCCTGTGTATCGGATTTGGCCCAGCCGGCCTAGCACTGGCGTGCGTATTCGATGAAGAACTCATCGCCAAGGGCAGCCAGGTCAAGCCCAGTTTCCTCGCCCTGGAGAAAGCGCAGACTTGTGCCTGGCACCCGAACCTGCTCTTGGCAAATACCGACATAAACCACCATGTCTATCGTGATCTGGTGACGCCGCGTAATCCACAGAGCCCTTACAGCTTTGCCATGTACCTCAAGGAAAAGGATCGCTTGTTCAAGTTCGGCCTGCTGGGGCGTCCCGCCAGCCGTTTCGAGTGGTCTGACTACATGGGCTGGGTTGCCGGCAAACTCGACGGATATGTACAGTACAACCGTGCGGTCACCGACATTACGCCGATCCTGGAAGAAGGCCGGTTGATTGGTTTCGAGGTCGTGGGTGAAGGTTTCACGTACCAGACGCGCAAGATCGTCCTTTCCAACGGCTCGTCGCCGCAAATACCCGAGGTGTATCACGCGCATCTTGGCAGTCATGTTTTTCATGCCAGCGAGTACCTTGACCGGCTGAAGGCGTTCGCGGGCGATATTCCCAAGCGCTGGCTGGTATTGGGCTCTGGGCAGAGCGCTGGCGAAGTGATTGCCGACTTGATCGGCAAAAAAGATGACATTCACATCGTGTCGCTGCATCGCTCCATCGGATTCAAGTTGGCGCAACTGGGTCAGTTTCCAAATCTGGTATTTCTCCCGGAAAACATTGAGTACTTCAAGGGGCTGGATAGCGCAGGGCGCAACCGGTTCTTCGACCATGTGAAAAGCACCAACTATTCCGGTATCGATGTGGACGAAAGCCAGCATCTGTATTCGGTCATCTACGAGGATGAGGTGGTGGGGCGCGAGCGTCTGAAGATGGAAGTCAACTCAGAGCTGTTGAGCCTGACGAAGTCGGCGCAGGGTTATCAGGTGATCCTGCGTGACAGCTTTACCGGCGCGCTGACCGAATACGAAGTGGATGCCATCGCTTTGGGGTCCGGTTACCAGCAGTCGGAAGTCCCGCCGTTGCTGGCGCAACTGGATGAGTTCCTGATGAAGGATGCCGACGGCAATCTTGTCGTTGATAAAGAATACAAAGTGAAGCTGCGCAACAGTGAACAGGCTGAAATATACGTCAACGGGCTTTCCGAGCGAACCCATGGCATCAGTGATTCACAGTCGTTCTCGGCTGTCGCATTCCGCGCCGGTGTCATCTTTGAATCGATGAAAGCCAATGCGGCTATTTCAGTCGATTACGCCATCTGATCCCCACGGAGCGCAGTTATGCCCAAGTCCATGTTGAATGCTGATACCAGCGGCGAAATCATTGCGTCATTTTTCCCCGAACAGCGTGAGCGCACGGAAATTTTCGGCTTCCTCAAAGGGGTTGTCGACAACTACGTCAGCGACATTTCCAGTATCGAGGTCAACCCATCAATGTCCAAAGCGGACATTGGGCAGATCCTCTCGCGCTACGATTTTGACGGCAGCCTGCCGGTGGCCTCGGTGCTGTCCGACGTGCTCAGCATGATGGAGCACGGTGTGGTGCATGTGACCAGTCCGAATTATTTTGGCCTGTTCAACCCCTCCACTTCCTTTTGGGGCGGGATCGCTGATTTCATCACCGCGTTGTACAACCCTCAGTTGGCTGTGTGGAGTCATGCACCTGCGTGTGTGGATATAGAAGATAAGTTGATCCGCTACCTCGCGGGGTTGGCGGGGTTCGACCAGCGCTCGAGTGGAGGCGCATTTACCACCGGCGGAGCAGAGGCCAATTGCACGGCGTTGATTTGCGCGATGACTCAAAAGATCCCCGGTTTCGCCAAGCTTGGTTTGCATGCCCAGGCCCGAAAGCCGGTGTTCTACATCTCTGCCGACAGTCACCTAGCGTGGCTGAAGATTGCCTTGCAATGCGGGCTGGGCCATGACGCGGTGCGGCTGATCGCGGTCGACACGGCGGGCAAGATGGATACCGATCGCCTCAGAACTGCGGTGCTCGAAGATCAGGCCAGTGGCCTGCTGCCATTTATGGTGGTCGGGACTGCCGGCACCACAAACGCAGGTGTCATTGACCCGCTGCAGGCGTTGGCCGAAGTGGCCAGGGACAACGGGTTGTACTTCCATGTAGATGCGGCCTGGGCGGGCGCGATCCTGCTAAGTGATCGCCATGCACCTTTGCTTGCAGGTATCGCCAAGGCGGACTCGATCACGCTGGATGCGCACAAGTGGCTGACCGCCCCCATGGGGACAGGCATATTCATTTGTGCCGACAAACAAATCCTGTGCGAGCCCTTCGCGGTCACGACCAACTATATGCCGGCAGGAGATGAAATAAACGCTGACCCCTATGTCAACTCCATTCAATGGTCACGCCGTTTCAATGGTCTTCGATTGTTCATACCGCTGGCGATTCTCGGGCGCGAGGGCTTCAGCCGGATGATTGACTATCAAGTGGAATTGGGTACCTACCTGAAAACGTCTTTGGAACAGCACGGCTGGGTGGCGGTGAACAGCACTGAGTTGCCGGTTATTTGCTTTCGAGATGGAGGTAATCGTGAGGTGGGCCCGATTCTTACACAGGCGTTAAAGTCCAATAAAGTCTGGTTGTCATCAACGTTGTTCGCGGGGAATAACGTGTTGCGCACGTGCGTGACAAGTTACCGTTCGGGCACCGCAGATGTTGATTACCTGGTGTCGGTATTGAATGAGGCGCGTGCAACGCTCTACCCGATGCAGTGAACCTGGCTGGCGTGCTTACCTATGAGCACGCCAGCATCGCCTTTGCGATGATTCATCCCTTTATCATGGCATTCCATACAGTGCCTGGCGTGGCAAAAATTCAACTCTGTTTATCGCAGGCATTGATTAAGTCATGTTTGCTATATCCAAGACCGTCTGTTTTCCAATGCGCGAGCGTTGGCCGTTGAATGTAGACGCCTCCCTGTGGTTGCCGTGTGCTGCGCAATGCACTATGAAGCATTTTTCTAAGTCCTGGCATTAGAAAAAAACACAATTGTAAATTATTCAAAGCGCCTTATGCTCTATAAACGTTTTGCACGTCGCGGTGATTGTTGCAGGGCCATTGAGCGGTATAAAAACCAGCGAAGAATTCTAAACTCTGAGGTTAGTAAAAATTCCAGTCATGCCTAAGTCCTCCATCCCGTTACTTGCACTTCGCGCTTTCGTCGAAGTTGGGCACTATGGCAGTGTTAAAGCGGCTGCCAAAGTATTGAATGTAACACCGGGCGCCGTCAGCCAACATATCCGTTTACTGGAAGAGCGGGTCGGGGCGTTGTTGCTCATCCGTGAACCGCATGGTGTGCGTATGACTGAAGCGGGCGAAAACGCACATTCGCTGCTGTTCGAGGCATTTGCACAAATCGAAAAGGTTGTTGATACCCTTAAAGGCGCCAGCAATCAGGTGGTGCTGACCGTTAGCACGGTGCCGGCATTTGCAGCGACCTGGTTAGTCCCGCGGCTGGGAGGTTTTACCCGCGAATATCCGGAGATCGAAGTCCGGATCGAAACGACCGCCTGCTTGGTGGACTTACGCCGAGACCGGGTCGATGTAGCGTTGCGTCATGGGCTGGGCCACTACCCTGACCTGCAGGTCACCAAGCTGATAACGCCGGTGCTTGTGCCGGTTGCCAGCCCGAGCCTGATCGCCCACAGAAGCCCGCTGCACACCCCGCAGGATTGCCTTGATTACCCGCTGTTGCATGATTCTGATCGCGCTGATTGGGCGCTTTGGCTCAGTGCACACGGCGTCTCAACTGACCCTCGGGCGGAACGAGGCTCCAGTTTCGAAGATGATGCGTTACTTATTCGTGCTGCCGAATCCGGGCAGGGGCTGGCGCTAGTGCCCGAACTGCATGCGCAATCAGAGATAAATTCGGGACGGCTGGTAAAGGTGTTGGATAAACCCTGGCCTGCGGTGTTTTCTTATTACATCGTCAGCAGGAAGGAAACGATTTATCGTCCGGAGGTCAGGGCGTTTACAGAATGGTTACTTAACGAAGCTCGAAACGGTGACATGGAATACGTAGGGCAGGGCGAGGTGAATTTGTAGCAGCGCCGGAGGCGTTTGAGCCGCTCCAGGCGACATTGGCCGTAACGACATTTGAAGTGACTTTCAATTTTCCATTGAAGGTCTATGAGCCCCTCGCGGATGGCTATCGCAGCGGGTGTTTAATTACGCTGGATATCTCCTCACACCTGCGGTGGATATCAAGATGGCACTTAAAACCCTTATTACCTTCGTCGAACATATCGAGCCTGTGCTTGTCCAGTTATGGAACCTGCACCTGAGAGGGGGTGGTGTCTCGCCCTTAATCAGCCATCGGCCACGCACCGGTGCGCCCCGAGCAGACATTTATCGCGGCCCGTCAGGCCGGTGGTGATTGGCGCCGTGTCAGCTACTGCGAGATGCTCGACAACGTGCGTGCGATTGCCCAGGGTTTGCTGAGTTACGGGCTGTCGGCGGATGAGCCGCTGGCGTTGCTGTCGGGCAACGACGTTGAGCACTTGCAGGTCGCCCTCGGCGCGATGTACGCGGGCATTCCCTAGTGTCCGGTATCGCTCGCGTATTCGTTGTTGTCTCAGGATTTCGCCAAGCTGCGGCATGTGTGCGACCTGCTGCAACCGGGGCTGGTGTTCGTCAGCGATGCGCAGGCCTACCAGTGTGCGATCGATGCAGTGCTGCCGGCCGAGACGCCGCTGATCAGCGTACGCGGCCAGGTGCCTGGGCGTACTCAGGTCAGCTTCGCCAGCCTGTTGCAAACACCGGCAGGCACCGAAGCCGATGCCGCCTTCAAGGCCACCGGCCCCAACAGCATCGCCAAGTTCCTGTTTACCTCGGGCTCGACCAAGCTGCCCAAGGCGGTGATCACCACTCAGCGCATGCTCTGCGCCAACCAGCAAATGCTCCTGCAGACGTTTTCGGTGTTCGGTGAAGCCCCCCCGGTGCTGGTGGACTGGCTGTCGTGGAACCATACCTTTGGCGGCAGCCACAACGTCGCCATCGTGCTCTACAACGGCGGGACTTTTTACCTCGACGACGGCAAGCCCACGGTCCAGGGCTTTGCGCAGACCCTGCGCAACCTCAAGGAGATTTCGCCCACCGCCTACCTGACGGTGCCCAAGGGCTGGGAAGAGCTGGTCAGCGCCCTGGAACAGGATGCCGAGTTGCGCGAGCGGTTTTTTGCGCGGATGACGCTGTTCTTCTTCGCTGCCGCCGGCCTTTCGCAAAGCGTCTGGGACCGCCTCGACCGCGTGGCCGAGCAACACTGCGGCGTGCGCATCCGCATAATGGCCGGGCTCGGCATGACCGATGCTGCGCCGTCCTGCATCTTCACCACAGGGCCGTTGTCCATGGCCGGTTATATCGGTTTGCCGCGCGGGTTGTGAGGTGCGCCTGGTGCCGGTGGATGGCAAGTTCGAGGGGCGTTTTCGCGGGCCGCACATCATGCCGGGGTATTACTTTTTCGAACAGGTTCACGACGGTGAAGCTCACGAATGTGTACATACAGTCTGTCACCTTTCCTCATCGCGAATTAAAGGTCATAACACAGGGTGTCGCGGATGTTAAATTCCGGGAAACTCTGGGTGCAACAGCCTATGACGGTGTTCGCGTCTCCGGCGTCGCGTACGCTGGAAAAGACAACATCGACTCGTTCGGCGTGTGCTCATAGGTTGAGGACAACACAGCACTGAGTCGATCGCCCAACAGATTCCAGGCACGTTTCTTCTCTTCGGCATAGTCGTGATGCAGGTAGTGGCGTCTGACCCGCGAACCCGCCAGCACGTGGTTTTGGCAGCGATCGATGACGTCCAGGCTGACCCCCAAGGCCTGCATCATGGTCGCGCCGGTGCGGCGCAGGTCATGCGGCGTCCAGTCGCCGTTTTGGCCGTCGGCAAGGACCATCGTGTCGTCATGGCACCGTCTGGAGAGGGCCTTGCGGTTTTTGAACCGGGCCTGGCGATCGCCGACCTGTTTGCTCACCACTTTCACATCCACATGCCCATCATCCAGCTTGTTCGGAAAGCACCATTGCGAGTCTCCAGTCAGGGTTTTCAGTTCCTGAAAGAAATGCAGGGCGAAGGGAGAGAGGAAGACATGGTGGTCTTGTTTCTTGCCACGGGTGCCTTTGACGTTTTCGCTGGGGAGGAACCAGGTCTGCTGGTCTATATCGACATTTTTCCATTCGGCCTGCCCAGGCTGATCCAGAGCGCGAGCTGCGTTTCCTTCTTTAGCGGTCGAATGCCGTCGTATTTTTGGCCGGCGGGGAGGGCGTTGTAGTCGGTGGTCATTTGTTGGAAGCGGTTGTGCAGTTCCAACAGTTCAGCCGGGGAAAGGATGCGGCTTCTTTCGGCTTCGTAGTCGGCAGGGATCAAGGGGGAGATGTCGACCACCTCCGTCGGATCGCCCTCGATCAATAAGGCCCGCCAAGGCTGACGCTTTCTGGCCCAGCTGAACATCTGAGTGAGGTCGGCGAAGAAGCTGATGGCTTGTCGGTGAGCGCCGCGGTTGACCACGGCCCGGATCAGCGCCCGGACATCATGTTCGGAGACGCTGTTCACCCCGGTCCTGCCGAGTGCCGGAAAAAGGTCCTTGTTAAAGCGGCGCTGCAATTCAGCATTGCCATCTTTGCGCGCCACGCCATCCAACAGCCACGCCTTGGCCAGATCCTGGACGGTCAGCGTTTGCACCTTCGTCGTTTTTACTTGTTCGGCCTCTACGTTAGCAGCTGCGTATGCCTGTGCCTTGGTGGTTTTCTTATGCTCGTTGGGATTGATCTGCTCATCAATGAGCGCGCGGGCTTGGTTGTGGGTCTTGCGGATGTCCGTCAGGGATTTGCGCGGCCAAGTTCCGCAGGCATACTCTTTGTTCTGGTCGCCCCAGCGATACCGATAGAAAAAAACTGACTGACACACCGTCCTTACGGAATGAGATTCGACCGGCCAGATTGCCATCCTCCCTGAGGATCCGATCGGCCTCATTGTCGGTCAGCGACTCGAGTTCTTTGATGGTGATTTTGGCCATGAAATGGACTCCCCCTACTTTTACCCCCACAAAAACGTCGGCTCTTGATGGACGTTCCTGGACTCTCGTAGAGCAGAACACCGCTGGAGCTCAAGTAAATACTGGCTTTGAAAAATCCATAGTAAAATTTTGGAAGCTTTCAAGAAGTATGAAAAAGGAGATGGGGTGCTAGGGGTCGAGTGTTCGAATCACTCCGTCACGACCATATTTACTGAGTAAAATCAGGCACTTAAGCCGATCAGATGGATCGGCTTTTTTGTGCCCGCGCAAAACTATCCCGTGATTTCGCTGATATTCAGGTCGGGGATTGCCTCCGACCACACGATATCGGCGTGATCCTGGCACCGAGCCGTTTCACCGATCACCGCGTATTTGATGCAACGTACTTCGAAGCCATCAGGACTGATTTCATCGACATGGCGGAAATGATCCGGCCAGCCTTTTTGGTGCGGTGACTTTGAGCGGGGAGTTGCTGGCCGGCAGTGCTTTGGGAGCGCTATGCTGCGGCGTATAGGAATATGAGGAACATGGATGCCCGGCTCGTTTCAGGCCTTTGGGTTTATCTTCCTTGCATGTGCTGCAAGCATTCTTCAGCTGTGGCTTATCTGTAGGGTAATGGTCAGTAAGGTCGGCGGATTGAAAAGAGCCTTGCTATTGGGGGGCTGTTGCTTGCTCGGATATCTGCTCTTACGGCCGGGCACGGCTGGTATGGAAAGCTCGTATTCCCAGAAGACATTGAGATCGGTTTGGGCTAGGGCTCGTCATCATACTGTGCGGCTGCCCTCGCACTCATTTGAGCTACTGGCGCAGTTGTCTCGGGGATGCGTTCAACAAGCGGCGCATAAGTCGCCGTAGGGCCGTGGCGTCCTGGTATCCCACCTGCTCGGCGATAGATTCAACGGAGTATCTGCTGGTTTCCAGTAGCACGCGGGCCCTGTTCAGTTGCACGCGCTGGATCAAATATTGGGTTGAAAGGCCGGTTGCTTTTCGAAGGTGCCGGGACAGCGTTCGCTCAGACATGCCGACGTACGCCGCAAGGCTCGGAACGCTGGGAGGGTGGGGCAGGCAGGCTTCTATGTAAGCGGTGAGGTTGGCGACCAGTGTATTGCCCCGGGCCATGATCGCTGGGTTGATGAATGGGGATTGCAACTGTCGGCCGTCGAGTAGAAGAGCCTTGCCCACATAGTCGGCGAGCGTTGGCGACAGGCGCCTGCGCAGCAGGTGCAGCATCAGGTCAGTTTGCGCGAAGGCTGCGCCAGCGGTCGTCAAGGGTGGGTCGCAAAGCACCATGACGTTGGGGTCGACGATGCAGTCAGGCGCAATGCTCGACAGCCAAGGGGCGAGCCACCAGGAGGTCGTTACCTTTCGACCGTCCAGTAATCCTGCGGCATGCAGGAGAAAGACAGCCGAGCACGAGGCGGCAATCTCCTTGCCTTCATTCACATGTGCCCTCAGCGCTGGCAGTGTCTGCAGTACCCAGTCTTGCTCAAGACGCTGCAGCAGCGCGTCGAAGTCGCTGATGCCAAGGCCCGGAATGACCCAGCAGGAGTTGTCCTCGACGTCTGTCGTCAGTTCGTCGACCAACAGTTGCATGCCTTGCCCTAGCGTAATCAGCCCTGGCTGCGGCCCACAAACTCGCCAGCGTGGCACGGCGAGGCCTTGGCGCTGCGCAAGTGTCGCGGCGGTGCCGAGGATGTCCAGGGTGGCCGCGACGCTTGAGGCGAACGACTCGGGAAAGACTAGAACAGTGAAATCGTACATTGTCCGATTATGCCCGAAAGAAGTCGAATCGGTCACTTATGGAGGCAGGAGATAACTGGCCCAATGGCGCTTCCAGTTAACAGTGAGGTTTTGCCATGCCAAACATCTTGATCAAGGTGCCTACGGGAGCTTTCAATCAGCCACAGCGCCAACAGTTGCTTCGAAGCGTGAGCGACGTGGCAATGGTTAATGAACACATGGGCGATGCCCCTCAGCAGCGAGCTTTGTGCTGGGTGCTCATTGAGGAAATTCAGGCCGATGAATGGCTGTGCGGAGGCGTTGCTCCTCATGCCAGGGCCGTTCCATGCATTGTCATCGTCAAGGTGCCTGCCGGCGTTCTTGATGCACCGATGCGCCAGCGCTACGTGCGTGAATTGCATTGCGCAATACACTCGAGCCTGACAACGGAGGATCAGCGCCAGTTGCTGACCTCAATACAGATCCAGGATGTGGTTGATGGCACTTGGGGGGCGAACGGTGATATTTGGCATCTGGCCGACTTCACCCGTGCAGCCGGGTACGGACATCTCGCTCCCTAGGCTATAGGCCTTCCAGAAAGTGCAATGTCTGGGGGGCTTTGCAGAGTATTGACGCGTGCACAAGCATGCACATATAGTCAGTCGCATGACTGATCGAATCCTTCACCGAACCCGCGCAATTGACGCTGCCATCGAGTCTCTCGATGGCGCTTTCTTCAAAGCACTTTGCGAGCCTTCGCGTGTCGCTGTGCTCAAGCGCGTGATGCAACTGGGGCGCGCCGATATCGCCGAGATTGCCCAAGGATTGCCCCAGGAACGTTCAGTTGTTTCCCGACATCTGCAAGTGCTGTTAGAGGCAGGTATCGTCCGTGGCACCAAGGTCAGCAGGCAGATGTTCTACGAGGTGGATGGTCCGGCGGTGGTGGCACGCCTCGAAGCTATTCTTGAGCATATGAAATGCCTGACCCCGTTCTGCTGCCCGGGTGCGTCCTGATTTTTTTTGTCCTATAGCGTGCATGAGTGTGCATATATGAATGTAATGAATGAAATCATGGATGTCATTGTGATCGGCGCAGGTCAAGCAGGATTGGCGTGCGGTTGGCATTTGCAGCAGAAAAACCTCAGGTTCCTGATTTTGGATGCTGAGCGGTCTGCGGGAGGGAGTTGGCGCAACTACTACGACAGTCTGAAGCTGTTTTCTCCAGCGGCTTACTCGTCATTGCCAGGCATGCGCTTCCCGGCAGAGCCTGATCATTACCCGTTTCGTGATGAGGTCGTGCGCTATCTGGAAGACTATGCAAAGGCATTCAAATTGCCAGTTCGTCAGTACGCCCGTGTACAGCATGTACGCAGAGAGCACGGGCTGTTTCAGCTTCAAACCGACGATGGGGAACACTTTTGCTCCAAGGCGCTGATCGTCTGCACGGGTGGATTCAATAAGCCTTTCATTCCCGATATTCAAGGGCTTCAGGGTTTTCTCGGGCGCAGTTTGCACAGCGCGGAGTATCGAAATACCAATGGCTTTGGTGACCAGCGCGTGGTTGTGGTTGGCGCTGCGAACTCGGCGGTTCAAATTGCTTATGAACTGGCTCATGTAGGCAACGTCGTGCTGGCAAGCAGGGAGCCCATTCGGTTTTTTCCGCAAAAGATACTCGACGTGGATTTTCATGCGTGGCTGAAGTGGTCAGGGTTGGAAAAGACCCGTTGGTTGAGCGATCAAAGCACGCCGGTGCTCGATGACGGGATCTATCGACGAGCGCTTGAGCAAAGGCTTTTCGAGCGTAAGCCGATGTTCGAGGCGATAACACCAACCGGCGTGATCTGGTCTGATGGGCAGCACACCGAGGTTGATAGTTTGGTGTTTGCTACAGGCTTTCGCCCGAACCTGGAGTTCTTGAGCGGGTTGGAATGTCCAGGCAACGAATATTGGGCTAATCGTAACGGGCAGGCGAAGCATTTGCCCGGGCTGTATTTTGTCGGTCTACCGAAACAACGGAATTTTGCTTCAGCGACACTCAGAGGTGTCGGCCAGGATGCGGCCTACATCATGCCCAGCTTGATGCGATTTGTTCGAGATGTGGCTGTTTAGCAGGCCATTGGCCCATCCTGAGGGCGTGGATCGGAACACAGGTAATCCGCGGTAGGAGGACAGTGTTATTACCATATGCGTATATGCATTTTTCAAGATGGTTCTGAGCCGTTCTGCTGATTGAATATCCCGGGTGTCCTATAAAAAGGGTTTTTATGGGCATCTGTTCGCCAGGAGCTGGTTGTTTTTGAGTTTTTCCGATGGGAGGGGTTTATCTATTATTCGTAAAATCATATATTCGAAAAATCGTATATAAATCGAGGCATTCACAATGACCAGCAAAGCCCGCGCTCTGTTCGCTGAGAATCGATATGGCTGACCATTTGACACCAGCCACTGTTTTCAAATGCCTGGCTGATGACACTCGCGTGCGCACCATGCTGCTCATCACTCGTGAAGGAGAGCTTTGTGTTTGCGAGCTGACCTGCGCGTTGAACCAGAGTCAGCCAAAGGTCTCCAGGCACCTGGCGCAGTTGCGTACTTGCGGCCTGTTGTCTGACCGTCGGCAAGGCCAATGGGTGTATTACCGACTGCACCCGAATCTCCCCGATTGGGTTCATCAAGTGCTAACCACGACGCTGGAAAGCAACAAGCACTGGTTAAGCCCTGATGCCAAACGCCTTGATGGAATGGGTGATCGGCCTGAGCGTGCAGTCGTTTGCTGCGAAAGCCAGACTGCCTGATTACGCTGATTGGCACGCTGTAGCCTCAGGAACAATGATCATGAGTAACAGGAGCCCTCCCTCCTGTATGGCTAGTTCGACAGCCAGTCGAACGCCCACTGACAACAGAGCACAACAACATGACTATCAAAGTTGGCATCAATGGATTTGGTCGTATCGGTCGCCTCGCTCTGCGGGCTGCCTGGAATTGGCCTGAGTTCGAATTCGTGCAGATCAACGATCCGGCGGGCGATGCAGTCACCCATGCGCACCTGATCAACTTCGACTCGGTGCACGGCCGTTGGCATAACGAGGCCAGCGCAGAAGGTGATCAAGTAGTGATTGGCGACAAGCGCATCAAGGTGACCGCGAACAAAACGATTGCCGACACAGATTGGTCGGGTTGCGATCTGGTGATTGAAGCCAGCGGCAAGATGAAAACCGTCGCGGTGCTGCAGGCTTACCTGGATCAGGGGGTCAAGCGTGTGGTGGTGTGCGCTCCGGTGAAGGAAAAAGGCGCGTTAAACGTCGTCATGGGCGTCAATCAGCACCTGTTCGACCCTGCGCAGCACCGCATCGTCACTGCTGCCTCTTGCACCACCAATTGCCTGGCCCCTGTCGTTAAAGTCATCCACGAAAAGCTGGGCATTCGCCACGGGTCGATCACCACCATTCACGACCTGACCAACACCCAGAGCATTCTCGATCAGCCACACAAGGACCTGCGCCGTGCGCGGGCCTGTGGCATGAGCCTGATTCCAACCAGTACCGGTTCGGCCACCGCCATTGCCGAAATCTTCCCGGAGTTGCGTGGGCGCCTGAATGGTCACGCCGTACGTGTGCCGCTGGCCAATGCGTCGCTGACTGATTGTGTCTTTGAGGTCGAACGGGCCACTACCGTCGACGAGGTCAATCAGTTCCTCAAGGATGCTGCCGAGAATGAGCTCAAAGACATCCTTGGTTTCGAGACGCGTCCGCTGGTGTCCATCGACTACCGTACCGACCCGCGTTCATCGATCATCGATGCGCTGTCGACCATGGTCATCAACGGCACCCAGGTCAAGCTTTACGCCTGGTATGACAACGAGTGGGGCTATGCCAACCGCACGGTCGAACTGGCCAAAATGGTCGGTCTGGCAGTCTGAGGAGCGGCCATGAAAGCGTTGTCAGCCCTCGCGCCGTCCGTGCGGCAGTACCTGCTCGTGACGGGTAACTACTGGGCCTTCACCCTCACCGACGGCGCTTTGCGCATGCTGGTGGTGCTGCACTTTCACGCGTTGGGCTACAGCCCGCTGCAAATCGCGGCGTTGTTTTTGTTCTACGAGCTCTTTGGCGTGATCACCAACCTGGTGGGTGGTTACCTCGGTGCCCGGCTGGGACTTAACCGGACCATGAACATCGGTCTGGGCCTCCAGGTGGCGGCGCTGTTGATGCTGACAGTGCCGGTCGCTTGGCTGACCATCCCTTGGGTGATGGGGGCTCAGGCGCTGTCGGGGATTGCCAAAGACCTGAACAAGATGAGCGCCAAAAGCTCCATCAAACTTCTGGTCCCCGATGGGCAGCAGGGCAAGCTTTACAAATGGGTGGCGATCCTCACTGGCTCAAAGAATGCGCTCAAGGGTGTCGGCTTCTTTCTCGGCGGAGCTTTGCTGGCATGGGTCGGTTTCAAAGGCGCGTTGCTTGCCATGGCGGGTGGCCTGGCGCTGATTTGGATCAGTAGCTTGATCCTGTTGAAGAAGGACCTGGGCAAGGCCAAAGCCAAGCCCAAGTTTCGTGACATCCTGTCCAAGAGCCGGGCGATCAACATCCTTTCGGCGGCGCGGATGTTCCTGTTCGGTGCCCGCGATGTCTGGTTCGTGGTGGCTTTGCCGGTGTACCTGAGCAGCGTGTTCGGCTGGGATTTCTGGAAGGTTGGCGGCTTCCTGGCGGCCTGGGTGATCGGCTACGGCATCGTCCAGTCCTTCGCGCCCAACATCACTGGAAAGAAACGAGGTCACGTGCCGGACGGTCGAGCGGCGTTTCTGTGGGCACTTGCACTGGCGGGTCTGCCCGCGGCCATTGCGCTGGGGCTGAACACCGGGCTGTCGCAACAGGTCGTGCTGTTGGGTGGATTGATGGTTTTTGGGGCGTTGTTCGCCGTGAACTCGTCGCTGCACAGCTACCTGATCGTGTCCTACGCCAAGGAAGACGGCGTGTCGTTGGATGTGGGGTTTTACTACATGTCGAACGCCACGGGGCGCTTGATCGGCACCGTGCTCTCTGGCTGGATTTACCAGGTGTTTGGATTGGGCGCATGCCTTTGGATATCAAGCGCATTCGTGTTGCTGGCCGCCTTGATTTCCATCGCTTTACCCAGGCATGCCGAGGCGATATGAAGCCACTAGGCAGGAGGGCATGAACCTCATCGGGCTACGTGCACGTGGAGGAATTGGCAGGGCCCGCCGTCGAAATCCAGCCCTGAATATCCGCAACCGTCGGAACTTTCCCGCTGCTTACAACCTTCTCGTTGATCACCAGAGCCGGCGTGGAGAGGATGTCATAAGTCATCATCTTGCCCATGTCGGTGATCTTTTCGAATTCGGCCTGGATATTTAGATTCTGCGCGGCTTGACGGGCTGCGGCCTCCAGTTTCTTGCAGTTGGCGCATCCTGAACCGAGGATTTTGATGTTCAGCATTGGAAGCTCCTGGTTGTGAAAGTCAGCTTGCTGTTTGTTTACGCTGAAAACGGATCAACTGGAAAATCGCAGCGGTCATCGCCAGCAAGGCCGCCACGCCTGCACCCAGGGTCAGCCAGCCGGTGCCATCGACCCAGGCACCATAGAGCAGGCCTGCCACGATGCTGAACGAAGCGACTAACCCAACGTAGGCGGCGGTCTTCCTGCGACCAATCACAGCCACCACCATGAGCATGCTCTGTAAGCTAAGTTCAGGGTCTGCCATCAGATAGGCCAGGAGCGGGCCAGGATGCATACCAAGATCGAGGAACATGCGGGCGACGGGTACCTCTACCAAGGTTGGGAAGTACATGAACACGCCGAACCCTACTGCTATGGCATTGGCGGTCACTGAGTTGCTGCCTGCAACGCTTTCAATCCACTCGGGTTGAATAACCTGGCGAACCATGCCGACGATGAATACACCCACCACCAGCACCATGAATATCTGCTTGACGAAGCGCCAGGCTTCCCAGAGCCAGCCTTGCCAGTCTTCGGCTGGCAGTTTTCGGGCAAAGTACCAAACAGACAATAGGGCCAGTGCGACACCGAATACTCGACCCGTGAAGATGAAAACCAATGTGCCAGGTTCTGGCGTCAGGCGCATCGAGGCGATCAGCAAAGTACTGGCGGTCAGGCCCAGTGCAACCCATGTCCAGTTATTGGCACCTTCGGTGATGTTATCCAGACCACGCTTGGCCGTGGCGGCAATCAGCAGGAGCAGGGCGATGAGTACAGACCCTTGCAAGCTCACGCCTTCTTCTCCTTTGCTGGCGTCATATGGAACCCAGTCAAACAGGGTGTCCTGCCACGCTTGGGCCCAGAAAAGCGGGACTTTGATACTGATCAGGTCTGCGGTCAGGGGCCACAGTCTCAAGGTACCCACGATCAGCAGGGCCACCAGAGATAGGAGGATGCCCAGGGCAGGCCCGCAAATGCTGGCTTTCTCTGCGAACAGGGCATCTGCCTGTGCATCGTGGGTCAGGTCGTCTTTCCAGAACAGAGTCGCCATTATCAAGCCAATACCGATGCCGAAGATCAGGCAGAGAATCAAACGGGCAATTGCAAACTCCGCTCCCAGAATGTTGCCGGTATAGGTGAGGGCCATGATATTTCCTGCCGGGGCAAAAAATAGAAAGGTGATCGCCGGGCCGATACCCGCGCCTTTGCGGTAAACGCCCGCGAACAAAGGAACAATGGTGCATGAGCAGACGGCAATGAGTGCCCCGGCCAATGCCGCCGCTGGGTAGGAAACATAGACAGGTGCATGCCGTCCCAGCCAGTGAGTGATGCTGGCTTTAGGAATAAGTGCTGCCATGGCCCCGGCAATGAAAAACGCTGGCAATAGACAAAGTAGGACGTGGGCCGCCAAGTAGGAAGCCAGACTGCCAGCTCCACCGTTGATTAACTCAAGCAAAAGGTCCATGGCAAACCCTGGGACATGACCATTAAAAGCCAGGTTCCAAGGTATTTGCTGTGGGCCGAACGGGCTTGACGTAGATCAGTTGCATGCAGAAAAACTTTACGTAATTCGTTAGACCACTGCACGGTGCGGCCCAGCGCAAAGCCAATCATCGCCAGGAAAACCGTCGGTATCCACTTTCATCCTGCAGGCAGAGTCGACTGTCTTTTGCTTTCAACGCACCAGTGCCGAAGGGTTTTCCTGCAGCAGCACCGAGTTGTGCAGGGTCGCTAGGGCTTCCTTCAATAGGGATTGATCCTGCGCATCCTGGGACTTTTTGCTTTGCTTGGCGGCGTACTCCAGCAATACCAAGTGACTGCGGCTGGCTGAAGCTTGTTTCGGCACCACCGTCTCTTCAATCATTTTGCCCATGACGTACTGCTGTGTCCGTGTGTCCTGGCTGGCGCTTTGCGTGACGGCGGCTTTGCTCAGTCGGCCGTCCTTGTAGGCGAGGCTGGCCGAACTGCGGGCCTCGTCATGCACTTGTACGTAGAGATAGTTCTGCGAGTCGGTCGTTTTGCCTATCACGGGTGCTTTCCCGCCCTTCAGGCTCTTGTGATAACTGGCCGATAAACTCGATTGCTGGACTTGATCGACGCTGCGATTGCTCATTATGGAACCTGCAACGACAGTTTTTTGCGACAGGTTATAGGCAAAGCTATCGACTTCGGACGGGCGCATCGGGTTGGACGCGTTGTGGGTTTGTTTGATGGACGCCTCGAAGTCTGCCAGCCCAGTCAGCAGGCCTTTGTCCGTCGCGTTACGGGTCAGTGGCTGTGACGGGGTAACGCCCTGAGGATAGTGGCTGTTCATGGCGCTGAAGGCGTCCTTGAACATCTCCATCAGGGCAGCCTTGGCGCTGCCACGCTCCTGCACTCGCTCAAACTGGGCGAGGTAGCTGTTCAGTGCGTTGGCCTGTTGCTTGGCATCGCCCAGGATTGCGCTGTTCTTCAGATCCACGCTCAGCTTCAATTCGCCATCCGGACCACTCATTTGCGTGGTGCGGCTCTGGCTGTCGGCGCGGTAGGCAAGGATCAGGTCCTCACCGTCCACGCCCTTCAGCTTGGCGTTCAGATCAATGGTGGCCAATACGCTGGAGTCGAACTGCGTCAGCTTGCCCAGGTCGAGCTTGGGAGGCTCGGCGGTCAACCCGTCGACAGCGGCCTGGAAGGCACTGCCAAGAACACCAATGGCCTTGAGTTCGTCCTCGCTCAGCGGGCCCCCGTCCACCGTAGCCTGAACGCCAAGTCCATCGTCCTGGCTGGTCAGGCTGAAGGTAACTGTCTTGCCACTGGCGGTCTTGATGCTCAGGGTGATCAGGTTGTCGGCTCTATTGTGCAGCAGTGCCTGTTCGGATTTTATCTCGGCGGTGTTGTGAGCCCTGTCCGTGGTGGTATGGAGCACTGACTGGGAAATGTTCGAACCACTCTTGGCGAACTGCTCCACCAAGGCTGCGCCCAGGCCGTGGAAACGGTTGGCTATCGACAGCGATCTGGGGTTGGTCCCCATGACGCGAGTGACGGCATCCTGACTGGTCTTTTCCCAGACACGAACAATCTCCTGGCCGGGCAGTTGCCCGAGTCGGGAATAGGTCTGTGATTCGACATCGGCCACGGGGTTGCCCAGGCTGACAGTGGCCGATGGTCGAGCCGGGAGGACATCAGCACGCTCTATCACTGTTGTGGGTGATGGCGCGACGCCAGAGCGAGTCTGGATGGGAATGGCGGAGCTGATCGGGGATAGGGTAGTCATGACAGTCCGTGTCGACAGAGCAGAGTTACCCCCAATGTAGTGAATACCCCGGCCGATTGAAAGCGTGGGCGCAGAAATAAGTGGCATAGGGCCATGTGGTGCGGTTGTTCAGGTCCTTGGCACGGGCGTATGCCGAAGCGACTGGCATGGCTGGAAAGGTCATGATCCTGATATTCAGCTGCCGCATGTACCCGGTCACGAATTGGCTGGGACCGTGACGGAGGTGGGGAGGGATGTCGCTCGGTGCAAGCTTGGACGTCGATAGCAGGATAGTGCAGCGCTCTGAATCAATGCCGACGGTCTGCCCGCCCGCCTACCATTGTGCAGAAAACCAGTATCGTGCGAGCTTCACCTGGGTTCTAAGGCCTACCTGACCTTTTACGCATAGATCCTCCAGTTCCTCGACTGACCTCAAAGGATCCTTCTTTGCGCTGGGTTTCAGGCCATCTTGATAGGTTGGGCCAAACTCGGGACTGGCCTGGGAAAGGAGTCGGATCGCTTTCGCATAGTCGTCTTCGAGATCTTCGGGCAAGGTGCCGCACGCCGTTTTTGTATGCTGATAGACCTTCCCCCACATGAAACCCGATTTGTCGGGGGTGTTGAGCTCCGAATAGGAGTGGGCTGCTGCAGAGGTACAGTAAAAAGTCAGTGACATTGCAGCCATTGAAAGTTGTTTGTGCATCGTTTGTTGATCCCATCCGTGGTTGTAAAAAAACCGATTTATACATTGTGCATCTTCTTCAAGTCCACGCTCTGCGCACCCGGCATGGAGTGTGGAGCGTAAGCGCCCCCACCAGGTTGCGGTGGCTACGTTGGTGACGTGGAAGGGCAGTCTTCTACGCACTGGCATGAAGGGTGACTCGCTTTTAGCGAAAGCGTCTATGCAGCCTCTTCGCGAAGAAGCAATAAGGACATTACGTGCTACAAAAAGTGATTCTGCTGATCCTGATCGCCAGCTTGAGCGGCTGCATGGCCACCGCGATGCGGATGGATTACGACAAACACCGATGTCCCTACATCGGCCTGCGGTTTGACTGGTGGCTGGTGGGCACATCCAAAGGAAAACTGATCCCTTTTTTGCTTATCGACGCACCCTTTTCATTGGTGGTCGATACCGTATTCTTCCCCTTCGAATATCAGTACAGCTGCAACCTCTAAGCGACAGAGATTGGTACGTGTCGTGGGGCCTGTGGCTACTGCTGGCTTTTGTTTGCGGTTTGGCCTGTCCGCGAACCCGGATTCAGGCATAGCGCTTTTGCACAGTAGAGGGATTTTCATGAAAGCCGTAGTTTACGAAGCCTTTTCCCAACCCCCCCGTTTGATGACCGTCGAGGACCCGACCCCTGAACGTCACGGTGTGGTTGTTCAGGTCCTTGGCACGGGGGTATGCCGAAGCGACTGGCATGGCTGGAAAGGTCATGATCCTGACATTCAGTTGCCCCATGTGCCCGGTCACGAATTGGCAGGGATCGTGGCGGAGGTGGGGACGGATGTCACCCGGTGGAAGGTTGGCGATCGCATTACCGTTCCCTTTGTCGGTGGCTGTGGGGCTTGCCCGGAATGCAATAGCGGCAACCAGCAGGTGTGCCACAGCCAGTTTCAGCCGGGCTTCACCCATTGGGGGTCTTTCGCCGAGTATGTGGGGATTCACAAGGCGGATTTGAACCTGGTCGCGCTACCGGAAAACATGGACTTCGCCACGGCGGCGAGCTTGGGTTGTCGTTTCGTTACGTCGTTCCGCGCTGTTGTCGATCAAGGCAAGGTCACGGCGGGCCAGTGGGTGGCGGTTCATGGCTGTGGCGGTGTGGGGTTGTCTGCGGTGATGATCGCCCACGCTATTGGGGCGAATGTTATCGCCATCGATATCTCCGACGATAAGCTCAAGCTTGCCCAGTCGCTCGGCGCCGTCGCGACGGTCAACGCAAGCCGGGTGGCGGATGTCACCGAGGCGGTGCTCGAGATTACGAAGGGTGGCGCTCACGTTTCGCTGGATGCCCTGGGTCATCCAACGACGTGCTTCAACTCCATCAATAATTTGAGACGGCGTGGCAGGCATATCCAGGTCGGTTTGATGCTGGCGGACCACAGCACGCCGGCAATCCCAATGAGCAAGGTCATTGCCTACGAGCTTGAGATCTGTGGCAGCCATGGCATGCAGGCTCACCGTTACGGCGCGATGATGGAGATGATCACGTCCGGCAAGCTGGCGCCTGAAAAACTGGTCGGCAAGACCATCAGCCTCGAACAATCGATTGATGCGCTCATGAACATGGACCGGTTTGACACGGCAGGGGTGACGGTCGTGACGCAGTTCTAGGCGTTCGCCACCGGCTGGCCGAGCGATTCCCGATAATGCGCTTCGTCGACTTCGGTCAAGGTTGCATAACCGTCGTAGTGATAGATTCGATGTTGGTCACGGGCGTAGCGGTCATTCAGGAATCGGAGGGTTGCCAGGTCGATCCGTTTGGCGCTCAGCGGTCGTCGGTGGCAGAACAATTTACGCGTGCCCAGTTGCAGGAAGTCGGGATGCGGCACGCGGACTTCATCAGGGTCGAATGCCACATCCAGTGGTTTGCCTTCCGAGAGAATCAGGGTAGGGCTGATGGCATAGCTGCCGAGAATGCGGGTATCCGCGGGATGTAGCCGTTTTTTCGCCTCGCCGTAGTAATACACCGCATCCCGATCCTTGGCCCAACCATGACCACAGGACTCGAACGTGGCCGCTTGCGCCTTACGAATCGGTTCCGGGCGGTGGTAAAAAATTCGGTGACAGAACACGGTCTTACCGTCAGTCAGGTAGGGGGCACCCAGTGAGCGGAAATGCTCCGCGGGCTCCTGGGAAAACCGCTCAGGTACCTCGGTTTCGGCGTTATGAAACGGGATCAGATACAAGCCCTGGGCATCGCCGCACAGGTGCGTGTCCAGCAGTTTGAAACTCGCCGCGTCCAGTCCATTGATCACACGTCCATGGAAATACACCTGGCGGCCCAGCTCGAAACCGAGACCGATGGCACGTAAGGGCAGTGTTTCTGCAGGCGTTTGCGATTCTTCAGACAGGGCCTGCAGGCGGTGCCACCAATAGTCCTTCAACTGCGGATGGGCCTCGAAGTAAGGCGCCCATGCCTCTTGCATGGCCGTATCGATGATGCCGCCAGAGCCCAGCGGGCCGTGCTTGTCACCGACCAGCGCGGGTGAGTAATGCTGGTCATTGCGATAGAGCTGGGTCACTACGAAGCTTTCTACGTCGACATCGAGGCGTTTCTGGCGCCTGTAGACGTGCTGATGATCACGGTAATAGTCGAACCCCAAGTGGCGAAAACTCGGACCATGGGCGTCACGCAAACGGGTTCCGGCGGCGTAGACGAAGGTGTCGTCCACGGCAAAATAGTCATCCTCGTGTTCGCCGGTGCTGACCACGCGGCCGCACTCATCAAACACTGGCTGCGAGCATTTGAGCAGGTGGAAATCGCCAACGTAGCGAATGCTCTTGCCAGTCAGGTAATAGGCGCGGTGTCGGTCTTTGGCGTAGCGTTCGTTAAGTACGGTGAAGCTCGCCAGGTCGGCATTGTCGATGCGGTAGAAGTATTCATAGGAAATGCTCGAGCCTTGCTGCGCTTGCACGATGATCGACTGCCCATCGGTGCCCCAGCGACGGGCGAGCATCTGGAAGTCGTCCGGGTTTGCGATCGTCAGCGGCATGCCGTCCTTCTGGTGCAGGGGCTTGAAGCCCTTGTAGACCTGACCGTCGATCACTCGATAGAAAGGGTGGTTGCAATACCGCACCCGCGCTGTGGCATTGGCGATAAATAGCCCTTGCAGAAAGAGATGCACACCATCGCTGAACAGGGCAGACGCTGAAGTCACCGAGGCCGGCGACGCTGCCAGCAGGGCCAGGCTGTCGTGCCGTGCCTCGGGGATTTGGGTGATCGCGTAGTCGCCGAACCAATAGGCGCCGGTTGCGTCACGCCAATACTGGTAGCCAAGGCTTTCCAGGCCGTTGTCGAAGCGAAACGGCAGGGCCTGAAGCGCGTGGTAGCCGTGGCGCTCCCGGTAGGATGGAAGCAGGTAGTAGTCGCGCAGCGTGTCGCGCAAGACCCAGGGGTTGCGTCGATGTCGCCAAACCGGCTGACCGGCAAACAAGGGCGAGGGCGGATAATGCCCCGCGCTGGCAGATTGTGCTATCGCGCCGGGGTATGCACCTTTGGGGTTGAGCATGATGTACACATCAGGTACTTGCCCGTCGCCCAGCAGCACACCGTCGACGAAGGCGAAACCTTGATGCCATTCAAGCTGCAGCGGCTCCCAGTCAGCAATAGCCGTCTCTATGTCTGTCATAGTGTTGAGACCTGAACGTTTGTCATTGCTAGCCAAGGACTACAGTTTTTCCGCGAGCTCGACACTGGAGAGGTCGGGCCAAGAGTGTAAACTTCGGCAAGTTTTTCCAAAAGCAGACGAAGTCATGAGTACCCTGAACATCTCTCTGACGGACGCTCTCAAATCCTTCGTGGATGTTCAGGTTAGCCTGCGAGGCTACAGCACCCGTAGCGAATATGTGCGAGAGCTCATTGACAAGGATCAGAATCGACAGCACCTGCGCGGTCTGGTATTGGCTGGGGTGGAGTCGGCTCCCACTGTTCCAGTCAATAGCGACTACTTTGAATGCCTATGGGCCAAAGTACGGTGAGGATGAGGTCCGCGAACCTCCAGAGCCGCTGAGCCTGTAGCAGCCATGTAGGCGCTGACGAGTGCAACGAGGCTGCGATCGTTCCCCAGACACTTGGGGGCCAACCGAAAGATCAAAAGATCGCAGGCTTCGCCAGCTCCAGAACCAAGCCACTGGCCGCCGCCACGCTCAAAAAACTAACTTGAACAGCGCAATTACCACGATCAGGCCAATCAGGAAAATGATACCTACGGTACCGCCAAGGAATTTCAACATAAAAACGCTCTCATCGGATGGGCTTAATCGTCTAGACCGCTACCGATAACGCGCGTTTCGTTGAATATTCAGTCGCGATGATCAATGGACCGCAAAGGACCTTGGCACCGGCACATGCTCGAATTTGGAAATGGTCTTGATCCAGTAACGGCGATAGTCCGTCTGATCCGGCGCCAGCGGTTTGTGGCTGGACCATGGATGTTTCTCCTTCAGGCTGGCGCGGTACGCTTCCCATTCTTTCTGTTCGGCCACTTCCCGGGCTTTGCTCCGGTCATCGAACCAGCCCAGAACGTAAGCTTCGCCCTGATCCGTGCCGTGCGCTATCAGCAAATAAATCTCTGTCATGACTGACCCACCGTTCTATCCTGCGCCCCGGCCGCGGGGGCTTATCCTGGGTATCGGCCGATATTGTCCGTTTTTTAGATGTATGGGTGAGCTGCGTTTATTGCGGATCTGGGCGATGAGGCGCCCCCCGGTTTACGACTGACCCACCCGCTTAGAACGTCTGCCCCAAGGAAAATTGGAACACTTGTGTATCAGCGTTATCCGGCATTCGGACCGCAAAGGCGACATTGGCGCTCATCGGTGGCCTTTATGCGGTCAAGGCGAAAGGTTAGGTGCGGCGACTTTCCCTACCGCCCAGTCGTCATCAGATCAGAGCCATCCTTGGCTCTCCCAGGCACTAGCGCCTAGAACTTGAAGCGCCCCACCAAGCCCTTGAGCTGCCCGGAAATATCGGTCAAGCGCCCCGAGCCGGTCTGCGCCGAGTGGGCGAATTCCTCGACCAACTGCGCATCGGCATGGATCTGCGCGATGTGCCGGTTGATGTCTTCGGCCACCTGGTGTTGTTCCTCTGCTGCTGTGGCGATCTGGGTGTTCTGGTCGCGAATCGAGTCCACCGAGTTGCGGATCTTGTCGAAGCTGTCACGGGCCTGCTGGATGCGCTCGACGCTGGTGTGCGACACCTGCAGGCTGCTTTGCATCTGTTGGGTGACTTCCTGGGTGCGCCGTGCGAGGTTGCCCAGCAGGCTGTCGATCTCACCGGTGGAGTCGGCGGTACGCCGTGCCAACGCCCGGACCTCATCGGCTACCACGGCGAACCCGCGACCTTGATCGCCGGCCCGTGCCGCTTCGATGGCGGCGTTCAGAGCCAGCAGGTTGGTCTGTTCGGCGATCGAGCGAATGGTGTCGAGGATGGTGTTGATGTTCTTGCTGTCCTGTTCCAGCGCCTGCATGGTCTGGGTCGATTGTTGCAGGTCTTCGCTCAGTTTCAGCACGCTGCCCGTGGCTTCGCCGATGTGATGCTGACCATTGTGTACATCGCGATAACCTTCGTCCGCACTGGAGGCGGCCTGGCTGCAAGAACGGGCCACTTCGTTGGCGGTGGCGACCATTTCGTTGAACGCGGTGCTCACCAGCTCCACGGCCTGGCGCTGGCGCCCGGCTGCGTCGTTCATGTTCTGGGCCACGTGGCTGGTATCGGCTGCGGCAGTTTGCAGGTCGGAGGAGGCGCTGCCGATACGCTGCATCAGTTGCGCGATCATGCCCAGGAACTGGTTGAACCAGCCCGCCAGGGTGGCTGTTTCGTCCTTGCCTTGCACGATGAGTTTGCGGGTGAGGTCGCCTTCACCTTCGGCGATTTCCTGCAGGCCGTTGGCAACACCGCGAATCGGCCGCACGATCACACTGGCGAAACTGGCGCCGACCAAAGCGAACACCGCAGCCAGCGCGGCAGCAATGGCGGCGATCAGCCAAGTCAGGCTCGAAGCCTTGGCCATCACCTCATCGCGTTTGATCAGGCCGATGAAGCGCCAGCCCAACCCTTTGGAACTGACCACGTTGGCCATGTAGGGCACACCGTCGATCTCGATCTGGGTCACGCCATCGCTGCTTTTTGCCAGCTCGGCATAGTTGGGGCCCAGGTCGGCCAGCGGCTTGAAGTTGTGCTTGGCATCGGCGGCGTCCACCAGGACGTTGCCGTTGGCTTCGACCAGCATCAGGTAGCCGCTTTCGCCCAGCTTGATGTTCTTGACCAGTTCGGTCAGTTGCTTGAGCGATACGTCCAGGCCAACCACGCCCACCAGTTTGCCGGCGGCGTCTGAAACCGTGTGCACGATGCCGATCAAGGACACATCATCCGGCGCCCAATAATAGGCATCTGTCCGTACAGTAGTGCCCGGCGCGGCGACGGCGGCCTTGTACCATGGACGCACCCGTGGGTCGTAGTTGGATATCTTGGGGTCGTCAGGCCAACTGGCATAACCACCGTCGGCCAGGCCCAGGGAAAGATAGGCGGTGGTCGGGTGGCTCTTGGCGAATCTGTCGAAGATCTCCAAAAGCTGTTTATTGTTCTCAGGGAGAGGGATTTGTGCGGCGTCGGCACCCGAGTAGTTTTTCAAGTCCTTGGCGGCGACGATCCGTGGATCCTTGGCGATGAATTCGACGTTCTGGCTGATCCCATCGAAAAACTGCTTCATGCCGTTGTCGATCTGGCGGATTTCACGGCCGCTGCTGTCCAGGAAGTTGGCCTTCGCGGCGTCGCGCAGGTTCATTACGACAAGCACCGCCACCAGGATAACCGGGAGGCAGGCGATGGTCGCGAACGCCCATGTCAGCTTTTGTTTGATATTCATGACTTCTCCCGCGGAATATTTTAAGTGTTGGAGCGGCGGAAACAGCAGTGTTTGGCGTTGCGAGTCTCTTAAAGGGAAAAGCGCCCATGCCTACTGCCAGTGTATCGACCAAAGTCATAGGCACTTGAGGCGTTCCCTTTTGGCGCGGGCCGATCAGTAGGGGGCGCAGGCGCGATTGCAGCCGGCTTGACTTGCCTGGAAGATAGCGTGGTCTGCTCTGCGCCTTCGCCCTGCGGCTCAAGGCGCCCACGTGCAGCACATCCTCATCGTCTTTAATGTATTCACGAGGCCCTATGCCAAGCGCATTCGAGAGCGTACTCAAAAACAAGAACATGGCTTATCGACCGCTCGGATCAGCGTCAGCCAGCCAGACGCCGATCCGCGTCGCGTTTATATTGATGGACAATTTCTCGATGATGTCCTTCACCGGTGCGGTGGACGCGCTGGTGACCGCCAATCTGATGAACGACATGCCCCTCTACGAGGTGCTGACGGTGGGGGTTTCAGGAGGGCAAGTGACGAGCGACCTGGGCATTGTCATCTCGACCGACATCGAACTGGCGCAGATGCCGGAAAACCAGGACGTGCTGATCGTCGCCGGGGGCTTTCGCGTGAAGTTGCAAGGTCATCCCTTGCTGCGCCGCAAGCTGCGCGCCCATGCGGCGTCCGGGGCGATCCTGGGCGGGTTGTGGAACGGTGCCTTCTTCGTGGCCGATGCCAATCTGCTGGACGGTTTCGAATGCGCTGTTCATCCGGAAAGCCGTGCCATGATGGTGGAGGTGTTTCCCCATGTGAAGGTATCCAGCCGGGCCTATGTCGTTGATCGGGAGCGGGTCAGTTGCGCGGGCGCCAACAGTTCGCTGCGCATGATGCTCCAGTTGATTCGCCAGACGGGCGGGGCGGCGCTGGTGGGCGCCATCGAGGAAATTCTTCGCTGTGATGAGTCAGGCGATGATGCGACGGACTTGCCTCCGGTTTTCGTCGAGACCGACCCGACGCTGCCGGAAAGCCTCAAGTTGGCGTTGGAACTGATGTGGCAAAACGTAGAAGAGCCGTTGACCATCGATGAGCTGGCAGCGTGCGTCAAGATTTCCAAGCGGCAGTTGGAGCGACGGTTCTGCAGTTTTCTCGGTGCGACCCCCACACGCTATTACCTGGAACTGCGCTTGACGCGTGCCCGCCAGCTCATCCAGCAAACCAATCGATCCGTGACCGAAATCGCCGTGGCGACAGGCTTCGTCAGCTCCCCGCACTTCCAGCGTCGTTTCCGGGATTTTTTTGGTGTGCCACCGGGTAGCTACCGCTCGAAATCGGAGCGCAAACAAACCGTGCGATGAAGACGCTGGCAGATCAGAGATGAGTTTTTAGCGTGGGGAAAGGGCGTTGCCGCGCTGTAGCGCCAGAGCTGTGTGGGAGCAGGCGCTCCTGCACAGCTCCCGCGCTACGGAGATAAATCAGGTGTTATCGCCTGCTTGTGTTTCGGTGGGCAGGTCTTCAGTTTGCTTCGCTGCTTGCGAAGCGGTCATGGTTGTTGTGTCCTTGCAGAGCACTTTTCCAACTTCGTCGGCTATCGAGCCGTCGACGATTCGTCCTTCCATCTGGTCGAACTGAGCTTTTTCCACCCCTGAAAGGCTGTTGTACATCCCCATGTGCCGAACATTGCGGGTGGCACAGTCGAGTTCGAACTTTGTGTAGTTGGTGAAGTAAGCGCCCGATCTTTGTACGGTGGCCTGGATGGCTGAACCACTGTCGACAAACGAAACGATGGAGTACACGGCATCCGAATCATCGTAGAGGTAAGTGATGTTCTGGACGTCCGCAGTTGCACTGCACGCAATGGAGAGTAAAGCGAGGGACATAGCGGTTTTCATGCTTTCTTCCGTGAATAAGCAAGTCAGGAGAATCAATGGCAAAGTGGAATCATTTTGCCTTGGCGCACGCATTGGGTCAATTCGCGCAGGATAGCATCCAACGACCATTGGTCGGAGTCGAGGTTCTTCCGGGAACTTTATAGATCGACCAAGCTTGTGGCAACAGACGAACGCATTTGAGGCGCTCCAGTGGCCTTCTCCCAATGCGCGGCTCTCCATTAGCAAAGCCTGGATTTTTCAAGTTGCCCGACTTTTTTTAGATGTTTTTCGCCTGAAATACGTCATTGATCATGGATTCAGGACTTTCGAGTTTTTTTCACTTATTGCGGGAGATAAACATTGTGGGCGCATGCTCGCTCCCACAATGGTTCTCGGTGGCTTCATGGCATCTGTGGCAGTTCCTGTGGCCGCAGATCGAACACCAGCACCTCGGCATCCTGGCCGTTACTGAAGGTCAGGACCTGCTCCTCGCGCACCCGCACGCCATCACCTTCCAGTAACGGTATGCCGTTGAGCTCGACAGCGCCTCGTGCCACGTGCACGTAGGCATAGCGATCCGGCACCAGGGTCAGGGTGGCGCTTTGCTCGCCATCGAACAACCCGGCGTAGACCCGCGCATCCTGGCGCACCAGGAGCGAGCCGTCGGCACCGTCGGGGGAGATGATCAATTGCAGGCGACCGCGTTTCTGCTCGCTGCTGAAATGCTCCTGTTGGTAGCGTGGCGTGGCACCGCTGACGTTGGGCACGATCCAGATCTGCAGGAAGTGCACCCGTTCGTCCGCGCTATGGTTGAACTCGCTGTGGGCCACGCCGCTGCCGGCGCTCATCAATTGCACGTCACCCGGGCGAATGACCGAGCCTGTGCCCAGGGTGTCCTTGTGCTCCAGCGCCCCTTCGAGCACATAGGAAAAGATTTCCATGTCCCGGTGGGGATGTTGACCGAAACCCTTGGCGGCGGCGACCCGGTCATCGTTGATGACCAGCAGGTCGGAGAAGCCCTGTTCGTTGAGGTCACGGTAGCTGGCGAACGAGAAGGTGTGGAACGAGGTCAGCCAGCCGTGACGGGCAATGCCGCGATCCGAAGCTTTGCGAAGGGTCAGCATGATCAATTCTCCTGATGTCTGTGGGCGACGACTGGGCCGTTCGCCGGGTTCAGAAGAAGGTTAATGGTTATCCAGATGTTCAATAAGTAGGTTAAAAATGAAAGACTGTCCGCTTTGGGTGGGCAATCGATAATGCCTACCGGCTGAAGCTTCGCTTCGACATAATGCTGAGGCTTTGAGGCTCTATAACCTGTGGGAGCGAGCCTGCAACATAGAATCTCCCACATGGGACATCTACACGTTCTGGATTTTTTGGCGTATCCCCGATGAAAACCGTTGCAATGGTGCTGTACCCGGATTTTTTGCTGCTCGACATGGCCGGGCCTCTGGAGGTGTTTTCCATCGCCAATCGTTACCTCGCAGCGGATCAGCGTTATCAACTGCTGACCCTGGGCACCGAGCGCGGGGCGTTACGAGCCTCCAACGGCGTGACGGTGCAGGCCGATATCCATATCGACCAGGCATGGGCGGCTTATGACGTGTTGTTGGTACCGGGCGGGCCGGGGGCCTATAACGACCAGCATCCGGGGCTGCACACTTGGCTGCGGGCCGCGGCGCAACGGGCTACGCGCTACGGCTCCATCTGCACCGGGGCTTTTGTGCTCGGTGAGGCGGGCTTGCTCGACGGTTATCGCGTCACCACCCACTGGCATTACACCGAACGCCTGATACAACGTTTCCCCAAGGCCCTGGTGGAAACCGACAAGATCTTCCTGCAGGACCGGCGCCTGATCACCTCCGGCGGCGTCACCGCCGGGATCGACATGGCCTTGTCCATCGTCGCTCAGGACCACGGTCGCAAGGTCGCGTTGGACGTGGCGAAGGTGTTGCTGGTGGTGATGAAACGCCAGGGCGGACAGGCGCAATTCAGCCCCTCGGTGGCGGCGGTGGCGACACAGGAGTCGGCCATTACCCGCGTGCAGAATCATGTGATGGAACATCTGGAAGAACCCTTCACCATCGAGCGCATGGCCGCGTTGGCCGCCATGAGCTCGCGGCATTTCGCCCGGGTCTTTGCCCGTGAAGTGAAGATGACGCCCATGGAGTTCCTCCAAGGTGCGCGCATCGACCGGGCGCGTCAGTTGCTGGAAACCACCGACCTGCCGCTCAAGACCGTGGCGTTTCGCAGTGGCTTCGGCAGTGTGCGGCACATGCGCTTTTTGTTCAGTGAAAAACTCGGCCTGACCCCGGTGCAGTATCGCCAGCAGTTCAGTTGAGCCATCGATGTCCGTCCAGGGCACCGTGATGTCCGTGACGCTCCCTGTGCCAGCATTGTCCTGAGGCCTGTGCCTGCCAAGATAACGGCGAACCCTTTGGAAAGGATGCGCAGGAGCCAGGGCAGACGTGTTCGGTGATCCGCACGCTGACGCCCAGACCGGTTATCCGGCGCTGGATCGCCCATGAACAGTTTCGTCAAACCTGATAGCGAGCCGGCGGTGGGCTTCGGTCCGTTTGCCTTCTACCGGCAGCAGCGGCTGGTCACCCGTGACGGCCAGCCCCTGGCGCTGGGCGGCCGCGCCTTGGATGTCCTGCAGGTGCTGGTGGAACACGCCGGCCACTACGTCAGCAAGCAAACACTCATCGCCCACGTCTGGCCTGACAGCGTCGTGGAGGCCATCAACCTGCGGGTGCACATCGCGGCGCTGCGCCGGGCCTTCGGTGACGGGCGCGATGGCGCTCGCTATATCCTCAATCATCCTCGACAAGGCTATTGCCTTGCGGTGCCCCTGGCGGTGCAAGAGCGCGTTGGCTCGCCTTTCAGTCACCCAACCGAGCGGCACAACCTGCCCATGCGCTTGAGTCCGGTGGTGGGTCGCGACAAAGTCCTGGGGCGGTTATTGGCGCAAGTACCCCGTCAAGCTGTGACCACCGTGACCGGCCCCGGCGGGGTCGGCAAGACCACTGTGGTATTGCGGGGGGCGGAGTTGCTGCTCGAACACTTTGAGGACGGTGCCTGGTTCGTTGACCTGGCGGCCGTCACCGACTCCTCGGAAGTGGTGGCGCAAGTGGCCGGTGTGCTAGGCGTGGAGCAGGGTGCTTTGGCCCGCTGCCTCGAACCCTGTCGGATGTTGCTGGTGCTCGACGGTTGTGAGCACGTGCTCGATGCTTGTCGGGAACTGGTCCAGGCAGTGGCTGCGGCGGCACCCGGGGTGTCTCTGCTGCTCAGCAGTCGCGCACCTTTGGACGTGCCGGATGAAAGGGTGGTGTCACTGCCGGGCCTGGCCGTGGCGTCGCCCCTGGAACCTGCGCACCAGATCGAGGCATGCCCGGCGGTGCAGTTGCTGATCGAGCGGGTTGGCGCCCGGCAGCAGGGTTTCAGGCCGGGTGGTCGCGACTGGCCGACGCTTGCGCAGATCTGCCAGCGCCTGGACGGATTGCCGCTGGCGTTGGAACTGGCAGCGGCCCAGGTTGACGCCTTGGGAGTGGCCGGGGTCCTGGAGCAACTGGATCACGGTTTATCACTCTTGAGCCATGGGCGGCGTACGGCGGTAGCCCGGCACCGCAGCCTGGAGGCGGTGTTGGACTCGAGTTTCGAGCGTTTGAGCGCTGACGAAAAAACCGCATTCCAGCGTCTGGCGGTGTTCGAGGGGCCGTTTACGCTCAAGGCGGCGCTGGCCGTGATCAGTTGCGCTGAACTGAGCGTCGGGCAATTACCCTCGCTGCTGTCGCGTCTGGTGGGCGTGTCACTGCTGATGGTCGAGCCGCTTGCCGAAGGGGGGCGCTTCCATCTGCTCCACACCACTCGCGCCTATGCCATGGACAAACTGCGGCGCAGTGGTCAGTGGCCTGTGTTTCATCGGCGTTACGTGTTGCAAGGCGCTTGGGGAGTCCGGCATTCAAGGCCCCAACCGTCAAGTCAGCGCCTGGAGCAGCGCGCCGGCTTCCAATAGGTCGGGGGTCTGGAAACCTTCGGTGAAGCGTCGATAGACGGGGCCGAGCAGCGCCTGCGCAGCTTGCGCCTGCCCTTGGCGCTGCCACAAACGGGCCAGGGACGTGGCGCTGCGCAGCTCCCAGGCCAGGGCCTGGTGACGACGGGCGATGTCCAGGGCGGCAAGTAGTTGCGCTTCGGCTGCTTCTTCAAGAGACGGTTCGTTGCGGGCCAGCAAGGTCTCGGCATCGGCCCGCAGGATCTCCGCCGAACACCAGCCTGCGGCGCCGCTGCGCGCCCGTTCGATTTGCGCCGGGCTGACGAAGTCGCTACGCAGGGTGGCGGCGATGTCCTGGATCAATCCGTCGGCCGGACGTGTTGCCAGGGGCTGGCCATTGAATGCGCAGTCGTAATGGCAAGCCCAGTCATGGAACAGCATCACCGAATGTTTCTTGGCCTGCTGCTTCAACAGGTCGAGCCTTTCCCGGGCGCTGGGGTAATCGCCGTTGTAGTGGGCGATCACGCAACCGGCCAGCGCCAAGGTGTAGCAGATCGAAATACCGTGGTTGATCTGCACGGCGATCTGCAGCGCCAGGTTGGCGGTGCGTCGGGCTTTCTCGGCAAAACCTTGCAGCCAGAGGATGCGCGCCAGAACCGTCAGCGCGGCCACGCTCTGATCGTATTGCACGCCGAAGCCGAGGCTGAAGCGGTTGAGGTGACCGCTCTGGGCCAGGCGCTGGATCACCTGTTCGGCTTCGCGCCGCGCCGCGCCCTGGTCGCCGGTGAAGTGCAACGCCAGCACCCGCAGGCGTTGGGTGCTCAAGGACAGGGTCGGGTCGCCCTGCAAGCCCAACCGGTCGAAATCCCGGCTGTGTGCCAGGGCTTGTTGGTAGTCGCCGCAACTGAGGTCGACGGTCATTTGCCCGGACACGGCCCGCAGTTCGCCGGCCAGGTCCTGGCATTGCCGGGCCAGTTGCCGGGCCGTGGCAAAGGCCCGCACGGTGGCCGGCGTGCCGCCCTCGGTGTGGTAGTTGAAACTGGCGTGGGCCAGCTCCAGGGCCAGGGTCAAGCGTGGGCATGGCGCGGGGCTGGCTCGCAACAATTGCAGCGCTTTGTTGACGTAGAGGCCGTGTTCCTTGAGCAACGACAGCTCCTGCCAGAGAGGCAGGGTGCGGGCGGTCAGGCGGATCGCTACGGCGTGTGAACCCTGCGGGCCCAAGCCTCGGTTGAGCGCCGCGCGGATGTCATCGCGATAGTCGGCGTAGCGGGCGATCCACAGTCGGCTGGGGGTGCTTTCCCAATCGCTTTGCGCTTGTCCCATGAGCGCCAGGCAGCGCTCGGCGTGGCGTTCCTGGCTGGCCGCCAGTTCCCCGGCTTCGGCCAGTTGCTCCAAGGCATGGCGGCGGGTGGTGTCCAGTAGGCGATAGCGCACCTCTTCATCGCCGATTTCTACATTGAGCAGCGATTTGGCGACCAACTGGCTGACCGACACCAGCACCTGGTCGGGCGCGACATGCTGGCCGACGATCACCGCAGCGGCCGAGGCCAGGTTGAAACTGCCCATGAACACCGCCAGCCGCCGCAGGCAAGTCTGCTCGCAGGCCGTGAGCAACGCGAAGCTCCAGTCCAGGGTGGCGCGCAGGGTTTGCTGGCGCGGTGCGGCGTCGGTGTCGTTGTGAAGCAGGGCGACGCTGTCTTGCAGTTGCCGGTGAAGTTCCTCCAGGGTGAAACGGCCGATTTGCGCGGCAGCCAGCTCGATGGCCAGGGGAATGCCGTCGAGCCGTTGGCAGATGTCGATCACCAACGGCACGTCGTGGTCGCTCAGTTCGAAGTCGTCACGACTGGCCAGCGCGCGCTCGGCAAACAGTTGCAGCGCCGGGTATTGCAGGGCGGGATAGCCCTCGATGGGCATTTCCCGGGGCGGGAACGCCAGGGCATCCAGGCGCTGCATGTGTTCGCCTTCGGCGCGCAGGCCTTCGCGGCTGGTGGCCAGGATGTGCAGGTGGGGGGCGCCGCGCAGCAGGGCTTCGCTGAGCTGGGCGACGGCGTCGATCAGGTGCTCGCAGTTGTCGATCACCAGCAGAAGATGCCGCTCCTTGAGCTGCCGGGCGATGGCGTCCAGCGGATCACCGTCCTGCAGTGGCAGGTCGAGCAACGCGCACAGGTTGGGGGCGACCATGGCCGCGTCGTTGAGCGATGCCAGGTCCAGCAGATGAGTGCCGTCACGGTAATGGCCGATCAGCCGTTCAGCGACCCGCAGGGCAACGGTGGTCTTGCCGATGCCGCCGGTACCGACCAGGGTAATGAAGCGTTTTCGCGGTAGTTGGGCCACCAGGTTTTCCAGCAGGGCCTGGCGTCCGATCATACGCGTGCGCTGCAGCGGCAGGTTGCGCGTCAAAGACGGATGAGGGATGCGCGCCCATTGTTCGAGCGGTTCGAATGACAGCGGCGCGACAAAACTGTAACCGCGCTGCGCCACGGTGACGATGTAGCGTTGCCCGGCCTGGCCATCCCCGAGGGCTTTACGCAGTGCCGCGACATGCACGCGCAGGTTGGTGTCTTCCACCACGCTCCTGGGCCAGACCCGGGCGATCAATTGCTGCTTGCTCACCACCTCGCCGGCGTGTTCGAGCAACACCAGCAGAATCTCCACGGCCCGCCGTCCCAGGCGCAACGGTTGCTCGCCCTCGAGCACGAGGCGCTGGCGAGGGTGGACTCGGTAAGGGCCGAAATGCACCGTCTGTTCAACGGGCAGGCTGAGGTATTGGCTCATGTTGCTCTCAATGTTCTGGACCCGGTGCCTGGGCTTTACCCGAGCATATTCCTCAGGTTTTGTGTCAAGCGCAACGGCGCAGGCTCTACGCCCAGCCTTCCAGACGCCGAACCTGTGGCGAGGGAGCTTGCTCCCGCTGGGCTTCTGTAGGCGCTGGCGAAGCCTGCGATCTTTTGATCTTTTGATTTTTCGCTTGAGATTCAAGTGGCTGGGGAAAGATCGCAGCCTCGTTGCACTCGACAGCTCCTACGCAGCTCCTACGCAGCTCTTACGGGGGGAGCCCGGCGGGAGCAAGCTTTCTCGCCACACAAGCGGGGTTTTAACACCGCCGTCCCGAAAAAATTAACAACGTTTAACTCACGCAGGTGCCCCCCTTGGCCGGACCATAAAGCGATCCACCCACCTCAAGGAGTCATGTCATGAGCACTTTCATCACCCGCGACGGCACCGAGATTTACTACAAGGATTGGGGCAGTGGTCAACCGGTGGTCTTCAGCCACGGCTGGCCGTTGAACTCGGACAGTTGGGAGGCGCAGATGATGTTCCTGGCGTCCAATGGCTACCGGGTGGTCGCCCATGACCGCCGTGGGCACGGGCGCTCCAGCCAGCCTTGGGACGGCAACGACATGGACACCTACGCCGATGACCTGGCCGAGCTGATCGAGCGCCTGGACTTGAAGGACGCGGTGTTGCTCGGCTTCTCCACCGGCGGTGGCGAAGTGGCGCGCTATATCGGCCGCCATGGCGCTGGCCGTGTCGCCAAGCTCGGGCTGATTTCGGCGGTGACGCCGCTGATGCTCAAGACCCCGGCCAACCCCGGCGGTTTGCCGGTGGAAGTCTTCGACGGCTTCCGCCAGGCCTCCCTGGCCGACCGTTCTCAGCTATACAAAGACGTGGCCAGCGCATTTTTCGGTGCCAACCGCCCGGGCGCCAAGGTGTCCCAAGGCATGATCGACTGGTTCTGGATGCAGGGCATGGTCGCCGGCCACAAGAACACCTACGACTGCATCAAGGCGTTCTCGGAGACCGATCTTTCCGAAGACCTGCGCAATATCGACGTGCCGACCCTGGTGGTCCATGGCGATGACGATCAGGTGGTCCCCATCGAAACAGCTGGCATCGCTGCCGCCAAATTGCTCAAGAACTCGCAGTTGCTGGTCTACCCCGGCGCACCTCACGGCCTGACCGACACCCACAAGGACCGCCTGAACGCGGACCTGCTGGCGTTCATCCAGGGTTGACGCAAGCAAGCTAAGACCTGTGGGAGCGAGCCTGCTCGCGAAGGCGTCAGGACAGTAGATATGAATGCAAGCTGACCCACCGCCATCGCGAGCAGGCTCGCTCCCACAGTTAAAACGGGACCTCACACCCATGAACCGCAATGATTTACGCCGTCTCGACATGAACCTGCTGGTGATCTTCGAGGCGCTGATGTTCGAGAAAAACCTGACCCGCGTCGCCGAAAAGCTGTTCATGGGCCAGCCGGCGGTGAGCGCGGCGCTGGGGCGGTTGCGGGATCTGTTCGATGATCCGTTGCTGATCCGCCACGGTCGCGGCATGGAGCCGACGCCGCGGGCCCTGGCGATCCTGCAAGAGCTGCAACCGGCCATGGACACCATCTCTGGCGCGGTCAGCCGGGCCAAGGCGTTCGATCCGTCCACCAGTTGCGACGTGTTTCGCATCGGTCTGTCCGACGATGCCGAGTTCGGCCTGTTTCCACCGCTGCTGAGCCAACTGCGCGATGAAGCGCCGGGGATCATCGTGGTGGTGCGCCGGGCCAACTTCCTGCTGATGTCGTCGCTGCTGGCCAGTGGTGAAATCAGCGTCGGAGTCAGCTACACCACCGATCTGCCGGCCAATGCCAAGCGCAAGAAACTGCGGGACATTCCTTGCAAAGTCTTGCGTGGCGATAAGCGCCCGGGGCCCTTGACCCTGGATGAATACTGTTCGCGGCCCCACGCCATGGTCTCGTTCTCGGGCGACCTGAGCGGCAACATCGACCTGGACCTGGCCCGCATCGGCCGGACCCGCAAAGTGGTGCTGGCGGTGCCGCAATTCAGTGGGCTGCGGGCCTTGCTGGCCGGCACCGAGTTGATCGCCACCGTGCCCGACTATGCCGCCTGCGCGCTGGTGGAAGGCTGCGCGCTGCGCGCCGAGGACCCGCCGTTCGAGATCAATGCCGCGGAACTGTCGATGGTCTGGAGCGGTGTGCATGACAACGACCCGGCCGAGCGCTGGCTGCGCTCGCGCATTGCCAGCCATATGTCCCAACCATTGCCGGCCGCTGCCTCGGCCGCCCCGGACGGAGCCCACCGATGAGCCTGACCGATGAGCGCCCGTTGCAGGACCTGGGCTTGTTGTTCCTGCGCCTGAGCGGCGGGCTGTTCCTGCTGTGGGTCCATGGGCTGCCGAAGCTGTTGCACTACAGCATCGAGCTGAGCCGCATCGAAGACCCGTTTCACTTGGGCGCGGCGCCGACCCTGATCCTGGCGATTTTCGCCGAGGTGCTGTGTCCGCTGCTGATCATGGCCGGTGTGCTGGTGCGCCTGGCGTGCCTGCCGATCCTGTTTCTGCTGGCCGTGGCGCTGCTGGTGGTGCACCCGCAGTGGAGCCTGGAAGAAGGCCAGTTTGGCTGGTTACTGCTGATTGTATTTACCAGCGTGTTCATTGCCGGCCCTGGACGCCTGGTGCTGAACACGCGTTTTGATGGAGTGCTTCGTCATGTCTGAATCCAAAGCTCTGGAATCCACCGCAAGCCCGGCAGTGCCCGGTTTCGATGAAATCGTCACCTTGGTGGTCAAGCACCGGATCAAGGTTGGACAGAACGATGCCTACGAGGCCTGGTTGCGGCGCATCGTGACTGTGGCCGGTCAGTGGCCGGGGCACCTGGGCGTCGATGTGGTCCGGGGCAAGTTGGATGGGTTGTCGCTGTTTACTTGCGTGCTGCGTTTTCGCTCCACCGAGGCCATGCAGCGCTGGCTGGACTCCCCCGAGCGGCGCGAATTAGTGACCGAGGCCGCGCCACTGTTGGCCGACGGCGATCAGATTGAGGTCGGTTCCCACAAGGAGTTCTGGTTCGCCCCGCTGGCCGATGCCGCCACGCCACCGCCGCGCTGGAAACAATCGGTGGTGACGCTGCTGGTCATCCTGCCGCATACCTTGCTGGTGCCGCTGATCTGGGGCCCGTTGCTGCAACTCAACGCGTTTCTGTCCAACTACGTGGTCGCCACGTTTCTGATCACCGTAACCATCGTGCTCTCGGTGGTGTACGTGTGCATGCCGCTGGCGACCCGGCTGTTCGCGCCGTGGCTGGAAGCGTCCAAGGCCCATGAACACCTGGAGCCCTAAGCAGCGCCGAACTTTTGTGACAAGCACTGTGTGGCGAGGGAGCTTGCTCCCGCTGGACGCGTAGCGTCCGCTCTTTTTGGGGGCCGTTTCGCAGCCCAGCGGGAGCAAGCTCCCTCGCCACGGATTTGTCCGCATATCCATTGTTGAAGGAAAAACCGATGAACGCCGATCTGATTCTGTTCAATGGCCAGTTCCATACCGTCGACCGTGAAAAGCCCCGCGCCAGCGCGGTCGCTATCAGCCAGGGGCGCTTTGTCGCGGTCGGCACCGACGCCGAGGCCATGGCCTTGCGTGGCAGCGGCACCCAGGTCATCGACCTCAAGGGCCGCACCGTCATCCCCGGGCTCAACGACTCGCACTTGCACCTGATCCGCGGCGGCCTGAACTACAACCTGGAGCTGCGCTGGGAGGGCGTGCCGTCCCTGGCCGATGCCTTGCGCATGCTCAAGGACCAGGCCGACCGCACGCCAACGCCACAATGGGTGCGCGTGGTGGGGGGCTGGAACGAATTCCAGTTCGCCGAAAAACGCATGCCGACCCTGGAAGAACTCAACCAGGCGGCTCCCGATACGCCAGTGTTTGTGTTGCACCTGTATGACCGTGCCTTGCTCAACCGTGCCGCGCTGCGGGTGGCCGGCTACACCCGTGACACGCCGAACCCGCCGGGTGGCGAGATCGTGCGTGACAGCAAGGGCGAGCCCACCGGCATGCTGGTGGCGCGGCCCAACGCGATGATCCTTTACTCGACGCTGGCCAAGGGACCAAAGCTGCCGCTGGAATACCAGGTCAACTCCACCCGCCAATTCATGCGTGAACTCAATCGCCTGGGCCTGACCAGTGCCATCGATGCCGGTGGCGGCTTCCAGAACTACCCGGACGACTACGCGGTCATCGAGCAGTTGGCCCGCGAGCAGCAGTTGACGGTGCGCATCGCCTACAACCTGTTCACCCAGAAGCCCAAGGAAGAACTCAGCGACTTCAAGAACTGGACCGGCAGCGTCAAGTTGCACCAGGGCGATGATTTCCTGCGGCACAACGGCGCCGGGGAAATGCTGGTGTTCTCGGCAGCGGATTTCGAGGACTTCCTGGAGCCGCGTCCGGACCTGCCGCCGGGCATGGAGCAGGACCTGGAGCCGGTGGTCCGGCACCTGGTGGAGCAGCGCTGGCCGTTCCGTCTGCATGCCACCTATGACGAGTCCATCAGCCGCATGCTCGACGTGTTCGAGAAGGTTAACCGCGACATCCCATTCAACGGCCTGCCTTGGTTCTTCGATCACGCCGAGACCATCACACCGAAGAACATCGAGCGTGTGCGGGCGCTGGGCGGCGGGATTGCGATCCAGGATCGCATGGCTTTCCAGGGTGAATACTTCGTCGATCGCTACGGCGCCAAGGCCGCCGAAGCCACGCCGCCGATCAAGCGCATGCTCGCCGAAGGCGTGCCGGTGGGCGCCGGCACCGACGCCACCCGCGTCTCCAGCTACAACCCCTGGACCTCCTTGTACTGGATGGTCAGCGGTCGCACCGTCGGTGGCCTGTCGTTGCACGAAGAAGGCCTGCCGCGCCTGACCGCGTTGGAATTATTCACCCACGGCAGTGCCTGGTTCTCGTCGGAGCAGGGCAAGAAGGGGTTGATCAAGGTTGGCCAACTGGCAGACCTGGCGGCCCTGAGCGCGGACTTTTTCAGCGTCGAGGAAGAAGCCATCAAGTGGATCGAGTCGGTGCTGACCGTGGTCGATGGCAAGGTGGTGTACGCCGCCGGCGACTTCGAAAAACTCGGACCGGCCAGTGTCCCGGTACTGCCCGACTGGTCGCCGGTGGTCAAGGTCCCTGGCCACTGGCGCCCGACGTCACCGTTGCAGGCCCAGGTCCACCAGTGCAGCGGTCCGTGCACGGTGCATTCTCATAGCCATGAACGGGCGCGACTGTCGAACGTCCCGGTCAGCGACTTCCAGGGGTTCTGGGGCGCGTTTGGTTGTTCCTGCTTTGCCTTCTGACTAACGCACCGTTTCTCCCCTGTGGGAGCGAGCCTGCTCGCGAAGGCGTCGGCACATCCGACATCGCCGCAAGCTGACACACCGTCATCGCGAGCAGGCTCGCTCCCACATTGGTTTTCAATACATCCATCCCAAAGGAGTCATCCCATGAGCAACGTTCCCACCTACAACCGTCTGAACAAAGACGACGCGGTCGTCCTGCTGGTCGATCACCAGACCGGCCTGATTTCCCTGGTCCAGGACTTCTCGCCTAACGAGTTCAAGAACAATGTGCTGGCCTTGGCCGATCTGGCGAAGTTCTTCGAACTGCCGACCATCCTGACCACCAGCTTCGAACAAGGCCCCAACGGCCCGATCGTGCCGGAACTCAAGGAAATGTTCCCGGATGCGCCTTACATCCCGCGTCCAGGCCAGATCAATGCCTGGGACAACGAAGATTTCGTCAAGGCGATCAAGGCCACCGGCCGCAAGCAACTGATCATCGCCGGCGTGGTCACCGATGTCTGCGTGGCGTTCCCGACCCTGTCGGCGCTGGCTGAAGGTTTTGACGTGTTCGTGGTGACCGACGCTTCGGGCACGTTCAACGAAACCGTGCAACAGGCCGCCTGGGTCCGCATGACCGCTGCCGGCGCGCAGATGATGAACTGGTTCTCGGTGGCCTGTGAGCTGCACCGCGACTGGCGCAACGACATCGAAGGCCTGGGCAACCTGCTGTCCCAGCGCATTCCGAACTACCGAAACCTGATGAACAGCTACTCGGCGCTGACGGCCAAGTAAGCGGTTCATGCTGAACGACGCCCGCCTTGTGCGGGCGTTTTCGTGTTTGGCATTAACGCCTCGCAAGTTGTGCCACCGCTATCGCGAGCAAGCTTTGCTCCCACCGTTTTTCCCACAGATCCAATGTGGGAGCAAAGCTTGCTCGCGATGACGGTGGCACATTCCACACCTTCCAAATCTGTCTTAGCTCAACCACAATGGCCGACAGAAACGCCTGACTGTCCACCCCAGGAATGACAATGAACCCCTTCGAAGAAATGCGCATCTTTGCCCAGGTCATGGAGTCGGGCAGTTTCACCGCTGCGGCGGAAAAACTGGGGCTGTCCAAGCAGTTTGTCAGCCGCAAGCTGATGGAACTGGAACAACGCCTGGGCGTGCGCCTGCTCAATCGCTCGACCCGGCGGCTGGACGTCACCCCCCTGGGCCAGCGCTATTACGAGGCGGCGCTGCGCCTGCTCAATGACGTCGAACAGGTGGAGCAGGGTATCAGCGGCCAGACCAGCGAGCCCCGCGGCACCCTTCGCCTCAGCGCACCGCTGTCCTTCGCCGTGGCGCACCTGGGCAGTCTGCTTCCGCTGTTTCTGCAACGCTATCCGGGCGTCAGCGTCGAGGTGGACCTGAGTGATCGCTCGGTGGACCTGCTGGGGGAGGGCTACGACCTGGCGCTGCGCATCGGTGTGCTGGAGGATTCGACGCTGATTGCCCGGCGCATCGCGACCATCGAGCGGGTGTACTGCGCCAGTCCCAGCTACCTGGCGCAAAAAGGCACACCCGCGCGGCCTGAAGACCTGCGCAATCACGACTGCTTGCCCTATGGTCACAGCCGTCAGGTGCAGTGGCGTTTCGTGGGGGCCAGCAAACCGTTGACCCTGGAGGTCACGGGGCGCATGCGCGCTAATAACGGGGATTTGCTCAGGGATGCGGCCATTGCCGGCATGGGCATCACCTATCTGCCCGCTTTCATCCTCGGCGATGCCTTGAAGGATGGGCGGCTGATCAAGGTCCTTGAAGGCTTCGAGACCGAACCGCTGGCGCTGTCGGCGGTGTATCCACAGCATCGCCAAAGTGCACGCCCGGTGCAGGCATTGGTGGAATTCTTGCGTGAACAAATGCAATAAAGCGCCGCAACGCCTTCAGCCGTCACATGACGGCTGAAGCCGCTACGGCGCTTTGATCAGGCGGCGAGGTTGGCGCTGCTCAGTTCTTTCTTGTACTGCGCTTTCATGGTTTCCATGTCTGCACCCAAGGTGTCCAGTTTTGCCTTGCCCAGCAGTTTTTTCGCGTGGGGGAACATTTCCTTTTCTTCTTCCTCGATGTGGTGCTCAAGCAGTTCCTTGACCACTTTCACCCGGCCGGCGAATTCTGGCTGGGTTGGATCGGTGGCTTTCAGGTCCGGCAGCACCAGCGAGTCGACGGTACGGTGTTCTTCCTTGGCCTCGTAATACATTTCGGCCTCGTCCTTGCCACCGGCCTGCTTGAAAGCCGGATACAGAATTTCTTCTTCCAGGCGGGTGTGAATGGAAATTTCCATTTCCAGTTTCGCCAACAGGTCGGTGCGTTTTTTCACGGCGCGTTCGGTCGACTCGCTCAGTTGAGTCAGGATGGCTTTGACGCGTTCGTGGTCGGCTTTCAGCAGATCGATGGCATTCATAAGTAGCTCCTCGGCAATACACGGATGCGGGCAGGCTTCAAGCGCCGACGCCGCGTAGGTGCTGAATTGCATCAGCTGTGCCAGCCGGGGATCGATTTAAAACCCTTTAAAAACAATCAGTTGAGACGCTAATAATGTCCGGCGTCGTGCAGGCTGCATGAGCGGGGTGCAAAACGCGTTGCACTTTGCGCGGGTGACTAGAGACTTTCGATCTGTTGTCGGACCCGACTGGCGATTGCCAGGCAGGACGTCAGCCCTGGCGATTCGATCCCGAGCAGGTTGATCAACCCTGGCACCCGGTGTTCGGCCTCGCTGCTGATGACAAAGTCGCGGGCCGGTTCGCCGGGGGCAGAGATCTTCGGGCGGATGCCGCTGTAGGCCGGTTGCAGGCTCTGGTCCGGCAGGCCCGGCCAATAATTGCGGATCGCCGGGTAAAACGCTTCGGCCCGGGCCGGATCCACTCGGTAGTCCTCGGACTCGACCCACTCGGTGTCCGGCCCGAAACGCGCCTGGCCGGCCAGGTCCAGCGTCATGTGGATGCCCAGGCCGGCGGCTTCCGGGGCGGGATAGACCAAGTGCCGGAACGGTGCCCGCCCGGTGAGGCTGAAGTAGTTGCCCTTGCACAAAAAGTCCTCGGGCACCGATTGCATCTCCAGGCCTTCGATGCAGCGGGCGAGGGCGGGCGCCTGGAGGCCGGCGGCGTTGATCAGCAGGCGACAGGACAGGGTCATCTGCGCCGTGCCGCCCAATTCCAGCATGAACCCCCCAGTGATGACGCGAGAGCCCAGTAAAGGCGTGTGGAAAACAATGTCCGCCCCGGCCGCTTCGGCGTCACCCAGCAAGGCCAGCATCAGAGCATGGGAATCGACGATACCGGTGGAAGGCGAATACAGCGCAGCGACACAGGCCAGGGCCGGTTCCAAAGCCTGCGCCTGTTCGTGGTCGAGCAGGCGCAGGTCGTCCACGCCGTTCATCAAGCCCCGCTCGAGCAGTGTTTCGAGTCCGGCCACCTGCGCCTGATCCGTGGCAACGATCAACTTGCCGAGCCGGCGGGTGGCGACGCCGTGGCTTTCACAATAGGTGTACAGCCGGTGCCGGCCTTCGACGCACAGCTGCGCCTTGAGACTGCCCGACGGATAATAGATGCCCGCGTGGATGACTTCGGAGTTGCGCGAACTGATGCCCATGCCGATGGCGTCGGCGGCTTCGATCAGCAGCACTTCATGACCGGCTCGGGCCATTTCCCGTGCCACGGCAAGGCCAACGACGCCTGCGCCGACCACCACGCATTCGATATCGACGCTCATCCCTGCCGGACGTCGAATAAAAAAAGATTCTGCGTGACGGCAGTCAGTCCGCTCGAGCCCAAGTCATCGATCCTCACGTGTGTGCCACAGGCGTAGCAGGAAAAGGGTGGAACCGGCTATTTCATAGCGCATTTCGTAGCGCCCCACTTGGATTCTGCGTACGTCTCGAGGTTCGAACTCTTCCAGGCGTTCACCAATGCGCGGGTTAGCCAGCAGAGAGGTTGGCGCGGCCGTGAGTTGTTGCACTGTTCGCGCGGCCGCGGGTTGATTCACCGACGCCAGAAATTCATAAAGTTGAGCAATGTCGGAAAGCGCCTTGCTGGTCCACTTCAACTCCATCAGCGCGGTACCGGCAACGGGGCGTCGTTGCTGAGACTATCGGCCCAAGCCTGGACAGCCTGGTGGTCAATCACTCGGCCAGCGTCAACATCGGCCAAGGCCTCATGGGTCAGGCGGCTTCGCTCCTCCTCCTGCTCGATCCAGGCAGATAGCGCTTGTTTGACGATCCAGTTCCTGGAGCGCTCAAGGCGCTCGGCCATCAGGTCGACTTTTTCGGCCAGGTGCACCGGGACGTGAGCTGTGACCGACCGGGTTTTCGCGGTGGTTGTCATGGTGGATTTCTCTTAGGCAATTGGCAGTACAAGCCAGTCTTCTGAGCAACCGCTTCCGGGGCTACTTACTATCGGTGAATAATACCGAATCTATATTCAGCGAAATGATTAAGAATTAATCATATTGAATAATGGTGAAGCGTCAAGCACTCCGTTCGTAACAGCTCCGGATACTCAAAAGCATGTCGGAACATGCGCAGGTTCCGCAAAGCCGCCTCGAGATTGACTTGTCTGGCCATCCTCAGCACTATCCGACCATGATTTACATACGCCGAATGAACATGATGTGTTCCTCCATGACCGCCTCTGGCGGGCCATGAGGTCATGCGTGCATAGAATTTGACGTGTTACCCCCAAGCCCCGCCAGAGATGGACGGGGCTTTTCAGTTCTCCGTCCGAACATGGCTGACGGAGAATGAAATGTTCGAGATTAGACGAGCCAGCCACAGCGATTCCCAGACAGCATTCGACATTCGCCTTCTAGCGATCCGGCATCAATGCATCGGCGCCTATACCCAGGCGCAGCTATTAGCCTGGACAGCTGGTGCGGCCGAGGATGGCTATGACACGCTGATGGAGAAGCACTTCTATCTGGGTTGTATTGATGGAGAGGCGGTGGCGACAGGAATGCTTGACCTGGAGAACAGCGAAATCGGCGCGATCTTTGTGCATCCTGACTTTATGCAGCGAGGTATCGGTAGGAGAGTCCTGGATTACCTCGAATGCCTGGCGCGGGAGTTGGGCCTGGAGGAAGTCAAGCTTGATGCGACTTTGAATGCGGCTGACTTTTACCGACGCTGCGGTTTCGTGGGTGAGGCGCCTGCGATTTACCAATCCCCTTCGGGGCTTCAACTGGCATGTGTTCCCATGGTGAAGAGGCTTTTATAGGAAGGTTTGATTGATCGCATAAGAACTGGAGCAAGAAAGGCTGCGATCACGGGGTTCTGAAAACCCATCATGCCCCAAACGCAAAAACGGCACCCAAAGGTGCCGTTTCTGTTTTCTACGAGCTACCGCTACACGATCAGCCCGTCAAGCCAGCCTGCTGAACCAGGGTCAGCAACGGCTGCGGGTACACACCGAGGAAGAACGCCAGTGCGGCGATGGCCAGCAGCATCACGCCGCCTGCCTTCTGTTCCCAGTGCAACTCGGCGTCGTGGCGACGCAGGTTCGGTTCCATCAGGTACAGGGTGACCATGACGCGCAGGTAGTAGAACACGCCGATGGCACTGCCCAGCACCAGGGAGCCGACCAGCCACCATTGGTGGGCCTCGACGCCGCTGGCGATGATGTAGAACTTGCCGATGAAGCCGGCGGTCAGTGGGATGCCGGCCAGGGACAGCATCATCACGGTCAGCACGGCGGTCAGGTACGGACGGCGCCAGAACAGGCCGCGGTATTCGTACAGGGCGTCGGCGTCGCGGCCGTTGTACGGCGAGGACATCAGGGTGATCACGCCGAACGCCCCGAGGCTGGTGATCACGTAGGTGACCAGGTACACGCCGATGGCTTCCATGGCCAGGCCCTTGCTGGCGATCAGGGCGATCAGCAGGTAGCCGAAGTGGGCGATGGACGAGTAACCCAGCAGACGCTTGAGGTTGCTCTGGGTCAGTGCCAGCAGGTTACCGAACAGGATCGACGCGATGGCGATGATGGTCAGTACGTTGCTCAGCACACCGCTGCTGGCCACTGGCGAGATCTGGAACAGACGCACCATGACCGCGAACACCGCCACTTTCGACGCGGTGGCCAGGAACGCCGCCACTGGCGCCGGGGCGCCTTCGTAGACGTCCGGGGTCCAGAGGTGGAACGGTACCAGCGACAGCTTGAACGCCAGGCCGATCAGCATCATGCCCAGACCCAGTTGCGCGATCGGGCTAGGCAGGCCGGTGGCCGCCAGGGCCTGGCCAATGCCAACGAAACTCAGGGTGCCGGCTTCGGCGTAGAGCAAGGCCATGCCGAACAACAGGAACGCCGAACCGGCTGCCGACAGCACCATGTATTTGATGCCTGCTTCCAGGGAGCGTTTGTTGAAGAAGGCGTAAGCCACCAGGCCGTAGACCGGTACCGACAGCAGTTCCAGGCCGATGAACAGGCTAGCCAGGTGCTGCGCGCTGACCAGGACCAGGCCACCGGCGGCGGCCATCAGGATCAGCAGGTACAGTTCTTCGCGGTTGCCCGGGTAACCCGAACCGCCATCGCCGAGGTAGGCGTGGGCGAGGGTGACGCAGGCCAGGGTGGCGACCAGGATCAGCGCCATGTACAGGCAGGCGAAGCTGTCGATCTGTATCAGCGGGGTGACCGCCAGGGGCGCGACTTTCAGGGCCGGCAAAATCGACAGCAAGGCCAGGTTCAGCCCCGCCACCGACAGCAGGAAGGTTTGTGAGTGATTGCGCCGCCAGGCGATCGCCAGCATCACCACGATGATCGTGGCGCTGGTGATCAACAGCGGCGCAAGCGCGATAAAGTGTTGAATCGTGAATTCCATAGCGCTCTTACCGGGCCGAAGCGAGTTGAGAGAAGGCGGTGCCGAGCCACTGCTGCACGCCATGCATCGTGGCGGCAGAGGTGTCGAGGAACGGTTGCGGGAAAACGCCGAGGTAAACCAGCAGCACCGCAAGACCAAGCACCATGATCAGTTCGCGACCGTCCATGCCACGCAGCACTTCGTCCGACTTGGTTGGGCCGAAGTAGGCACGGTGGATCATGATCAGCGAGTAGACCGAACCGAACACCAGGCCGGAGGTGGCGATGGCGGTGATCCATGGAGCGCTGGCGAACGTGCCGATCAGGATCAGGAACTCGCCGACGAAGTTGCCAGTGCCTGGCAGGCCCAGGGACGCGGCGGCGAAGAACAGGCTGATGGCCGGCAGGTAGGCGATACGCGACCAGATGCCGCCCATCTCACGCATGTCCCGGGTGTGCAGGCGTTCGTACAACTGACCGCTGAGGATAAACAGCGCCGCAGCCGACAGGCCGTGAGCCAGCATCTGGATCACCGCGCCTTGCAGGGCGAGCTGGCTGCCGGAGTAGATCCCGATCAGCACGAAGCCCATGTGCGAAACGCTGGAGAACGCGATCAGGCGCTTGATGTCGGTCTGGGCGAACGCCAGGAACGCACCGTAGAAAATCCCGATCAGGCCCAGGGTCATGGCGATCGGCGCGAACTCGGCCGAAGCGTTGGGGAACAGCGGCAGGGCAAAGCGCAGCAGGCCATAGGCCGCGGTCTTGAGCAAGATACCCGCCAGGTCCACGGAACCTGCGGTCGGCGCCTGGGCGTGAGCGTCGGGCAACCAGGAGTGGAACGGCACCACCGGCAGCTTCACCGCGAAGGCGATGAAGAAGCCGAGCATCAGCACGTACTCGGTGGTCTTGGACATCTGCACTTTCAACAGGTCGGCGTAGTTGAAGGTAATCACGCCGGTGTTGTTGAAGTTGACCAGCACCAGACCAAGGATCGCCACCAGCATGATCAGGCCGGAAGCCTGGGTGAAGATGAAGAACTTGGTCGCCGCGTAGATCCGGGTTTTCTTGCCGTCCGAAGAACTGTGACCCCAGAGCGCGATGAGGAAGTACATCGGCACCAGCATCATTTCCCAGAAGAAGAAGAACATGAACAGGTCCAGCGCCAGGAACACGCCGATCACGCCGCCCAGGATCCACATCAGGTTCAGGTGGAAGAAACCGACGTGACGCTGGATCTCTTTCCAGGAGCAGAGTACCGAGAGGATACCCAGCAGGCCGGTCAGCAGGATCATCAGCAGCGACAGGCCGTCGAGGGCCAGGTGCACGCTGATACCGAAGCGTTCGATCCAGATGTGCTTGAACTCAAGCGCCCAGGTCGGATCGGCACCAGGGGCCGGTGCAAATGAATAGTCGCCGGTCGCCCACAGCCAGAGGCCGAGCGCGAGTTCCAGGGACATGGTCAGCAGCGCAATCCAGCGCGGGAGCGTGGAGCTGGAGCGCTCCGCGATCCAGCACAGCAGGCCGCCGATGAAGGGGATCAGGATTAGCCAGGGCAGAATCATGACGGGCTCGTTTCCTTTCGCAAGTTCGCAAGGTTCATATCAGACCGCTACCAGCACGATGGCGCCGATAACCAGCACGGCGCCAGCCGCCATGGAAGCCGCATACCAACGCAGTTGACCGGTCTCGGTACGGCTCAGGGCAGTGTGGCCGCCCTTGGCCATGCGCGGGATCAGGCCAATGGTCTGGTCGAGCGGGTCTTTGCGCAGAATGTGGCTGATCGCAAGGTATGGCTTGACGAACAGTTTGTCGTAGATCCAGTCGAAGCCCCAGGCGGCGAACCACCAGGCCGAAAGGAATCGCCCGATGCCGCTGTTGGCGATCGCCGTGACGAAACGACGCTTGCCCAGGAACAGCAGGGCGGCCAGCAGGATACCCGACAGGGCAATGGCGCCCGAGGCGATTTCCAGGCTGTGCTTGGCTTCGCCGCCGGCATGGCCGACGCTTTGCGGCAGCACATCGGCCAGCGGTGGGGTGATCAAGGCGCCGACGAAGGTCGACAGCACGATCAGCACCGACAGTGGCAGCCAGTGAGCAATGCCGTGGCCGGCATGGGCTTCGGTCTTGGCTTCACCATGGAACGCGATGAAGATTAGGCGGAAGGTGTACAGCGAGGTCATGAACGCACCCACCAGGCCGGCATAGAGCAGCGCCTGGTTACCGCTGGCGAACGCTTCCCAGAGGATCTCGTCCTTGGAGTAGAAACCGGCGGTGACCAATGGCAGGGCCGCCAGGGCCGCGCCGCCGACGATGAAACTGGCGTAGGCCAACGGCAGTTTCTTCCACAGGCCGCCCATCTTGAAGATGTTCTGCTCGTGGTGGCAGGCAACGATCACCGCACCGGAAGCAAGGAACAGCAGCGCCTTGAAGAAGGCATGGGTCATCAGGTGGAAGATCGCGCCTTCCCAGGCACCAACGCCCAGGGCCAGGAACATGTAGCCGATCTGGCTCATGGTCGAGTAGGCGAGGATGCGCTTGATGTCGGTCTGTACCAGGGCGGCAAAACCGGCCAGTACCAGGGTCACGCCGCCGACGATGCCGACCAGGTGCAGGATGTCCGGCGCCAGGGCGAACAGGCCGTGGGTACGGGCGATCAGGTAGACACCGGCGGTCACCATGGTCGCGGCGTGGATCAGTGCCGAGACCGGGGTAGGGCCGGCCATCGCGTCCGCCAACCAGGTTTGCAGCGGCAGTTGCGCGGATTTACCGACGGCGCCGCCCAGCAGCATCAGGGTCGCCAGGACGATCCAGAAGTCACCGACCTTGAAGTGCTCGGGTGCCTTGACCAGCAGTTCCTGGATGTTCAGCGTGCCCAGTTGCTGGAACAGGATGAACAGGCCGATGGCCATGAACACGTCGCCGATCCGGGTGACGATGAACGCCTTGAGTGCGGCATTCCCGTTGTTGCGGTTGCTGTAGTAGAAACCGATCAACAGGTACGAGCACAGGCCCACGCCTTCCCAGCCGAAGTACAGGAACAACAGGTTATCGCCGAGCACCAGGAACAGCATGCTAGCGATGAACAGGTTGGTGTAGGCGAAGAAACGCGAATAACCGGCTTCACCGCGCATGTACCAGGAGGCGAACAGGTGGATCAGGAAACCCACGCCGACCACCACGCCGAGCATGGTGATGGACAGGCCGTCCAGGTAGAGGGCGAAGTTCGGTGTGAAGCCTTCAACGGCCATCCACTGCCACAGCACCTGCACGTACCTGCCACCTTCCGGTGGGGCGACGTTGAATTGCCAGATCACGTAGGCCGTGACGATGGCAGACAGGCCGATGGAACCCACGCCAACCAGTGCCGAAAGATTTTCCGACCAGCGTCCACGAGAGAACGACAGCAGCAGGAAACCAATGAGGGGGAATACGAAAGTCAGAAAGAGTAGGTTCATCCGCGCATCTCGCTGGCAGCGTCGATATCGAGAGTGTGGAAGCGGCGATACAACTGCAACAGGATCGCCAGGCCGATACTGGCCTCGGCGGCTGCCAGGCTGATCACCAGGATGAACATGATCTGTCCATCCGGCTGCGCCCAGCGAGCGCCCGCGACGATGAAAGCCAGGGCGGAGGCATTCATCATGACCTCCAGGCTCATCAGCACGAACAGAATGTTGCGGCGGACCATCAGGCCAACCAGACCGAGGCAGAACAGGATGCCGGCAACCGCCAGACCATGCTCGAGAGGGATAGCAGGCATGTGATTACTCCTTCGCCTCGTTACGGCCCAAATGGAACGCCGTGACGGCTGCGGCAAGCAGCAACATCGAGGCGAGTTCGACCACCAGCAGGTACGGACCGAACAGGCTGATGCCCACGGCCTTGGCGTCTACGGTGGTGTGGCCGATGGCCTGGCCGCTCTGATGAGCGAACAGGACATACAGCAGTTCACCCAGCAGCAGGGCGGACAGGATCACCGGTCCCGCCCAGATGCCAGGCTTGAGCCAGGAGCGTTCCTGCTGGACCGCGGCCGGGCCGAGGTTGAGCATCATCACCACGAACACGAACAGCACCATGATGGCGCCGGCGTAGGCGATCACTTCCAGGGCACCGGCGAACGGTGCACCGAGGGCGAAGAAGGTCATGGCCACGGCGATCAGCGAAATGATCAGGTAGAGCAGGGCGTGCACAGGGTTGGTGTTGGTGACCACACGAAGCGTGGACACCACCGCGATACCCGATGCGAAATAGAAAGCGAATTCCATCTTTCTTCCTTAAGGCAGCAAGCTCTTCACGTTGATCGGTTCGGCTTCGTTCTGCGCGGCGCCTTTTGGCTTACCGGCAATGGCCATACCTGCAACACGATAGAAGTTGTAATCAGGGTTTTTACCGGGACCGGAAATCAGCAGATCTTCTTTCTCGTACACCAGGTCCTGACGTTTGAACTCGGCCATTTCAAAATCCGGCGTGAGCTGGATAGCGGTGGTCGGGCAGGCTTCCTCGCAGAGGCCGCAGAAAATGCAGCGCGAGAAGTTGATGCGGAAGAAGTCCGGGTACCAGCGACCGTCTTCGGTTTCAGCTTTCTGCAACGAGATGCAACCCACCGGGCATGCCACGGCGCACAGGTTGCAAGCCACGCAACGCTCTTCGCCGTCGGGGTCGCGGGTCAGGACGATGCGGCCACGATAGCGCGGTGCCAGGTAGACCGGCTCTTCCGGGTATTGCAGGGTGTCGCGCTTGCGAAAGCCATGGCCGAAGATCATGACCAGGCTTCGCAGTTGGGTACCGGTACCCTTAACGATGTCGCCAATATATTTGAACATGGGTCAAATCCTCACTGAACCGCGGCCGCAGGCGCGTTCATCAAAACGATCGCAGCGGTCACCAGCATGTTGATCAGGGTCAGCGGCAGGCAGAATTTCCAGCTGAAGTCCATCACCTGGTCGTAGCGTGGGCGCGGGATCGAGGCGCGCAACAGGACGAACAGCATGATGAAGAACGCGGTCTTCAGGGCGAACCAGACGAAGGAAAGTTGCGGCAGGATGCCGAACGGACCGTGCCAGCCACCGAAGAACAGCGTTACCAGCAGCGCCGAGATCAGGATGATGCCGATGTATTCACCGACGAAGAACATGCCCCATTTCATGCCGGCGTATTCAATGTGGTAACCGTCGGCCAGTTCCTGCTCCGCTTCCGGCTGGTCGAAGGGGTGACGGTGAGTCACGGCCACGCCAGCGATGAAGAAGGTACAGAAACCGAAGAACTGCGGAATGATGAACCACAGGTTCTGGGCCTGGTACTCGACGATGTCGCGCATGTTGAACGAGCCGGCCTGGATCACGATGCCCATGAGCGCCAGGCCCATGAACACTTCGTAGGACACGGTCTGGGCCGAGGCCCGCAGGCTGCCCAGCAGGGCGAACTTGTTGTTGCTCGACCAGCCGGCGAACAGCACCGCGTACACCGACAGGCCGGCCATGGCGAAGAAGAACAGCAGGCCGATGTTCAGGTCCGCCACACCCCAGGTCGGGGTGATCGGGATGATCGCGAAGGCGATCAGCAAGGCGCTCATGGCCACCACCGGTGCCAGGGTGAAGATCACCTTGTCGGCAAACGGCGGCGTCCAGTCTTCCTTGAAGAACATCTTGATCATGTCGGCGGCGATCTGGAACATGCCGTACGGGCCGACGCGGTTCGGACCGTAGCGGTCCTGCCACCAGCCCAGCAGGCGACGTTCGACGAAGCTCAACAGTGCGCCTGCGACCACCACGGCCAGCAGAATCACGATGGCCTTGAGGACCGTCAGGATCACAGCGATCACTTCAGGGGTGAACCAGCTCATAGCGCTGCCTCCTGCAGACCGTCGACGGTTTTGCCGAAAATCGCTGGCGGGATGCCTTCCAGGCCGGCCGGCAGGGCCACCAGGCCGGCGCCCAGTTCTTCATTGATGCGCAGCGGCAGACGCAAGGTCTGGCCGGCCACGTTCAGGCTCAGCAGGGCACCGTCGTTGACGCCCAGGCGGTCGGCTTCGGACTTGGCCAGCGACACGTAGGCGGCCGGGATGCGTTCCTGCACCGGTGCGGCCTTGGAAGAGTTCTCTTCGCTGCCGAACAGGTGATGGAACGGCACGACCTGCCAGGTGCCCGGTGCCGGGTTGAAGGCGCGCGGTACGCTGGCGAACCAGCTCAGGCCATCGCCTTGGCTTTCGATCAGGCGGGTGCCCGGGTCACCGGCACGCAGGTGACCACCGACTTCGTCCTGGAACTTGTTCCAGGCTTGCGGCGAGTTCCAGCCCGGCGACCAGGCGAACGGCACTTGCGAGCGCGGTTCGGCGGAGCCCGAGTAACCTTCCATGGAGAACGAGAACGCGGTGTCGTTGTCCTGGGAGGTGCGCGGTTCGTGAACGCTGATGTCAGCGCGCATGGCGGTGCGACCGGAGTAGCGCAGCGGTTCGCGCGCCAGCTTCAGGCCTTTGATGCGGAACGCGGCGGACGGTGCGGCGTCGACGATGGCGGCCAGTTGCTGGCTGCTCGAAGCGACGGCGGCGGTAACGTGGTCCAGTTGCGTCCAGTCGATCGGCTGGTCCAGCAGGGTGGCGCGCAGGGCATGCAGCCAGCGCCAGCCTTCGTGGACCAGGATGCTGGCGTCCAGGTAAGTCGGGTCGAAGACCTGGAAGAAGCGCTGGGCGCGACCTTCCTGGCTGACCAGCGTACCGTCGCCTTCGGCGAAGCTCGCCGCCGGCAGCGCCAGGTGGGCGCGGTCGGTGGTGGCGGTTTTCTGATGGTCGGCGACAATCAGCACTTTCGCGGCGTTCAGGGCGGCGTCCACCCGGGCCTTGTCGGTGCGGGTGTACAGGTCGTTTTCCAGCACCACGATGGCGTCGGCGCTGCCGTCGATCACCGCTTGCAGTGCGGCGTCCACCGATTCGCCGCCGAGCATGGCCAGGCCGAGGCTGTTGGCTTCCGGCACGATCAGGCTGATGGAACCGTTCTTCTCGCGCAGCTTCAAGGCCTTGGCGATGTTGGCCGCGGCTTCGATCAGCGCCTTGGAACCCAAGGAGGTACCGGCGATGATCAATGGACGCTTGGCCGCCAGCAGGGCGTCGGCGATGCGTTGGGCCAGGGCGGCCGCTTCGCTGTCCAGGCCTTCGACGGCTGGGGCACTGGCGTCCAGGGCGTGGGCCACGGCGAAACCGATGCGGGCCAGGTCGTCAGGGGCGGCGTGGACGCATTCTTCGGCCACGTCGTCGAGCTTGGTTTCAGCGAGGCTGGCGATGAACAGCGGGTTCAGCGCGTGCTGGCCGATGTTCTTCACGGCAGCGTCGAGCCACGGCTGGACGCGCATGGCGTCGGCCATGTCTTCGGCCTTGCCCTTGACCGACTGGCGCAGGGCCAGGGCCATGCGGGCGGCGGTCTGGGTCAGGTCTTCGCCAAGGACGAATACCGCGTCGTGGTCTTCGATGTCGCGCATGTTCGGCACGGGCAGCGGGCTGTCTTTGAGCACTTGCAGCACCAGGCGGATGCGTTCCAGCTCACCGGCTTCGATGCCACTGTAGAAGTGCTCGGCGCCGACCAGTTCACGCAGTGCGTAGTTGCTTTCCAGGCTGGCCCGTGGCGAACCGATGCCGACGATGTTGCGCCCGCGCAGCAGCTCGGCGGCCTTGTCCAGCGCTTGGTCCAGGCTCAGCTTGGCGCCGTTTGCCAGCAGCGGCTGACGTGGACGATCCTTGCGGTTGACGTAGCCATAGCCGAAGCGGCCACGGTCACACAGGAAGTACTGGTTCACCGAACCGTTGAAGCGGTTTTCGATGCGACGCAGTTCACCGTAGCGCTCGCCCGGGGAGATGTTGCAACCGCTGGAGCAGCCATGGCAGATGCTCGGCGAGAACTGCATGTCCCACTTGCGGTTGTAGCGTTCGGAGTGGGTCTTGTCGGTGAACACACCGGTCGGGCAGACCTCGGTGAGGTTGCCGGAGAACTCGCTTTCCAGGGTGCCGTCTTCAACGCGACCGAAGTACACGTTGTCGTGGGCGCCGAACACACCCAGGTCGGTGCCGCCGGCGTAGTCCTTGTAGAAACGCACGCAGCGATAGCAGGCGATGCAGCGGTTCATCTCGTGGGAAATGAACGGGCCCAGTTGCTGGTTCTGGTGGGTGCGCTTGGTGAAGCGATAACGGCGCTCGTTGTGGCCGGTCATCACCGTCATGTCTTGCAGGTGGCAGTGGCCGCCTTCCTCACAGACCGGGCAGTCGTGAGGGTGGTTGGTCATCAGCCATTCGACGACGCTGGCGCGAAACACTTTCGCTTCTTCGTCGTCGATGGAGATCCAGCTGCCGTCGGTGGCGGGGGTCATGCAGGACATGACGATCCGACCACGCTTGTCGTTTTCGTCGGTGTACTGCTTGACCGCGCACTGGCGACAAGCGCCAACGCTGCCAAGGGCGGGGTGCCAGCAGAAATAAGGAATGTCGAGGCCCAGCGACAGACATGCCTGTAACAGGTTGTCTGCGCCATCGACTTCGAGCTCTTTGCCGTCTACGTGGATAGTGGCCATGGTTCAAAGTTCTTCGTTGGCCCGGTGTCAGCGGGCGTGGCTAATGGAATCTTGTTATTCGCGTGAATCAACACAGCCGTTTACGGCGTCATCACACGAAAAGACGAAGGGCACGGACCCTTCGCCTTTTTAAGCGTTTACGCGCCGACTACGATCGGCTTTGCCAGAGGCGGGACGACGGCGCTGATGGGCGCGATGCCGGCTTCGAACTCTGGACGGAAGTATTTGATGGCGCTGCCCAACGGCTCCACGGCACCCGGTGCGTGAGCACAGAAGGTCTTGCCTGGGCCGAGGAAACCCACCAGACCCAGCAGGGTCTCGATGTCGCCGGGTTGGCCCTCACCTTTCTCGATGGCCATCAGCAGCTTGACGCTCCAGGGCAAGCCATCACGGCAAGGGGTGCAGAAACCGCAGGATTCGCGAGCGAAGAACTGCTCCATGTTGCGCAGCAGCGACACCATGTTGACGCTGTCGTCCACCGCCATCGCCAGGCCGGTACCCATGCGGGTGCCGACCTTGGCGATGCCGCCGGCGTACATTTGGGCGTCCAGGTGTTCCGGCAACAGGAACCCGGTACCGGCGCCGCCAGGCTGCCAGCACTTGAGCGTGTAGCCATCGCGCATGCCGCCGGCGTAGTCTTCGAACAGCTCGCGACCGGTGACGCCGAACGGCAGTTCCCACAGGCCAGGGTTCTTGACCTTGCCGGAGAAGCCCATGAGCTTGGTGCCCATGTCTTCGCTGCCGTCGCGGGCCAGGGATTTGTACCAGTCCACGCCGTCGGCGATGATCGCCGGCACGTTGCACAGCGTCTCGACGTTGTTCACGCAGGTCGGCTTGCCCCACACGCCGACGGCGGCAGGGAAGGGCGGCTTGGAGCGTGGGTTGGCGCGGCGGCCTTCCAGGGAGTTGATCAGCGCGGTTTCTTCACCGCAGATGTAGCGCCCGGCACCGGTGTGGACGAACAGCTCGAAATCGAAACCGCTGCCCAGGATGTTCTTGCCCAAGAGGCCGGCGGCCTTGGCTTCTTCCACGGCACGGTTCAGGTGCTTGGCGGCGGTGGTGTATTCGCCGCGCAGGAAGATATAGCCACGGTAGGTTTTCAGCGCGCGGGCGCTGATCAGCATGCCTTCGATCAGCAGATGGGGCAGTTGCTCCATCAGCATGCGGTCCTTCCAGGTGTTGGGCTCCATTTCATCCGCGTTGCACAGCAGGTAGCGGATGTTGATGGACTCGTCCTTGGGCATCAGCCCCCACTTCACACCCGTGGGGAAGCCCGCGCCGCCACGGCCCTTGAGGCCGGCGTCTTTCACGGTCTGGACGATGTCGTCCTGAGCCATGTCGCTGAACGCCTTGCGCGCGGCGGCGTAGCCGTTCTTGGCCTGGTACTCGTCCAGCCATACGGCTTCGCCGTCGTCACGCAGGCGCCAGGTCAGGGGATGGGTTTCGGCCGAACGCTGGATGCGGTTGGCGGGCCCGAAGGAAGTCAGGGTCATACGTAGCCCTCCAGCAATTTGGCGACGCCGTCAGGCTGGACGTCACCGAAGGTGTCGTCGTCGATCATCAGCGCTGGCGCCTTGTCGCAGTTGCCCAGGCAGCACACCGGCAGCAGGGTGAAGCGGCCGTCGGCGGTGGTCTGGCCCAGGCCGATGCCCAGCTTGCTCTGGATCTCGCCGACCACCGATTCGTGGCCGCCGATGTAGCAGACCATGCTGTCGCAGACACGAATGATGTGACGGCCCACTGGCTGGCGGAAAATCTGGCTGTAGAAGGTGGCCACGCCTTCGACGTCGCTGGCCGGGATGCCGAGGATCTCGCCGATGGCGTAGAGCGCGCCGTCAGGCACCCAGCCACGTTCCTTCTGGACGATCTTCAGGGCTTCGATCGACGCCGCGCGCGGGTCTTCGTAGTGATGCAGCTCGTGCTCGATGGCCGAGCGCTCGGTTTCGCTCAGGGCGAAACGGTCTGTCTGGATAAGCGTGCTGTTCATGCTTAGCGGTCCACGTCGGCCATAACGAAATCGATACTACCCAGGTACGCAATCATGTCCGCGACCATGCTGCCTTTGATCACCGAAGGGATCTGTTGCAGGTGTGGGAAGCTTGGGGTGCGAATCCGGGTGCGGTAGCTCATGGTGCCGCCATCGCTCGTCAGGTAATAACTGTTGATGCCCTTGGTCGCTTCGATCATCTGGAAGGATTCGTTGGCCGGCATGACCGGGCCCCACGAAACCTGCAGGAAGTGCGTGATCAGGGTCTCGATGTGTTGCAGCGTGCGCTCTTTTGGCGGTGGCGTGGTCAGCGGGTGGTCCGCCTTGTACGGGCCTTCCGGCATGTTGCGCATGCATTGGTCGATGATCTTGATGCTCTGGCGCATTTCCTCGACACGAACCATGCAGCGATCGTAGGCATCGCCATTGGCGGCCAGCGGTACTTCGAACTCGAAGTTCTCGTAGCCGGAGTAAGGACGCGCCTTGCGCAGGTCGAAGTCGCAACCGGTGGAACGCAGGCCGGCACCGGTGACGCCCCATTCCAGGGCCTCTTTGGTGTTGTAGGCGGCGACCCCGATGGTACGACCCTTGAGGATGCTGTTCTGCAGGGCGGCCTTGGTGTATTCGTCCAGGCGCTTGGGCATCCACTCGACGAAGTCCTTGACCAATTTCTCCCAGCCGCGTGGCAGGTCGTGGGCAACGCCGCCGATGCGGTACCAGGCCGGGTGCAGGCGGAAACCGGTGATGGCTTCGATCACCGTGTAAGCCTTCTGGCGGTCGGTGAAGGTGAAGAACACCGGAGTCATGGCCCCCACGTCCTGGATATAGGTGCCCAGGAACAGCAGGTGGCTGGTGATACGGAAGAACTCGGCCATCATGATGCGGATGACGTCGACCTTCTCCGGTACCTTGATCCCGGCCAGTTTCTCCACCGACAGCACGTACGGCAGGTTGTTCATCACGCCGCCGAGGTAGTCGATGCGGTCGGTGTACGGGATGAAGCTGTGCCAGGACTGGCGCTCGGCCATTTTTTCGGCACCACGGTGGTGGTAACCGATGTCAGGCACGCAATCGACGATCTCTTCGCCGTCCAGCTGCAAGATGATGCGGAACGCACCGTGGGCCGAAGGGTGGTTCGGGCCGAGGTTGAGGAACATGTAGTCCTCGTTGGCGCCCGAACGCTTCATGCCCCAGTCTTCGGGCTTGAAGCGTGCGGCTTCTTCCTCGAGCTGTTGCTTGGCCAGGGACAGGCTGAACGGGTCGAACTCGGTGGCACGAGCCGGGAAGTCCTTGCGCAGCGGGTGACCGTCCCAGGTCGGCGGCATCATGATGCGGGTCAGGTGCGGGTGGCCGGGGAAGTCAATTCCGTACATGTCCCAGACTTCGCGCTCGTACCAGTTGGCGTTCGGCCATATGCCGGTCACGGTCGGCACGCTAAGGTCGCTCTCGGATAAGGCGACTTTGATCATGACGTCACTATTACGTTCGATCGACATCAGGTGATAGAACACGGTGAAGTCGACGCCGTCGGGCAGCCCTTGACGCTTGGTGCGCAGGCGCTCGTCCACGCCGTGCAGGTCATAGAGCATGACGTACGGCTTGGGCAGGTTGCGCAGGAAAGTCAGGACTTCGACGAGTTTGGCGCGGGCAACCCAAAGCACCGGCATGCCGGTGCGGGTCGGCTGGGCGGTGAACGCCTCGGGGCCAAAACGGTTGTTCAGTTCGACGACCACATCCTGGTCGTCTGCCTTGTAAGGCGGGATGTACAGAGCACTGCCTGTAGTCATGGTTATTTATCGCTTTCGGTCAACGTAAAGAATGAAGCCAGGTTCTCGTTTCTTGTAGAGGAACAGAGCTGGATCAGACTTCGTCGGGGCTGCGCAGGTTGGTGACTGCGATACGCTGTTCGCGGCGCTGTTCCTTTTGCGATGGCATGTCGGCGCGATAGACGCCTTGATCGCCAACGACCCAGGACAGTGGGCGACGCTCCTGGCCAATCGACTCCTGCAACAACATCAGGCCTTGCAGGAAAGCTTCAGGGCGAGGCGGGCAGCCGGGCACGTAGACGTCCACGGGCAGGAACTTGTCCACCCCTTGAACGACGGAGTAGATGTCGTACATGCCACCGGAGTTGGCGCACGAACCCATGGAGATAACCCACTTGGGCTCGAGCATTTGCTCGTAGAGACGCTGGATGATCGGCGCCATCTTGATGAAGCAGGTACCGGCGATAACCATGAAATCCGCCTGGCGTGGCGATGCCCGGATCACTTCGGCGCCAAAGCGCGCGATGTCGTGGGGCGCCGTGAAGGCGGTGGTCATTTCCACGTAGCAGCACGAAAGGCCGAAGTTGTACGGCCACAGGGAGTTCTTGCGACCCCAGTTGACCGTGCTGTTCAGCACGTCTTCGAGCTTGCCCATGAAGATGTTTTTGTGGACTTGATCTTCTAACGGATCGGCGACGGTTTCCCGTTCGCCAATCGGATACTGCTCGTTAGGAGCATCGGGGTCGATCCTGGTGAGATTGTATTGCATTGCCAAAGCCTCATTGTTTCAGCTTCGCTTGCCGCTTGCGCCGAGCTTCCGGAGCCCAATCAAGCGCCCCCACTCGGTAAAGGTAGACAAGACCTGCCAACAGAATTGCTATGAAAACGAGAGCTTCGACGAATCCGGTCCAGCCGCTTTCGCGGACGGACACAGACCATGCAAAGAGAAAGAGGGCTTCGATATCGAAGATCACGAAGAGCATCGCGACCAGATAGAATTTGGCTGAGAGCCGCAAGCGGGCGCCACCGGTAGGTAGCATGCCGGACTCGAACGGTTCGTTTTTGCTGCGGCCCCAGGCTTTTGACCCGAGCAGGCTCGATACCCCGAGCATGAAGGCGCAGAGGCCGACAACGCCCAGAAGGAAAATGGCAAAGCCCCAGTTGTGGGCCATGAGTCCTGTCGCTTCGGGCATGCTGGAAATCCTTAACAGAGAGCAAAGGTCTCTGAGCTTGAAAAGAAATAACGCAGTGACGATATGTCGCAGCAATCAATCGCGGTGATTTTATGGCTAAACACCGGGCAAGTAAAATTCCTATAGCGAAATTATTTATTGGAATAAGGACATAGCGCGCCTCCATGGCCCTGCGGCCCCGGCCGGGCGGGCATTGACCGTTTATTCGTCAATAATATTTCGTGCAGGGCGTAACAACGAAACACCAGCCTAAATGATAATTATTATTGTTTGCCTGGCTTTTTCATCAATAACCCGGCACAGCGGCTGAGAACTCTTCTTACATGCTCGCTACTGCAACTGTCAGCGCCGGCCGTTTTACTCTTTTTCAGGCAGCCCAATACTGCGTTCGATCAATTTTTTTATCGGTTCGCAGATTTGTGTATGGGAATGCCTCGGTGGGGGCAAAGCGTGTTCGCGATGCCGGCGAGGGGATCTTTCCAGACGGACCGCGTTATCGTTCATCGCGGGCAAGCCTTGCTCCACTAGGTTGCTTTGAAGGGAAGTGTGTTGCCTCTCGAAGCATAGGCGAAAAAAAGCCCCGAACCAGTCGGGGCGTTAGATCATCGGCTTTGCGGTTAGCTTTTACTCGGTCCGCAAGGGCCGTTTACGGCGTGGGTCAGTGGAACTGTTCTTCTTCGGTGGAACCGGTCAGTGCGGTGACCGACGAAGTGCCACCCTGGATCACGGTGGTCATGTCGTCGAAGTAGCCGGTGCCCACTTCCTGCTGGTGAGCCACGAAGGTGTAGCCCTTGGCGGCGTCAGCGAACTCTTGCTCTTGCAGCTTCACGTAGGCGGTCATGTCGTTGCGGGCGTAGTCGTGCGCCAGGTTGAACATGCTGTGCCACATGTTGTGAATGCCGGCCAGGGTGATGAACTGGTGCTTGTAGCCCATGGCGGACAGTTCGCGCTGGAACTTGGCGATGGTCGCGTCGTCCAGGTTTTTCTTCCAGTTGAAGGAAGGCGAGCAGTTGTACGACAGCAGTTGGTCCGGGTATTCCTTCTTGATCGCTTCGGCGAAGCGACGAGCCTCGTCCAGGTCCGGCTTGGCGGTTTCGCACCAGATCAGGTCGGCGTATGGCGCGTAGGCCAAACCGCGGGCGATGGCCTGGTCGAGACCGGCGCGCACCTTGTAGAAGCCTTCCTGGGTGCGGGTGCCGGTCACGAACGGCTGGTCGTACGGGTCGCAGTCGGAGGTCAGCAGGTCAGCGGCGTTGGCGTCGGTACGGGCCAGGATGATGGTCGGTACACCGGCAACGTCGGCAGCCAGGCGGGCGGCGGTCAGCTTCTGTACGGCTTCCTGGGTTGGAACCAGTACCTTGCCGCCCATGTGGCCGCATTTCTTCACCGAAGCCAATTGGTCTTCGAAGTGAACGCCGGCGGCGCCTGCCTCGATCATGCTCTTCATCAGCTCGTAGGCGTTCAGAACACCACCGAAGCCGGCTTCAGCGTCAGCCACGATCGGCGCGAAGTAGTCGATGTAGCCTTCGTCGCCCGGGTTCTTGCCGGCTTTCCACTGGATCTGGTCGGCGCGACGGAACGAGTTGTTGATGCGTTTGACCACGGTTGGAACCGAATCCACCGGGTACAGCGACTGGTCAGGGTACATCGACTCGGCGGAGTTGTTGTCCGCGGCCACTTGCCAGCCCGACAGGTAGATCGCCTGGATGCCGGCTTTGACTTGCTGCACAGCCTGGCCGCCGGTCAGGGCACCCATGCAGTTGACGAAATCTTTCTCGGGACGGAAGGCTGGCTTGGCGCCCTGGGTGACCAGGTTCCAGAGCTTCTCGGCGCCCAGTTTCGCAAAGGTGTGCTCAGGTTGAACCGAGCCACGCAGACGGACGACGTCAGCAGCGGAATAATTGCGCTTCACGCCTTTCCAGCGCGGGTTTTCAGCCCAGTCTTTTTCAAGGGCTGCAATTTGCTGTTCGCGTGTCAGTGCCATGGAGATAAACCTCGTCGCATAGGTCTTGGTGGAAAATTCCTGCTCCTGCCGACCAGGGGTGGCGTACAAGTCGGTTCAGGCGGGGAGGCGACGGGATGAACGATGGGCTCGAGGGGAAAGTGAGCAGGTAGGGGCGAACTGCGGGCGCATTCGGGCGTCGTGGGCCTTCATACGAACTCAGAGTGATGCCGGGTTACCTAGTTACGCTTCCGTCCCTCGGGACAACTTCGTTCCAGTCGCAACCTCGTCAAACACACCTTGTGGGCGGTACAGACACGAATCGGCTCGCAGGGTAGTTGCAAGCGTCGACCCGAAGGCCCTTGCCAGGGCCCCTGATTAGCGGGAGCGAGGCCATCATGCCTTCGGTTTTTTGGCTCGTCAAACGTTTTGTAGTGCTTTTTTTGTGGCACTACATCTTTGGTCTAATACGACTCATCAGTCAGTTTTTGGTGCTTCAGTTCAGGGTATCGACCTTGACCCGCAGAATCATGTCGTCGCGGCCCTGGGTAGAATAGCTGCGGGTCAGGCCCTGCTTGTCGGCTTGAGTCTGGCGATTCACGCCGGCCAGGGTGATCCATTCCCCCAGGCGACCGCTGACCGTTGTGTCGGTACTCTGGACGTTCACTACATCGGGACGTTCCTGGCTCATGCGGTCACGGTTGGTACTGATACTGAGATGAACGGTCTCGCCGGTGACGCTCGCCGTGACATAAAAACCCTGGGTGACGTTGCGGTATTCGGTCTGGCTATGCAGGCGGCCGTAGCCATCGCTCTGGCTACTGGTGAAGGGCACGCTCTGGCCGACCTGGATCAGCGCCGGCTGGCCTTCGCTGGCTTGCACCTGCTGCACGCCGCCGTCACGGCTGGCGGTGCTGCGGTTGATGATGCGGGTCTGGCTCGGCGCGGCACCGTTAATCGAGTAGCCCTGGTCGCCCTGCAGGTTGTTTTCGTTGGTGTCGACTGTGATCAGCAGGCGCTTGGGCGCGGTGTCCAATTGGGCCAGCAATTGCCGGAGTTCTTCGATCTTGCCGGGTTCGGCGTTGACGATCAGTTGGTTGCCGTAGGCGCTGACTTGGCCGTCCTTGCCGATGAAGTTCTGTGCCACCGGCAGCAGGTCGGCGCTGGTGCGGTAGTTCAGCGGTACGATTTGCGTGTCGGCCATGGCTGACAGGCCGCTACCAAGCAGCAAGAGGGTCAGCAGGGTGCGTGCAAGCATGTCCATTTCTCCGTGAGACAAAGGCCTGATATTGCCAGTTTGTCGGCCCCGGGTGGTGCAAGTTGAATGCTAGACGGCAAAACGCCCCGACATCGGTGGATGGCGGGGCGTTTTGGGTAAGGCTTGAGGGCCTCATCGCGAGCAGGCTCGCCCCACATGGGGACAGGTGTACATGAGTCAGAGGTTCACCATCGGCCTCCTGTGGGAGTGAGCTTGCTCGCGATGGCCGCGCTGCGGTTTCAGGCCGAGCGCCGCACCATGTCCACATGAGGAATCCCGGCTTCCAGGAACTCCTCGCTGACCACCGCAAACCCCAGTCGCTCGTAGAACGGCGTGGCATGCACCTGGGCGCTGAGCATCTGTTGCTGGAGCCCACGTTTCTCGGCTTCGGCGATCACGGCGTGCATCAGCGCATCGCCCACCTTCAGACCGCGCCAGTCCTTGAGAACCGAGACACGGCCGATATGGCCGTCGGTCAACAGGCGGGCGGTGCCGATGGGAAAGTCGCCTTCAAATGCCAAAAAATGCACCGCATTCTGGTCATCGGCATCCCATTCCAGCTCAGGTGGAACGGACTGTTCGGCAATGAACACGGTCTCACGAATGCGCCGGATCTCGGCGTTATCCTTTTGCCAGTCTGCGACACGAGCGTGAATTTTATTCATCGGCGAACCCCAGGCTGCCTTGTTTGACCAGCTCGCAGACCAGGCCGCGACCGTCTTCGTCGGCCAACCACGGACCGAGGTTTTCGATGTGCAGGGCGTCGGCGGCACAGATCATTTTCAGCAGTTCACGCAGCTTGCCCGGCAGGTAACGGCTCTGGCCGCTGGCGAACAGCAGCAGGTCGTCATCGACTTCCGACCAGGCCAGGCGCGCGCTCGGGTTGCGAATGATTACCGCGCCTTGTTCCAGGCTGGCCAGCAGGTCGTCTTCTTCCAGGTCCGGACCCACCACCAGTTCCGGGTAGCGCGGCTCGGTCATGAACTGGCCGAACCAGGTCAGCAGCAGGCGCTCATCGCTCATGTGCTCGGCCAGCAAGCCCTTGAGGCGGTCGAGGGCGTCCTGCTGGATCTGGTGCGGGTCGGCGACAGGGCGTGCGTCGGCGTCGGTGTAGCGTTCTTCGTCCGGCAGGAACTGGCTGAGGAAGTCGGTGAAGTGGGTCAGTACTTCTGCGGCGCTCGGCGCACGGAAGCCCACCGAGTAGGTCATGCAGTCGTCCACGGCCACACCGCAGTGCGCCAGGCGAGGCGGCAGGTAGAGCATGTCGCCCGGTTCCAGGGTCCACTCATCGGTGGCTTCGAATTCGGCGAGGATGCGCAGGTCGGCGTGCGGCAGCAGGGAGCTTTCGGAGTCGCACATCTGGCCGATTTTCCAGTTGCGCTGGCCGTGACCCTGCAGCAGGAACACGTCATAGTTGTCGAAATGCGGACCCACGCTGCCGCCGGGAGCGGCGAAACTGATCATCACATCGTCGATGCGCCAGCTCGGCAGGAAGCGGAAGTTCTCCAGCAGCTCGCTGACTTCCGGTACGAACTGATCGACCGCCTGTACCAGCAGGGTCCACTCGCGCTCTGGCAGCTTGCTGAATTCGTCTTCGGCGAACGGGCCGCGACGCAATTCCCAGGGGCGTTCGCCGTGCTCGATCACCAGGCGCGATTCGACTTCTTCTTCCAGGGCCAGGCCGGCCAGTTCATCGGCATCGATCGGGTTCTGGAAGTCAGGAATCGCCTGACGGATCAGCAGGGGTTTTTTCTGCCAGTAGTCGCGCAGAAACTCCCGCGCCGTGATGCCGCCCAGGAGTTGCAGAGGAATATCAGGATTCATGTGTAACCTATTGAAAAAATATACTTTTCAGACGCGAATAAAAACGCCCGGCGCGGCCGGGCGTCTCAAAGGTAAAGCCGTGGATCAGATGCGCTTGGCTTGTGCCGCCGCGTTGCCGATGTAGTTGGCCGGTGTCAGCTTCTTCAGCTCGGCGCGGGCCTCGGCAGGCATATCCAGGCCATCGATGAAAGTCTGCAACGCTTCAGGGCTGATGCCCTTGCCACGGGTCAGTTCTTTGAGCTTTTCATACGGGTTTTCGATGTTGTAGCGACGCATCACGGTCTGGATCGGCTCGGCCAGGACTTCCCAGCAGGCGTCCAGGTCGGCGGCGATCTTCTGCTCGTTCAGTTCCAGCTTGCTGATGCCCTTGAGGCTGGCTTCGTAGGCAATGACGCTATGGGCAAAACCCACGCCCAGGTTGCGCAGCACGGTGGAGTCGGTCAGGTCGCGCTGCCAGCGGGAGATCGGCAGCTTGCTCGCCAGGTGCTGGAACAGCGCGTTGGCGATGCCCAGGTTGCCTTCGGAGTTTTCGAAGTCGATTGGGTTGACCTTGTGCGGCATGGTCGAGGAACCGATTTCGCCGGCGATGGTGCGCTGCTTGAAGTAACCCAGGGAAATGTAGCCCCAGATGTCACGGTCGAAGTCGATCAGGATGGTGTTGAAGCGCGCGATCGCATCGAACAGCTCGGCGATGTAGTCATGCGGTTCGATCTGGGTGGTGTAGGGGTTGAAGCCCAGGCCTAGTTCGTCTTCGATGAAAGCGCGGGCGTTGGCTTCCCAGTCGATGTCCGGGTAGGCCGATAGGTGGGCGTTGTAGTTGCCCACGGCGCCGTTGATCTTGCCCAGCAGCGGCACGGCGGCCACCTGGGTGATCTGGCGTTCCAGGCGGTAGACCACGTTCGCCAGTTCCTTGCCCAGGGTGGTCGGCGAAGCCGGCTGACCGTGGGTGCGCGAGAGCATCGGTACGTCGGCGAAGCGGATCGCCAGCTCGCGGATGGCCTGGGCGGTCTGGCGCATCAGTGGCAGCATCACCTCATCACGGCCTTCGCGCAGCATCAGGGCGTGGGACAGGTTGTTGATGTCCTCGCTGGTGCAGGCGAAGTGGATGAACTCGCTGACATTGGCCAGTTCCGGCAGCTTGGCCGCCTGCTCCTTGAGCAGGTATTCGATGGCTTTGACATCGTGGTTGGTGGTGCGCTCGATCTCTTTGACGCGCTCGGCGTGCTCCAGCACAAAATTTTCTGCCAGGGTGTTCAGCACCGCGTTGGCTTCGGCGGAAAACGCCGGGACTTCGCTGATGGCAGGGTGGGCGGCCAGGCGCTGGAGCCAGCGCACTTCAACCAGGACGCGGGCACGGATCAGGCCGTACTCGCTGAAAATCGGGCGCAGGGCCTGGGTTTTGCCGGCGTAGCGGCCGTCAACAGGGGAAACCGCAGTGAGCGAAGAGAGCTGCATGGGGTGTTCTCGGACAGTCGGGCAACGAAATGGGGCGCGTATCATACATGAAAACAATCGCCGGTCCGTCGCCAACTGACCGGCGTATTACGCGTAACGAAATAAAACTCTTGATGCCTATGGCGAGGGCGCTTGCTCCTGCTGGGTCTGTAGGAGCTGTCGAGTGCAACGAGGCTGCGATCTTTCCCTTGGCGCTTGAATCCCAAGCGAAAGATCAAAAGATCGCAGCCTTCGGCAGCTCCTACAAGTCCAATGGGAGCAAGCTCGCCACAAAAAACGGGTTGAGGCGACTTATTCGTTGCGCATCAACGGGTAAAGCTCTTTAAGCAATTTGCGCCGGCTGATCACCAGTTGCCAGCGATGACCGCCCAACTGCCGCCACAGCCGTGCCGAGCGAATCCCGGCCAGCAACAGCGCGCGGATCTTCGAGGCATTGCTTGGCTGTTGCAGGTTGCGCATGTCGCCATGCACCTGGATGCGCTGGCGCAAGGTGCTCAGGGTGTCCTGGTACAGCGAGCCGCAGGCTGCGACGACGTTTTCGTGGGAAGGGCCGAAGTGCTCGACCTGGGACTGGATCTGCGGCAAGCGTTTGCCGATGGTCTCCAGCAGGTCGTCGCGTTTGGCCAGCTGACGCTCAAGGCCCAGCATCGACAGGGCATAGCGCAGCGGTTCGCGTTGCAGGGTACTGGGATCGCGCTCCAGGGCGCCGATCAGCGCACGATAGCCTTCGCGCAGGTTCAGGTCGTCACCGCCGTAGACTTCCAGGGTGTCCTTGGGGTCGCGAACCAGCAGGCTGCCGAGCATGCAGGCCACGCCCGTTTCGGTGGCCTGGCCGGTCTTGGCGATCCTGTCCACTAGCACGGCGGCGAGAAACACACCGCCCAATGCTGTCAGTTGTTCCTGGGTGGGGGTCATGCCTTGCTGCTCCAGGGCTCTGCGACTTCGATCACGCCGCCGCCCAGGCAGATTTCGCCGTCATAGAACACCACTGACTGGCCGGGCGTGACTGCCCGCTGCGGGTCATCGAAGATGGCACGGTAGCCTGTGGCAGTTTTTTCCAAGGTGCAGGGTTGGTCGCTCTGGCGGTAGCGAACCTTGGCCGTCAGCCGGCGTGGTTCGCTGAGGTCGATCGGGTTGACCCAATAGATATCGGAGGCGAGCAGGGCGCGGGAAAACAACCAGGGATGGTCGTTGCCCTGGCCGACGATCAGCTCGTTGTGCTCCAGGTCCTTGACCAGTACGTACCACGGCTCTTCGCCGGCGTCTTTGAGCCCGCCGATGCCCAGGCCCTGGCGCTGGCCGATGGTGTGGTACATCAGGCCATGGTGGCGGCCGATGACGTCGCCTTCGGTCGTCTTGATCTCACCCGGCTGGGCCGGCAGGTATTGCTTGAGGAAATCGCTGAAACGGCGCTCGCCAATGAAGCAGATCCCGGTGGAATCCTTTTTCTTGGCGGTGGCGAGCTGGTGTTTTTCAGCAATGGCGCGCACTTCAGGCTTTTCCAGTTCGCCTACCGGGAACAGGGTCTTGGCGATCTGCTCGCCGCCCACGGCATGCAGGAAATAGCTTTGGTCCTTGTTCGGGTCCAGGCCCTTGAGCAGTTCGGTGCGGCCGTCGATGTCGCGGCGGCGCACGTAGTGGCCAGTGGCGATCAGGTCGGCGCCGAGCATCATGGCGTAGTCGAGGAACGCCTTGAACTTGATTTCGCGGTTGCAGAGGATGTCCGGGTTCGGCGTGCGGCCGGCCTTGTATTCGGCCAGGAAGTGCTCGAAGACGTTATCCCAGTATTCGGCGGCGAAGTTGGCGGTGTGCAGCTTGATGCCGATCTTGTCGCACACGGCCTGGGCGTCCGCCAGGTCATCCATGGCGGTGCAGTATTCGGTTCCGTCGTCTTCTTCCCAGTTCTTCATGAACAGGCCTTCCACCTCATAACCCTGCTCGATCAGCAGAAGGGCGGAAACGGAAGAGTCCACGCCGCCGGACATGCCGACTATGACGCGCTGCTTGGATGTGTCAGAAGGAACTGGATCACGCATAGGAATTCAATGAGTGTCTTGAAAAAGGACGCGATTCTATCAGGCCCGGGCGCGCAAGGCTAAAGAGAAGGACGGATCAGCGTCAGACTGTGGCGGTGGCCGGCCAGATAATCGTCGATGCAGTGGATGATCAGCTCGCTGCGCCAGTGTTCGCGCTGCTCGAGCAGTTCGTCGCGGGTCAGCCATTTGGCGCCGAGGATGCCGTCGTCCAGTTGATACCCGGGGTGGTGTTTCAGGGCCTTGGCGGCGAAGCAGACTCGCTGGTAGGTCACGCCGTTGCTCGGGGCGGTGTAGAGGTAGATGCCGGTGACGCTGGTGGGCTCGACGTCCCAGCCGGTTTCTTCGAGGGTTTCGCGTACGGCGGCTTCGATGAGGGTTTCGTTGGGGTCCAGGTGGCCGGCGGGCTGGTTGAGTACTGCGCGCCCGGCCTTGGATTCTTCCACCATCAGGAAGCGGCCGTTGTCTTCGACGATGGTGGCGACGGTGATGTGGGGGTGCCAGTTCATAAGGCTCCTTTATTTCTCAGATTGGAATGTGGGGCTTGCAGTTGGCCGGGTGGCATTTGCACTCATGAAAAACCAGAGCGATTATCAGCCGAATTTAAGGCTGCAGGGTTCCCCTGCAGCATAGAATCTCCCACAGGGGTGGGTTCTGGTTGATGAATGGTGTAAATGCCAGAAACACAAACCCCGGCACAAGGCCGGGGTTTGTGGTGCTTCCTTACAACCTTATACCAGCGCAGCAATCGCCGCGTTGAAGGTGTTGCTCGGGCGCATGGCCTTGCTGGTCAGCTCCGGGTTGGCGAAGTAGTAACCGCCGATGTCCATGGGCTTGCCTTGCACGGCATTGAGTTCGGCAACGATTTTTTCTTCGTTGTCGGTCAATGTCTTGGCCAGGGTAGCGAACTGGGCCTTGAGGGCTGCGTCGTCGTCTTGAGCGGCCAGTGCCTGGGCCCAGAACAGGGTCAGGTAGAAGTGGCTGCCGCGGTTGTCGATGCCGCCGACCTTGCGCGAAGGCGACTTGTTGCGGTCCAGGAACTCACCGGTAGCCTGGTCCAGGGTCTTGGCCAGCACCAGGGCTTTCGGGTTGTTGTAGGTCACGCCCAGGTGCTCGAGGGACGCGGCCAGGGCCAGGAACTCGCCCAGGGAATCCCAGCGCAGGAAGTTTTCTTCCAGCAGTTGCTGCACGTGCTTGGGTGCCGAGCCGCCGGCGCCGGTTTCGAACAGGCCGCCGCCGTTCATCAGCGGCACGATCGACAGCATCTTGGCGCTGGTGCCCAGCTCCATGATCGGGAACAGGTCGGTCAGGTAGTCGCGCAGTACGTTGCCGGTCACCGAGATGGTGTCCTTACCTTCGCGGGTGCGGGCCAGGGTGAACTTCATCGCGTCGACCGGCGACATGATGCGGATGTCCAGGCCAGCAGTGTCGTAGTCCTTCAGGTAGCTCTGGACTTTCTCGATCACGACGCCGTCATGGGCGCGCATCGGGTCCAGCCAGAAGATCGCTGGGGTGCTGCTGGCGCGGGCACGGTTGACGGCCAGTTTGACCCAGTCCTGGATCGGCGCGTCTTTGGTCTGGCACATGCGGAAGATGTCGCCGGCTTCGACGCTCTGCTCCAGCAGGGTGTGACCGTTGTTGTCCGAAACACGGACCACGCCGTCGGCCTTGATCTGGAAGGTCTTGTCGTGGGAGCCATACTCTTCGGCTTTCTTGGCCATCAGGCCAACGTTTGGCACGCTGCCCATGGTGGTTGGGTCGAAGGCGCCGTGTTGCTTGCAGTCTTCGATCACCGCCTGGTAGATGGTGGCGTAGCAGCGATCCGGGATCACGGCCTTGGTGTCGTGCAGCTGGCCGTCGGTGCCCCACATCTTACCGGAGTCACGGATCATGGCTGGCATCGAAGCGTCGACGATGACGTCGCTCGGCACGTGCAGGTTGGTGATGCCTTTGTCGGAGTTGACCATCGCCAGGGATGGGCGCGCCGCGTAGACCGCCTGGATGTCGGCTTCGATCTGCGCCTGCTGCTCGGCCGGCAGCGCTTTGATGCGGGCGTACAGGTCGCCGATGCCGTTGTTCAGGTTGAAGCCGATCTGTTCCAGCACTTGTGCGTGCTTGGCCAGGGCGTCTTTATAGAACTCGGCAACGATCTGGCCGAACATGATCGGGTCGGAGACCTTCATCATGGTGGCCTTGAGGTGAACCGACAGCAGGACGCCTTTTTGCTTGGCATCTTCGATTTCAGCGGCGATGAAGTCACGCAGGGCGTTTTTGCTCATCACGGCGCAGTCGAGGATCTCACCGGCTTGTACGGTGGTTTTTTCCTTCAGGACAGTGGCAGTGCCGTCCTGGGCGATCAGCTCGATTTTTACGCTGCCGGCGGCGTCGATCAGGGCGGCTTTTTCGCTGCCGTAGAAATCGCCGGTGCTCATGTGGGCCACGTGGGACTTGGAGTCGACTGCCCAAGCGCCCATTTTGTGCGGGTGCTTGCGGGCGTAGTTCTTGACCGACAGCGGCGCGCGACGGTCGGAGTTGCCTTCGCGCAGGACCGGGTTCACGGCGCTGCCCTTGATTTTGTCGTAGCGCGCGCGAGCGTCTTTCTCGGCGTCGCTGGTCACGGTTTCCGGGTAGTCCGGCAGTGCGTAGCCCTGGGCCTGCAATTCCTTGATCGCGGCCTGCAGTTGCGGCACCGAGGCGCTGATGTTCGGCAGCTTGATGATGTTGGCTTCAGGCGTAACGGCCAGGTCGCCCAGTTCGGCGAGGTGGTCGGCTACGGCTTTGTCACCCAGTTGCTCGGGGAAGCTGGCCAGGATGCGCCCTGCGAGGGAGATATCGCGGGTTTCCACGGCGATATCGGCCGAAGCGGTAAAGGCTTCGACGATCGGCAGAAGCGAATAGGTGGCGAGGGCGGGCGCTTCGTCGGTGAAGGTATAGATGATCTTCGAGCGGGTGGGCATATTCGGATTAACTCTCTTCTTTGCTAAAGCATGCGCAGAAACTCGAGGGGCGCCGGGTAAGCGCGTTCGTTCAAAGTCATCCGTGAACCGAATGTCGAGGTTTCTTCGCGGTGATGTTGGGTGCATCAGTCGAGCGTCAAGCGGTTGGGCCGCGGTAACGGTCCGGCTTCTAAACTGACGGAAAGTCCTGTGATAGAGCACTCAGCCAGCGTGACCCTGTGGTCAGCGGCGGCATTATACATAGGTAGCTGGCAATCTGCCGATGGTTCATAGACTTCCGTACACGTCCATTGGTCTAAACGTCGCAGTACCTAAGGGGGCGGCTATGCTCAAGTTTGGCGCTTTTCCCTTGGTTTTCAGGGTTGTACACCGCGAACTGCAACGCTTTACCCCGGATGAGCCTAACGTAGGGTTTGCGCGCCGATTCAAGTGGGGTACGCTCGAACGCAGCCAGATGTTCAATCCAAGCAATGGAGTTCAGCATGGGGTATCAAAAGATTCAGGTTCCAGCCGTCGGTGACAAAATCACCGTCAATGCAGACCATTCTCTTAATGTTCCCGACAACCCGATCATCCCCTTCATCGAAGGCGACGGCATTGGCGTCGATATCAGTCCGGTCATGATCAAGGTTGTGGACGCTGCGGTTCAGAAGGCCTATGGCGGCAAGCGCAAGATTTCCTGGATGGAAGTCTACGCCGGTGAAAAAGCGACTCAGGTCTATGACCAGGACACCTGGCTACCCCAGGAAACCCTGGATGCGGTCAAGGATTACGTCGTTTCCATCAAGGGGCCGCTGACCACGCCGGTGGGCGGTGGTATCCGTTCGTTGAACGTGGCGCTGCGCCAGCAGCTCGACCTGTACGTGTGCCTGCGTCCAGTGCGCTGGTTCGAAGGCGTGCCAAGCCCGGTCAAGAAGCCTGGCGACGTGGACATGACGATTTTCCGCGAGAACTCCGAGGACATCTACGCTGGCATCGAGTGGAAGGCCGGTTCGGCTGAAGCCACCAAGGTCATCAAGTTCCTGAAAGAAGAAATGGGCGTGACCAAGATCCGTTTCGACGAGGACTGCGGCATCGGCGTCAAGCCGGTTTCCAAGCAGGGCACCCAGCGCCTGGCTCGCAAGGCCTTGCAATATGTTGTCGACAACGACCGCGATTCGCTGACCATTGTGCATAAAGGCAACATCATGAAGTTCACCGAAGGTGCCTTCAAGGAATGGGCTTACGAAGTGGCGGCCGAGGAGTTCGGCGCGACCCTGCTCGACGGTGGGCCGTGGATGCAGTTCAAGAACCCGAAGACCGGCAAGAACGTCGTCGTCAAGGACGCCATCGCGGATGCCATGTTGCAGCAGATCCTGCTGCGTCCTGCTGAATATGACGTGATCGCCACCCTGAACCTGAACGGTGACTACCTGTCCGACGCCCTGGCGGCGGAAGTGGGTGGTATCGGTATTGCGCCAGGCGCCAACCTGTCCGACACCGTGGCGATGTTCGAAGCCACCCACGGTACCGCGCCCAAGTATGCCGGCAAGGACCAGGTCAACCCGGGCTCGCTGATCCTGTCGGCGGAAATGATGCTGCGTCACATGGGGTGGACCGAAGCGGCCGACCTGATCATCAAGGGCACCAATGGCGCAATTTCGGCCAAGACCGTGACCTATGACTTCGAACGCCTGATGGAGGGTGCCAAGCTGGTGTCGTCCTCAGGCTTCGGTGACGCTCTGATCTCGCATATGTAAGCGAATCGGCGCTCAGCGCGAATGCCCGGCTCGAGTGATCGAGCCGGGCATTTTCATTTGACCGGTGCGACGGCCGGTCAATGGGTCTCGGTGACCCTGACCTGGACAGGGATGGGCGTTTCTTCGACGGTGACAACCCTGATGTTGACCGCGTGCAGACCCTTGGGTCCCTGGATGACGTCGAACGTTACCGGCTGTCCGGCCTTCAGGGTTTTATAGCCTTCCATGTTGATGGCCGAGTAATGGGCGAAAAGGTCTTCATCATCCCTGCCGGCCGCAATAATGAAGCCGTAGCCCTTGGCATTGTTGAACCACTTTACCTTGCCATTCATCTTCACAACCGACATAACCCATTTCCCTCTGCAACGCACTCCATCACTGGAGTATCATCCAGTCCATCCGCAGGCTAATCTTGAAGCATAAGATAGATTCCACGGACCTTTTTAACCCGCGATGGGCTCTATTGGTTGTAACACCGTTTTACCGATAGTCAAGGTGACCGGGTGGTCGTGGTTGAAATCGCCCACAAACGCCCCCATCACTGTATTCGCCAACTAAACGAACCTTTCTTTCCATGCATGCAGTCAGCCAGATTCGACTAACATTCAATCAGGATCGCCCGGATTTACACGACGACGATTCCTCGGGCATTGCTGTTCAGGAAGCAAAGCCCGCATTACAGGCACCGCCGATGTACAAGGTGGTTTTGTTCAACGATGACTACACACCGATGGATTTCGTCGTCGAAGTGCTCGAGGTGTTTTTTAACCTGAATCGCGAGCTGGCGACCAAGGTCATGCTGGCCGTCCATACAGAGGGGCGGGCAGTATGTGGAGTGTTTACCCGCGACATCGCCGAGACGAAGGCCATGCAGGTCAACCAGTACGCCCGGGAAAGCCAGCATCCGCTACTCTGTGAAATCGAGAAGGACGGTTAACGCCGACCACTTGGGTATGAGGTGAAGCTATGTTAAACCGCGAGCTCGAAGTCACCCTCAATCTTGCCTTCAAGGAGGCTCGTTCGAAGCGTCATGAATTCATGACCGTCGAACACCTGCTGCTGGCCCTATTGGATAACGAGGCTGCCGCCACCGTTTTGCGTGCCTGCGGCGCGAACCTCGATAAACTCAAGCACGATCTGCAGGAGTTCATCGACTCCACCACGCCACTGATCCCCGTTCATGACGAGGATCGCGAAACCCAGCCAACCCTGGGCTTCCAGCGTGTCTTGCAGCGTGCTGTCTTCCATGTGCAGAGCTCGGGCAAGCGTGAAGTCACCGGTGCCAACGTGCTGGTTGCCATTTTCAGCGAGCAGGAAAGCCAGGCGGTGTTCCTGCTCAAGCAGCAGAGCGTTGCGCGTATCGATGTCGTCAACTACATCGCCCATGGCATCTCGAAGGTACCAGGGCATGGCGATCATTCCGAGGGTGAGCAGGATATGCAGGACGACGAGGGCGGTGAGTCTTCTTCTTCAGGCAACCCATTGGATGCTTATGCCAGCAACCTGAACGAGCTGGCGCGTCAGGGACGTATCGACCCGCTGGTCGGGCGCGAAGCGGAAGTCGAGCGTGTTGCCCAGATCCTGGCTCGGCGTCGCAAGAACAACCCATTGCTGGTGGGCGAGGCGGGCGTAGGCAAGACCGCAATCGCCGAAGGTCTGGCCAAGCGCATCGTCGACAACCAAGTGCCAGACCTGCTGGCCAACAGCGTGGTGTATTCCCTCGACCTGGGGGCCTTGCTGGCCGGTACCAAGTACCGCGGTGATTTCGAGAAACGCTTCAAGGCGTTGCTCGGCGAGTTGAAAAAACGTCCGCAAGCGATTCTGTTCATCGACGAAATCCACACCATTATTGGTGCCGGGGCGGCGTCGGGTGGCGTCATGGATGCGTCGAACCTGCTCAAGCCCTTGCTGTCATCGGGTGATATCCGGTGCATCGGCTCGACCACGTTCCAGGAATTTCGCGGGATCTTCGAGAAGGACCGTGCCCTGGCCCGGCGCTTCCAGAAGGTCGATGTGTCGGAACCTTCGGTGGAAGACACCATTGGCATCCTGCGCGGCCTGAAGGGGCGTTTCGAGTTGCACCACAACATCGAGTACAGCGATGAAGCCCTGCGCGCGGCGGCTGAGCTGGCCTCGCGCTACATCAACGATCGGCATATGCCGGACAAGGCCATCGACGTCATCGACGAAGCGGGTGCCTACCAGCGCCTGCAACCGGTGGAGAAACGCGTCAAGCGCATCGAAGTGCCTCAGGTTGAGGACATCGTGGCGAAAATCGCGCGTATTCCGCCTAAACACGTCACCAGTTCCGATAAGGAGTTGCTGCGTAACCTGGAGCGTGACCTGAAGCTGACGGTGTTCGGCCAGGATGCGGCCATCGACTCGCTGTCGACCGCCATCAAGCTGTCCCGCGCCGGTCTCAAGTCGCCGGATAAACCAGTGGGTTCGTTCCTGTTTGCCGGTCCGACCGGTGTCGGCAAGACCGAGGCAGCACGGCAACTGGCCAAGGCAATGGGTATCGAGCTGGTTCGCTTCGACATGTCCGAGTACATGGAGCGCCACACCGTATCGCGTCTGATCGGTGCGCCTCCAGGCTATGTCGGTTTCGACCAGGGCGGCCTGTTGACCGAAGCCATCACCAAGCAGCCACACTGCGTATTGTTGCTCGACGAAATCGAGAAGGCGCATCCGGAAGTCTTCAACTTGCTCCTGCAGGTCATGGACCACGGTACGCTCACCGATAACAACGGGCGCAAGGCGGACTTCCGCAACGTGATCGTCATCATGACCACGAATGCTGGTGCCGAAACCGCAGCTCGCGCTTCGATCGGTTTCACCCATCAGGACCACTCGTCCGATGCGATGGAAGTGATCAAAAAGAGCTTTACGCCTGAATTCCGCAACCGCCTGGACACCATTATCCAGTTTGGTCGCCTCAGCCATGAGGTTATCAAGAGCGTGGTGGACAAGTTCCTTACCGAACTTCAAGCGCAGCTCGAAGACAAGCGTGTATTGCTGGAAGTCACCGATGCGGCCCGCAGTTGGCTGGCAGAAGGTGGTTACGATGTGACGATGGGCGCGCGGCCGATGGCTCGCTTGATCCAGGACAAAATCAAGCGTCCACTGGCCGAGGAGATCCTCTTTGGCGAACTGGCCGAACATGGCGGTGTGGTGCACATCGACATCAAGGACGGCGAGCTGACCTTCGACTTCGAAACCACAGCCGAAATGGCCTGATCGATAGCTGCAACAAAGCAAAAGGCGCCGCAAGGCGCCTTTTTGCTGGCTTCAGAAAACGCCGACCTCCTGTGGGAGCGGGCTTGCTCGCGAATGCGGTGGCACATTCAGCATGTGAGCAAGCTGACCCGTCGTCTTCGCGAGCAAGCCCGCTCCCACAGTTTGTCTTGGGCAGGGCACAAGATTGAGTTTCCCCGCCAATTCCCACAAACAAAAACGCCCGGCATCAGCCGGGCGTTTTGTATTGACTTGTTAGCGAGCGCGGTAAGTGATGCGCCCTTTGCTCAAGTCATAGGGCGTCAGCTCGACGCGCACTTTGTCACCGGTAAGAATACGAATGTAATTCTTGCGCATCTTGCCGGAGATATGCGCGGTTACGACGTGCCCATTTTCCAACTCCACACGAAACATGGTGTTGGGCAGGGTGTCGACGACAGTGCCTTCCATTTCGAAGCTGTCTTCTTTCGACATGCAGTAAAGCCCTCGGTATCCAGTGAATGGCCCGGTGCAACTGCGCCAGGCAAAAGCGGCGTGCATTGTGCCCGAAAAAGGGGGTTCAAGCCAAGGGGTTCTAGCTTTTAAGCCGAAGGGTTCTAACTCAGGACAACCCACCGCTGGTTAATCAGCAGTTCAATGGGGCGATATTGGGTCTTGTAGTTCATTTTCTTGCAGTTCTTGATCCAGTAGCCCAGGTACACCGCTTCCAGTTCCAGGCGCTGGGCTTCGTTGATTTGCCAGAGGATGGCAAACCGCCCCAGGCTGCGCCGTTCTTCGTCCGGCTCGTAGAAGGTGTACACCGCCGAAAGCCCGTTGGGCAGCAGGTCCGTGACGGCGATGGCGACCAGTCGTCCGTCCAGTCGGAACTCGTAGAACCGGGAAAACGGCAAGTCACGCACCAGGAAGGTCGTGAACTGATCCCGACTGGGCGGGTACATGTCGCCATCGGCATGGCGTTGTTCGATATAGCGCTGGTACAGGTCGAAATATTCTTCGGTGAACTGCGGCTTGGCCGGGCGGACCTGAAGGTCGGCGTTGCGCTTGAAAATGCGTTTCTGCTGGCGATTGGGCAAAAATTGCGCCACAGGGATGCGCGCCGGGACGCAGGCGTTGCAATGCTGGCAATGGGGCCGGTAGAGGTGGTCGCCGCTACGACGAAAGCCCATTTCCGACAGGTCTGCGTAGACATGCACATCCATGGGCTGGCTAGGGTCGAGGAACAGCGTCGTGGCCTGTTCCTCCGGCAGGTAACTGCAAGAGTGGGGCTGAGTGGCATAGAACTTCAAGCGCGCCAACTCGGTCATGATCAACCCTCGGATAAGCTTTTAGATTTAAGTGTAAGCCACGAGCGCGAATGTCGCTCAGCAAACCCAGGTTGCGTGGTTGGGTTGATCCAGGTGGGCCTTGAGATAGCCCGCAAATTCAGTTCGTGGAATCGAGCGGGCGCCCAGGCTGTGCAGATGTTCGGTGGGCATCTGGCAGTCGATCATCACGAAGTCGGCGGCCTTGAGGTGTTGGACCAAGGTGGTGAAGCCCAATTTCGAGGCATTATCGGCCCGGCTGAACATTGATTCGCCAAAAAACAGCTGCCCCATGGCCAAGCCATACAGGCCGCCCACCAACGCCCCTTGGTCCCACACTTCCACCGAATGGGCGAAACCGCGTCGGTGCAGTTCCAGATAAGCGGTTTGCATGGCGTCGGTGATCCAGGTGCTCTCGGCATAGTCTCGCGGCGCGGCGCAGCCCTGGATGACCGCCGCAAAATCCCGATCGAACGTCACTTCATAGCGCTGCTTGCGCAGCAGTTTACCCAGGCTGCGGGAGACGTGCAGTTCGTCGGGAAATAACACCGTGCGTGGGTCCGGCGACCACCAGAGGATCGGTTGCCCCTCGGAAAACCATGGGAAGCAGCCGTGGCGATAGGCCTGGATCAGCCTGTCGGCGGATAGATCACCACCAGCGGCCAATAACCCATTGGGTTCGCGCATGGCTTTTGCCAGTGGCGGGAACTCGAAGGTGTTGCGTTGTAACCAGGTCAGCATGGGTATCCGGCTTAAGTAGAAGGGGAGGGCGGCAGGTGGCGGGCCTCGTCCATCGGCGAGCGCCCGCCTGGAAGGTTAACCGTCAAGCGGCAGGGATGTCATCGAGATACTTCTCTGCGTCGAGAGCGGCCATGCAGCCGGCACCGGCGGAGGTGATCGCCTGGCGATAGACGTGGTCGGCCACATCGCCAGCGGCGAACGCGCCTGCGATATCGGTCGCGGTGGCGTTGCCTTCGCTGCCGCCGCGTACGAGCAGGTAGCCGTCACGCATCTTCAACTGGCCTTGGAACAGCTCGGTATTGGGTTTATGGCCGATGGCAATGAACACCCCGACCAGGGACAGGGTGCTGGTTTGGCCGGTCTCGCTGTGCCGCAGGCGCGCGCCCGTCACGCCGCTGGCGTCGCCCAGGACTTCATCCAGGTTCTGGTTCCAGTGCAGCTTGATATTGCCGCTGGCGGCCTTTTCGAAGAGTTTGTCCTGCAGGATCTTCTCTGAACGCAGCTTGTCGCGACGGTGGATCAGGTGTACTTCCCGGGCGATATTCGACAGATACAGGGCTTCCTCGACCGCGGTATTGCCGCCGCCGACCACGGCCACCACCTGGTTGCGATAGAAGAATCCGTCGCAGGTCGCACACGCCGAAACCCCTTTGCCGGCGAAGCTGTCTTCCGAAGGCAGCCCCAAGTACTGGGCCGAGGCGCCGGTGGCAATGATCAGCGCATCGCAAGTGTAGGTGCCGCTGTCGCCAATCAATTCGAACGGGCGCTGTTGCAACTTGGCGGTGTGGACGTGGTCGTAGACGATCTGCGTGTCGAAGCGCTCGGCGTGCCGTTGCATGCGCTCCATCAGTACCGGGCCCGTCAGGCCTTCGACATCGCCGGGCCAGTTGTCGACTTCCACCGTGGTGGTGAGCTGGCCACCGGCCTGCAGTCCGGTAATGACAACGGGTTTGAGGTTGGCACGGGCGGCATAGACGGCAGCGCTGTACCCTGCTGGGCCGGAACCGAGAATGATCAGGCGTGAATGCTTCACTTCACTCATAAAAACACCTCATAAGCCTTTGTCACAAAAGAGAATGCATGGTCCAATTAGCGCGTGTGCACCCTGTATCCGGCTATGCTGTCAGGCAATGCCTTGGCGCGGACAAACCCGTACAATGCTTGAGTTTTGAACGCGGGATGGGCTAAAGATCAAATCTTCGGCGATCCCTACGGTTTTCTGGATGCGCCCCACAGTGGTAAAAGTAGTACCGGTTGTGCACATTCACTTTTTTACCTGCTCGTCATGAGCAGTTTTTTATAGTCATTCAACAGATGGACGCGCCGTTGGCGCAGGAAAAGAAGCGTTTTGAAGAAATCCACCGCAGCACCCAAACCAGTCGTTCCGCTCTGGCGCCAGCAATTGCACTACCGGCTCAAGGAAGGTGCGTTGATCGCCATCGGTGCCCTGTGCCTGTTCCTGATGATGGCCCTGCTGACCTACGGCAGGGACGACCCGGGCTGGAGCCATAACAGCAAAATCGACGACGTGCAGAATTTTGGCGGACCGGCCGGCTCCTACAGCGCCGACATCCTGTTCATGGTGCTGGGTTATTTCGCCTACATCTTCCCACTGTTGCTGGCGATCAAGGCCTACCAGATCTTCCGCCAGCGTCACGAGCCGTGGCAGTGGAGCGGCTGGCTGTTCTCCTGGCGCCTGATCGGTCTGGTGTTCCTGGTGTTGTCGGGGGCCGCGCTGGCCCATATCCATTTCCATGCGCCCACCGGTTTGCCGGCCGGGGCGGGCGGTGCGCTGGGCGAAAGCCTCGGCGACCTGGCCAGGAACGCCCTGAACATCCAGGGCAGCACGCTGCTGTTCATCGCCCTGTTCCTGTTCGGCCTGACAGTGTTCACCGACCTGTCCTGGTTCAAAGTCATGGACATCACCGGCAAAATCACCCTCGACCTGATCGAACTGATCCAGGGCGCCATGAATCGCTGGTGGGCGGCACGCACCGAGCGTAAGCAACTGGTGGCGCAACTGCGCGACGTCGACGACCGGGTCCATGACGTGGTAGCCCCGACGACGCCAGACAAGCGCGAGCAGGCCAAGGTCAAGGAGCGCCTGATCGAGCGTGAGCAGGCGTTGAGCAAGCACATGTCCGATCGCGAGAAGCTGGTGCCGCCGGTTATCACCATGGCCCCGGCTAAGCCACCCGAGCAAAGCAAGCGCGTACAGAAAGAGAAACAGGCGCCGCTGTTCGTCGACAGCGCGGTGGAAGGCACCTTGCCGCCAATCTCGATCCTGGACCCGGCCGAGAAGAAACAACTCAACTATTCCCCTGAATCCCTGGCGGCCGTCGGCCATTTGCTGGAGATCAAGCTCAAGGAATTCGGCGTCGAGGTCTCGGTGGACTCGATCCACCCGGGCCCGGTCATTACCCGCTACGAAATCCAGCCGGCCGCCGGCGTGAAGGTCAGCCGCATCGCCAACCTCGCGAAGGACCTGGCGCGTTCCCTGGCCGTGACCAGCGTGCGGGTGGTGGAAGTGATTCCTGGCAAGACCACCGTGGGCATCGAGATCCCCAACGAAGACCGGCAGATCGTGCGCTTCTCCGAAGTGCTTTCGACGCCTGAGTATGACAACCACAAGTCGCCGGTCACTCTGGCCCTGGGCCACGACATCGGCGGCAAGCCGGTCATTACTGACCTGGCGAAAATGCCCCACCTGCTGGTGGCCGGTACCACCGGTTCCGGTAAGTCGGTGGGCGTGAACGCGATGATCCTGTCGATCCTGTTCAAGTCCGGCCCGGAAGACGCCAAGCTGATCATGATCGACCCGAAAATGCTCGAGCTGTCGATCTACGAGGGCATTCCGCACCTGCTGTGCCCGGTGGTCACCGACATGAAGGACGCCGCCAACGCCTTGCGCTGGAGCGTCGCCGAGATGGAGCGCCGCTACAAGCTGATGGCGAAGATGGGCGTGCGCAACCTGTCGGGCTTCAATGCCAAGGTCAAGGAAGCCGAAGAAGCCGGTACACCGTTGAGCGACCCGCTGTATCACCGCGAAAATATCCATGACGAAGCGCCGCTGCTGCACAAGCTGCCGACCATCGTGGTGGTGGTGGACGAATTCGCCGACATGATGATGATCGTTGGCAAGAAGGTCGAAGAGCTGATCGCCCGTATTGCCCAGAAGGCCCGTGCGGCTGGTATTCACCTGATCCTCGCCACACAGCGGCCGTCGGTGGATGTGATCACCGGCCTGATCAAGGCGAACATCCCGACCCGCATGGCGTTCCAGGTGTCGAGCAAGATCGATTCGCGGACCATCATCGACCAGGGTGGCGCCGAGCAGTTGCTTGGCCACGGTGACATGCTCTACATGCCGCCGGGCACGAGCCTGCCGATTCGTGTGCACGGCGCGTTCGTCTCCGACGACGAAGTGCACCGCGTGGTGGAAGCCTGGAAGCTGCGCGGCGCCCCTGAATACAACGACGACATCCTCAACGGTGTCGAAGAAGCTGGCAGCGGTTTCGAGGGTAGCAGTGGCGGCGGTGACGACGATGCTGAAACCGATGCGCTCTATGACGAAGCGGTGCAGTTCGTCCTGGAGAGCCGTCGGGCCTCGATTTCCGCCGTTCAGCGCAAGCTGAAGATTGGCTACAACCGCGCCGCCCGCATGATCGAAGCCATGGAAATGGCCGGGGTGGTGACGGCCATGAACACCAACGGCTCGCGCGAAGTACTGGCGCCGGGCCCGATGCGCGACTAACGACCCGGGCGGCCTGCTGAAGCGCCGCTCGACCCCCACGACTTCATGAGGACTCCCATGCGCCTGATTCGCATGTTGCTGTTGCCCGTACTGGCCCTGACCACCTTGTCGGCCCACGCCGATGAAAAGGACGTGGCCCGCCTGACCCAGTTGCTGGAGCGCTCCCAGACCCTGACCGCACGTTTCTCCCAACTGACCCTCGACGGCGGCGGCACCCAGTTGCAGGAAACCGCCGGCGACATGGCCCTGCAGCGTCCGGGCCTGTTCTACTGGCACACCGATGCGCCAGCCGAACAACTGATGGTCTCCGATGGCAAGAAAGTCTCCCTGTGGGATCCGGACCTGGAGCAGGTCACCATCAAGACCCTCGACCAGCGCCTGACCCAGACGCCGGCGCTGCTGCTCTCGGGCGACATCTCCAAGATTGGCCAGAGCTTCGACATCAGTGCCAAGGAAGCCGGTGGCGTGATTGACTTCACCCTCAAGCCCAAGACCAAGGACAGCCTGTTCGACAGCCTGCGCCTGTCGTTCCGTAACGGCCTGGTCAACGACATGCAACTGATCGACAGTGTCGGCCAGCGCACCAATATCCTGTTCACCGGGGTCAAGGCCAACGAGCCGATCGCCGCGTCCAAGTTCAAGTTCGAAATCCCCAAGGGGGCGGACGTGATCCAGGAGTAACCCAAGGCCCCTGTGGGAAAAGGTCTGTGGGAGCAAGGCTTGCCCGCGATTGCATCGCCTCGGTCCGCCAGATGCACCGAGGTGCCTGTATCGCGGGCAAACCTTGCCCCCACAGATCTGCTCCGGCAGAGATCATCGGCACCAGGATTCAGCGGAGGTTGCATAAGTTGTGATGGACCTGTTTCGAAGCGCCCCGATTGCCCAGCCATTGGCCGCCCGCCTGCGTGCGACCAACCTGGATGAGTACGTCGGCCAGGAACATGTGCTCGCCCGCGGCAAACCTCTGCGCGAGGCCTTGGAGCAGGGTGCGTTGCATTCGATGATCTTCTGGGGGCCGCCGGGCGTGGGCAAGACCACCCTGGCGCGACTGCTGGCGGAAGTCTCGGATGCCCACTTCGAAACGGTGTCGGCGGTGCTGGCCGGGGTCAAGGAAATCCGCCAAGCGGTGGAAGTGGCCAAGCAGCAGGCCGGGCAATACGGCAAGCGCACGATCCTGTTCGTCGACGAAGTCCACCGCTTCAACAAGTCCCAACAGGACGCATTCCTGCCCTACGTCGAAGACGGCACGCTGATTTTCATCGGTGCGACCACCGAAAACCCCTCGTTCGAACTCAACAACGCCTTGCTGTCACGGGCGCGGGTCTATGTGCTCAAGAGCCTCGACGAGGCGGCGATGCGCAAGCTGGTGCATCGCGCGCTGACTGAGGAACGTGGCCTGGGCAAGCGGCATTTGAGCCTCAGCGATGAAGGCTTCCAGATCCTGTTCTCAGCCGCCGATGGTGATGGTCGACGCTTGCTCAACCTGCTGGAAAACGCCTCGGACCTGGCCGAAGACAACAGCGAGATCGACGTCGAGCTGCTGCAAAGCCTGTTGGGCGACACCCGCCGACGCTTCGACAAGGGCGGCGAGGCCTTCTACGACCAGATTTCGGCGCTGCACAAATCCATCCGCGGCTCCAACCCTGACGCGGCCTTGTATTGGTTCGCGCGCATGATCGACGGCGGTTGTGATCCGTTGTACCTGGCGCGGCGGGTGGTGCGCATGGCCAGCGAAGACATCGGCAATGCCGACCCGCGGGCCCTGAGCCTGTGCCTGGCGGCCTGGGACGTGCAGGAGCGCCTCGGCAGCCCGGAGGGCGAGCTTGCCGTGGCCCAGGCGATCACGTATCTGGCGTGCGCGCCGAAAAGCAATGCCGTGTACATGGGCTTTAAGGCGGCGATGCGCAGCGCCGCCGAGCACGGGTCCCTCGAGGTGCCGCTGCACCTGCGCAACGCGCCGACCAAGCTCATGAAGCAGCTGGGCTACGGCGAAGAATACCGTTACGCCCATGACGAGCCGGACGCCTATGCCGCCGGTGAAGACTATTTTCCTGATGCGCTCGAACCCCAGCGCTTCTATCAGCCGGTGCCCCGTGGCCTGGAGCTGAAGATCGGCGAGAAGCTCAACCACTTGGCGCAACTGGACCGCTTGAGTCCACGGCAACGGAGAATACCTTGATCCCCTTGATTCTTGCAGTTTGCGCCGGTGGCGTTGCGGGTACGTTGGTGCGCTTCGCGACCGGCAACTGGATCAACGCAAATTGGCCGCGGCACTTCTATACCGCGACGCTGACCGTTAATATCGTGGGCTGTCTGCTGATCGGTGTTCTATACGGTCTGTTTTTGATGCGCCCGGAAGCGCCGATCGAGGTGCGTGCGGGCCTGATCGTCGGCTTTCTTGGCAGCCTGACGACCTTTTCATCCTTTTCACTGGATACGGTGCGCCTGCTGGAAAGCGGGCAAGTGCCGCTGGCCCTGGGCTATGCGGCCATCAGCGTATTCGGCGGGCTGCTCGCTACCTGGGCTGGCCTGTCCTTGACCAAACTTTGATAACGAGAGACCGACATGCTCGATTCCAAACTGTTACGTAGCAACCTTCAGGACGTAGCGGACCGCCTGGCTTCCCGTGGCTTTGCCCTGGACGTCGCGCGCATCGAAGCGCTGGAAGAACAGCGCAAGACCGTCCAGACCCGCACCGAAGCCCTGCAGGCTGAACGTAACGCGCGCTCCAAGTCCATCGGCCAGGCCAAGCAACGCGGTGAAGACATCGCGCCGCTGATGGCCGATGTCGAGCGCATGGCGGGCGAATTGAGCGCCGGCAAGGTCGAGCTGGACGCGATCCAGACCGAATTGGATTCGATCCTGCTGGGCATCCCGAACCTGCCTCACGAGTCGGTACCCGTCGGTGAAGACGAAGAGGGCAACGTCGAAGTACGCCGGTGGGGCACGCCGAAAGCCTTCGATTTCCCCGTGCAGGACCACGTGGCCCTGGGTGAGAAATTCGGCTGGCTGGACTTTGAAACCGCCGCCAAGCTGTCGGGTGCCCGTTTTGCCTTGCTGCGCGGGCCGATTGCCCGTCTGCACCGGGCCCTGGCGCAGTTCATGATCAACCTGCACGTCACCGAGCACGGCTACGAAGAGGCCTACACACCGTACCTGGTCCAGGCCCCGGCCCTGCAAGGCACTGGCCAGTTGCCGAAGTTCGAGGAAGACCTGTTCAAGATCAGCCGCGAAGGCGAGGCCGACCTGTACCTGATCCCAACTGCCGAAGTGTCGCTGACCAACATCGTGGCCGGCGAAATCATCGATGCCAAGCAACTGCCGATCAAATTCGTCGCCCACACGCCGTGCTTCCGCAGTGAAGCCGGGGCGTCGGGCCGTGACACCCGTGGCATGATCCGCCAACACCAGTTTGACAAGGTCGAGATGGTGCAGATCGTCGAGCCGTCGGTGTCCATGGAAGCATTGGAAGGCCTGACCGCCAACGCCGAGAAAGTCCTGCAAATGCTGGAGCTGCCGTATCGCACCCTGGCGCTGTGCACCGGTGACATGGGCTTTAGTGCGGTCAAGACCTACGACCTGGAAGTCTGGATCCCGAGCCAGGACAAGTACCGCGAGATTTCCTCGTGCTCCAACTGTGGCGACTTCCAGGCGCGGCGCATGCAGGCGCGTTTCCGCAACCCGGAAACCGGCAAGCCGGAACTGGTCCACACCCTCAATGGCTCCGGCCTGGCGGTGGGTCGTACCCTGGTGGCCGTGCTGGAAAACTACCAGCAGGCCGACGGTTCGATCCGTGTGCCCGAGGTGTTGAAGCCCTACATGGGCGGCATCGAGGTCATCGGCTAAATGGACTATTTGCCACTGTTCCACAACCTGCGCGGCAGCCGCGTGCTGGTGGTCGGCGGCGGGGAGATTGCCTTGCGCAAGTCCCGCCTGCTGGCCGATGCCGGCGCGTTGCTGCGGGTGGTCGCACCCGACATCGAACCGCAGTTGCGGGAACTGGTCAGTGGCAGCGGCGGTGAATGCATCCTGCGTGGTTACGTCGAAGCGGACCTGGACGGCTGCGGTTTGGTCATCGCCGCCACCGACGACGAACCGCTCAATGCCCAGGTCTCGGCCGATGCTCATAAGCGTTGCGTGCCGGTCAACGTGGTGGACGCGCCAGCCCTGTGCAGCGTGATCTTCCCAGCGATTGTCGACCGCTCACCCTTGGTGATCGCGGTGTCCAGCGGTGGCGACGCGCCGGTGCTGGCGCGGCTGATCCGGGCCAAGCTGGAAACCTGGATTCCGTCGACCTACGGGCAACTGGCCGGGCTGGCGGCGCGTTTTCGCGGCCAGGTCAAAGGTTTGTTTCCCGACGTGCAGCAACGACGGGCGTTCTGGGAGGACGTGTTCCAGGGCCCTATCGCCGATCGGCAACTGGCCGGGCAGGGGGCTGAAGCCGAGCGCCTGCTGCGGGACAAGATCGACGGCCAGGCGCCGAACGCGTCGGGTGAAGTTTATCTGGTGGGGGCCGGGCCGGGTGATCCGGACCTGCTGACCTTCCGCGCCTTGCGCTTGATGCAGCAGGCGGACGTGGTGTTGTACGACCGCCTGGTGGCACCGGCAATCCTGGAACTGTGCCGGCGCGACGCCGAACGGATCTACGTCGGCAAGCGCCGCTCCGAACACGCGGTCCCCCAGGATCAGATCAATCAGCAATTGGTCGACCTGGCCCGTCAGGGCAAGCGCGTGGTGCGGTTGAAAGGCGGCGACCCGTTCATCTTTGGTCGTGGCGGCGAAGAGATTGAGGAACTGGCAGCCCATGGCATCCCGTTCCAGGTCGTCCCAGGCATCACCGCGGCCAGTGGTTGCGCGGCCTACGCCGGGATCCCGCTGACCCATCGCGATTACGCTCAATCGGTGCGTTTCATCACCGGCCATCTCAAGGACGGCACCAGCGACTTGCCATGGGCCGACCTGGTGTCCCCGGCCCAGACGCTGGTGTTCTACATGGGCTTGGTCGGCCTGCCGATGATCTGCAGCGAGCTGATCAGGCATGGCCGTGCGGCGGATACGCCAGCGGCGTTGATCCAGCAGGGCACGACGTCCAATCAGCGGGTCTTTACCGGCACTTTGGCGGACTTGCCACGGCTGGTGGCCGAGCACGAAGTGCATGCGCCGACCCTGGTGATTGTCGGGGAAGTGGTGCAACTGCGCGAGAAACTGGCATGGTTTGAAGGGGCTCAGGGGCAGGTCTGAAGACCGCGTCGCCTCCAAACGCGAGCAGGTTCGCTCCCACAATGGACCGTGTACAACCGCAGATCCATGGTTGAACAACCATCAAATGTGGGAGCTAGCCTGCTCGCGATTAGCCTTCTGAGGCAATAAAGATCTCAGATCAGCTCTCAGCCCCACGCCAAATCCCTTTCCCACTCAACCTTCCCCGATCATGGGCGACTGTAAAGTCCTGCTTCGGCCCCTTGGGCACAATCCCATTGGGGTTGATGGTCTTGTGGCTGGCGTAGTAATGGCCCTGGATATGGGGGAAGTCCACGGTCTCGCCAATGCCCGGCCACTGGTACAACTCTGGCAGCCAGTTCGACAGGTTCGGATAATCGGCGATGCGCCGCAGGTTGCACTTGAAGTGACCGAAATACACCGCGTCGAAGCGGATGATCGTAGTGAACAGACGGATGTCGGCCTCGGTCAGGTATTCGCCAGCCAGATAACGGCGGGTTGCCAGCAATGCCTCCAGCCAATCCAGTTCGGCAAATAACCGGTCGAAGGCTTCTTCATAGGCCGCTTGGGTCGTGGCGAATCCGGCACGGTACACACCGTTGTTCACCGCCGGGTAGATCCGTTCGTTCAGGGCGTCGATATCGCGGCGCAAGTGTTCGGGATACAGGTCCAGGTCGTTGCCGGTCACGCCGTCGAAGGCGCTGTTGAACATGCGGATGATTTCCGCCGATTCATTGTTGACGATGCGCTGTTGGCGTTTGTCCCAAAGGATCGGAACCGTGACGCGGCCAGTGTAGTCCGGCGTGTCGGCCGTGTAGCGCTGATGCAGGAAGCTCAGGTTGTCGAGGTTGTCGCCAGTGGAACCGTGGGCCTTGTCGAAGGTCCAGCCGTTTTCCAGCATCAGGTAGCTGACTACCGACACATCGATCAAGTCTTGCAGGCCCTTGAGCTGGCGCAAGATCAGCGTGCGGTGCGCCCAGGGACAGGCCAGGGAGACATACAAATGGTAGCGCCCGGCCTCGGCGGCAAAACCGCTGTCGCCCGAGGGGCCGGCGCTGCCGTCGGCGGTCACCCAGTGACGGCGCTGCGCCTGTTCGCGCTGGAAGGTGCCGTCCTTGCTTTCATACCACTGGTCCTGCCAGCGGCCCTCGACCAACAAACCCATTTGGATGTCCTCGCTCAATGGTCATTGGAGGCGAGTTTATTCCTATGATTCGAAATTAAAGAGATTCGAACTAAAAGCGCAAAGGTCCGGCGATTAATGAGGTTAAATCGAACGATCCCGGGCATCCCAATACTGCCGGGCTTTGTCGAACGCTTCTTCGCGAGCCAGGCCCAGGCCACGCAAGGCCAGGGCCATGGTGGCGATCAGCGCCAGTTGTGGGTAGCTGTCTTCGACGTCACCGCGCCAGATCGCTTTCAAGTGCTCGGGATCGAGGTTTTCCGGTTTGACGTGGCGCTGCTCGGCCAGTCGCGGCCATTCTTCGTCCCAGCTGACGCCGCCGGTGGTGCCGTACAGGTGGCTGTCGGCGTCCGGGTTGATCTCGATCTCGCCGCCGTCGCCCTTGATGACGATAGCGCTATCACCGAGCAAACCGCTGGCATCGCGATGCACGGCCTGGTAGCCCGGGTGAAAGATGCTTTGCAAGCCGCAACGAGCGGCCAGCGGGTTGAGGATCCGTGCCAGGGAATGGATCGGCGAGCGCAGGCCCAGGGTGTTGCGCAGGTCGATCATCCGCTGCATTTGCGGCGCCCAATCCACCAGTGGCATGAAGGCCAGGCCGCCGTTGTCCAGCGCACTGCCGACCTGCCGCCAATCCCGGCACAGCGGGATATGCAACAAGCCCAGCAATTGTTCGGTGTAGAGCCGGCCTGCCGTGTGAGCGCCGCCGCCGTGCATGAAGATCCGCACGCCGTTCTGCCCAAGGCATTTGGCCGCCAGCAGGTACCACGGCAAATGGCGTTTCTTGCCGGCGTAGGTCGGCCAGTCGAGGTCCACCGCCAACGCCGGGACCACCAGGCGTTCACGCAGCGCTTCGGTGAAACCGGCCATCTCCTCGGCGCTTTCTTCCTTGTGTCGCAGCAGCATCAGAAAGGCGCCAAGCTGGGTGTCCTCAACCTTTTCGTCGAGCACCAGGCCCATGGCTTCGCGGGCTTCTTCGCGGGTCAGGTTGCGGGCGCCGCGCTTGCCTTTGCCAAGGATGCGCACGAACTGGGCGAACGGGTGTTCGGCCGGGGTCTCAAGGGTCAGCGATGGGAAGTCGGTCATAAGCAATTCGTCGGTTTGGGCAGGCCCGCCAGTTTGGCGGCGAGTTTGGCGGGAGTGCCTTTGAACAGTCGGTTCAGGTGCAGGCTATTGCCTTTGTCCGCGCCCAGTTTCAGCGCCGTGTACTTGATCAGCGGCCGGGTCGCGGGGGAGAGCTGGAATTCGTTGTAGAAGCCGCGTAGCAGTTCGAGGATCTCCCAGTGTTCGGGGCCCAGCTCGATGTCTTCGGCGGTTGCCAGGGCGGTGGCGACCTCGGCCGACCAATCGTCAAGGTCGGCCAGGTAGCCGTCCTTGTCCAGTGCGATGGCGCGCTCGCCCACGGTCAGCGTCTTCATAGCCAGGTGTTGACCTTGTCGTGCTCGATCGACAGCTCGACGAAACCTGAGTAGTTGATGGCTTCGGCCCAGTCTGGCGTGTCCAGGGCGCGGGCCTGGAGGTCTTCGGCGAGCACGAACAGGTTCACGCCAGCAGCCAGTAGCACTTCAAACGGTGGGCTGCCCGGTTGCAACGCGTACGTCGCGTCGCCGCACAGCAGCAGCGCATCCTGGTTGCCCAGTACCCGCATGCAGCTGGCGAGGCGGTTATCGCCGAAGGGCGAATGAGACAACACATGCAAAGTCGACATCAGAGGGTGATCACCTGGTCGTAACGATCGATGAGCGCGGCGATTTGCGGCGCGGTCAGTGCTTTCACATCGCCCAGCGCCAGGGTGTCGGTGTCGACACCACGTTCGGCGGCGCTGTCGGCGCAGAGGAACAGGTCCTCGACGCCGAACATCGGCAACGCCTGCAGGTTGGCGCTCAGGTCTTTTTGCTGGACCGCCTTGGCGTTTTGGCCGGCCGTGAGCTGGAACACCCCGTCATCGAGAAACAGCAGGCCGATGGGCAGGTCGAATGCACCGCCGGCCAGGACGATGTCCAGCGCTTCACGGGCGCCGGGGCCCGACCATGGGGCTTGGCGGCTGATGAGCAATACAGACTTGGCCATTACGCGCCTCCAAAGCAGATCAAACGGTCGGCGTCCTGGATTGCATCGTGCAACTGGCCCAGCCCGGACAAGGCCCAGGGCGCCTCGACGCTAACCGCCGAACGCTGGTAGCGCTGGGCTTCTTCCTCGTTCAACACCCCACGGCGCAACGCCGCCGCGATGCAGACCACGCCGTCGAGCTGGTTGTCGCTGACAAAGGTTCGCCACTGCTGGGGCAGGTCCTGTTCGTCCTGGGGCGTGACGACACTGGCGCAGGCGTTATAGACGCCGTCCTGATAGAAAAACAGCCGCACGATCTCATGCCCGCCCGCCAGCGCAGCCTGGGCAAACAGCAAGGCACGGCGCGAGGAGGGCGCATGGGCGGCGGAAAACAAAGCGATGGCGAACTTCATGACAGACCCGATCAGCAAAACTGCGGCCATGATAAAGCTTTATGGGCGGGGGGGCGATTGCCGGGAAAGGGTGGCGAGGCCTATCTGGACCAGCTTAGGAACTCTGTAGGAGCTGTCGAGTGCAACGAGGCTGCGATCTGACCTCTTTGATCTTTTTGATCTTTTGATCTTTCGCTTGAGCTCCAAATAGCCCAGGAAAGATCGCAGCCTCGTTGCACTCGACAGCTCCTACACAGCTCCTACGGGACCCTGCGGGACCAAGCTAGTGCTCAGTCCTGGGTGTTGAGGCCATTTAACGCGCAATACTCAGCCCATTCCATCCCCGCCATCTCCGCGACTTCCTTGTGCACCTCCAGGCGCTGGGCCTGGTACTCCGCGGGCGAGGCCGCGGTCAGTTGCAGGGTCAGTTCCCAGGCAAACAGGCCTAGGCGCTCGGCCTCGGCTTCGAAGGCTTCATGCAACCGCTCGGCGCGGTACTGCGCGGCGGTCTCGCCCTTGGCCTGGGCCAGCAGCGGGTTGAGGTGGTCCAATTCGACGCGCAGTTCGGGGCGCTCATCGAGGAATTTTTCCAGGGCTCGTTCGTGTTGCTGTTCGGTTGCCGCCATGGTCACTCCTTGGGGGATGCTGACTGCTTCTTGCTGGCCTTGGCCGCAGCCGCCAGGCATTCGAGGGCGAACTGTTCGGTGTAGGTCATCTGGATCGGCGTGGTTTCGCCCTTGACGGTGCGTTCGCCGTCGAGGATGTAGCGAACCCGCTTGTCGGTGACGCCGATGCGCTTGGCGATCCAGGACGGTGTCTGGCCGATCTGGCTGATCAGTTTGTCGGCGTATTCGGCGGTGGGTTTGTAGAATTCGGCGTTGGGGGTCATGGGGTGTTCCGCGTGGCTGGTGACAGTGGCGCGACAGGGTGCGTGAATCGCAGGCCGATGTCCCGTGTAAATTTCAGTAAAGCAGCACGAAGGCCTGGGTCGCAGTGCTACAGTCGGTTTTTTTCTTGATGAGTGAGCACCATGCGAATGTTGACCGTGGCCCTGGCCGCAACCTTGCTGGCCGGCTGCGCGGGTTCGGCGATGAACGAGGCCCGGACCCAGGCCCCTTACAAGACCCTGACTTCGGACAAACCCGAACAGGTCGTCGCCCAGTGTGTGCAGTTCTCCTGGCAGGACGAAGCGGTGTTCGGTGTCGATGCCGGCGCCTACCTGCAACCGGGCAAGCCAAGCGGCTTGACGGTCTACACCCGCTCGGCCGAATCGTTTGTCGATGTGCATGCCGGGGCGACAGGCACCGAGTTGAGTTATTACGCCAAGCATGACGACTTCGTGGCCAAGCGCCGGTTGGCGGCGTTGGCGACGTGTCTTTAAGTAGATAGACCGAGGTGCCTGCCATCGCGAGCAGGCTCGCTCCCACAGGGTCAGTATTTCAATTGGTCTGAGTCAGGCGCTTCTGGAAGAAGAAGTGCTGGTGGCCTGGCGGGTAGTCGTCGATCTGGCCGATTTGCGTGAAGCCGTGTTTGCGGTAGAACTCCGGGGCCTGGAAGTCGAAGGTGTCCAGCCAGATGCCCACGCAGTTTTTCTCCCGGGCCAGTTCTTCGGCCATCTGCATCAGGGTCGAGCCCGTGCCCTGGCGCCGGGCCTGTTCCGGCACCACCAGCAGCTCGATATACAGCCAGCGGAAAAACACTCGGCCGTAGAGCCCCCCGACAATTTCGTCTTGTTCATCGCGCACCAGCCATGCGACCAGTTCAGGCACCGTCCCGCCGGTCTTGGCCGTGTTATAGGCGCGTAGCGGGGCGATGATGGCTTGGCGTTCTGCGTCGGTGGGCGTGTCCGTGCGTTCGATTCGTAGCGTCATCGGTGATGTCCTTATTCAGTCAAGATCAACCGCAGGAGCCTATCCCAAAGGCTACCGTGGCGTCACCCGGTCGACTTGGAAGCAGGCGCATTACGCAAACCGGGCCATACTAGCTAGTTGCTTGATGCGATCCCCGACTTTTTAGAACAAGAACAGGCCGACTCATGAAGTTCGAATCCTTTGCCCGGATCCTCGTTGCGACCACCCTGACCCTCAGTTGTGTGTATGCCCAGGCCGCCTCCCAGGCGCCGGTGGCTGCCGAGAGCGGCATGGTGGTCACCGCCCAGCACCTGGCGACCCACGTGGGCGTCGATGTGTTCAAGAACGGCGGCAATGCCGTGGATGCGGCGGTGGCGGTAGGGTATGCCCTGGCGGTGGTGTACCCGGCGGCGGGTAACCTGGGCGGAGGTGGGTTCATGACCCTCCAATTGGCCGATGGCCGCAAGACGTTCCTGGATTTCCGTGAAAAAGCCCCCCTGGCTGCCACCGCCAACATGTACCTGGACAAGGACGGCAACGTCGTCCCCGACCTCAGTACCCGCGGACATCTGGCCGTGGGCGTGCCTGGCACGGTCTCCGGCCTGGAGTTGGCGTTGAAGGCGTACGGCAGCAAACCCCGGGCGGAACTGATCGCCCCGGCCATCAAGTTCGCCGAGGAAGGCTTCACCCTGGAGCAGGGTGATGTCGATCTGCTGGAAACCGCCACCGATGTGTTCAAGAAGGACATGCGCGACTCCGGTGCGATCTTCCTGCACAACGGCGAGCCCATGCAGGTCGGCCAGAAGCTGGTGCAAAAAGACCTCGCCAAGACCCTGCGGGAAATCTCCGCCAAAGGCGCCGACGGTTTCTACAAGGGCTGGGTCGCCGATGCCCTGGTCACCTCCAGCCAGGCCAACAAAGGCATCATCACCCAGGCCGACCTGGACAAGTACAAGACCCGCGAGCTGGCCCCGGTGGAGTGCGACTACCGCGGCTATCACATCATCTCGGCGCCGCCGCCCAGTTCCGGCGGGGTAGTGCTGTGCCAGATCATGAACATCCTCGACGGCTATCCGATGAAGGACCTGGGGTTCCATTCGGCCCAGGGCCTGCATTATCAGATCGAAGCCATGCGCCACGCCTACGTGGACCGCAACAGCTACCTGGGTGACCCGGACTTCGTGAAGAACCCCATCGACCATCTGCTGGATAAAAACTACGCCGCCAAACTGCGGGCCGCGATCGAACCGCAAAAGGCCGGCGACTCGCAGAAGATCAAGCCCGGCGTAGCGCCCCATGAGGGCAGCAACACCACCCATTACTCTATCGTCGACCATTGGGGTAACGCCGTTTCGGTCACTTATACCCTGAACGACTGGTTCGGTGCCGGTGTCATGGCGAGCAAGACCGGGGTGATTCTCAACGATGAAATGGACGACTTCACCGCCAAGGTCGGCGTGCCCAATATGTATGGCCTGGTTCAGGGCGAAGCCAACGCCATTGCGCCGGGCAAGGCGCCGCTATCATCCATGAGCCCGACCATTGTCACCAAGGACGGCAAGACGGTCATGGTGGTGGGCACCCCGGGCGGCAGCCGGATCATCACCGCGACGTTATTGACTATCCTCAATGTGATCGACTACGGGATGAACCTCCAGGAGGCTGTCGACGCGCCGCGTTTCCACCAGCAGTGGATGCCGGAGGAAACCAACCTGGAGACCTTTGCGGCCAGCCCGGATACCCAGAAGCTGCTGGAAAGCTGGGGGCACAAGTTTGCCGGCCCGCAGGATCCCAACCACATTGCCGCGATCCTGGTCGGCGCGCCGTCATTGGGCGGCAAGCCGGTGGGCAAGAACCGCTTCTATGGCGCCAACGACCCCCGTCGCAATACCGGGTTGTCGCTGGGATATTAATCCCCTGTAGGCGCTGCCGGAGGCTGCGATCTTTCGGGCCGGGGAAGATCGCAGCCTCGCTTCGCTCCACAGGTCCTACATGACTTGGGTGTCCAATACCGTTCTGAAGAGGGAAGATCATGAACACCGCATTGCTGATCATCGATGTCCAGAACGCACTGTGCAGCGGTGAAGAAGAGTGCTTCGACAGCCAGCGCATCATCCAGACCATCAACGAACTGGCGGCCAAAACCCGGGCCCTCGGCTTGACGGTGGTGCTGATCCAGCACGAAGAATTGGAAGGCTCGCTGACGTATGGTTCTGCCGCCTGGCAACTGGTCGATGACCTGTTGACCGCTGCCGATGACCTGCGGGTGCGCAAGACCACCCCCGATGCCTTCTACCAGACCGACCTGCAACCGTTGTTGCAGGCCCGGGACATCAACCGCCTGGTGATCTGTGGGCTGCAAACCGACTATTGCGTCAACGCTACCGTGCGCCAGGCCCATGCCCTGGGGTACGACGTGGTTTTGGCGGCCGATGCCCACTCCACGGTGGACAACGGCAGCATGGCGGCCGAACAGATCATCGCCAACCACAACAACCGATTGGGGCGTCTGAGCAGCGCGGTATCGCGGATCGATGTGGTGCCGGCTGCCGACATCCGCCTCTGACCCCCCAAACCGATGACAACTGACCCTCTGATCACCGCAGCGGCGCGAGCACTGGTAGCGGGGGATCCTGTCGCTGCGCTCAATCGCGTCGCGCTGCGCAAGGATGCCCCGGCCCTCGCGCTTCGCGGCATTGCCATGGCGCAGCTGGGTGATCTGGTTCGGGCCAGTACCCTGATGCGTCGGGCGGGCGCGGCCTTCGGGCCCACGGAGGCCGTGGCACGGGCGCGCTGTGTGGTCGCCGAAGGCGAAATCGCCCTGGCGTCTCGTGACCTGACTTGGCCGATGAAGCGTCTCGCCGCCGCGCGGGCGGTGCTCGAAACCCACGGCGATCGGGCGAACGTTGCTCATGCCCACACGATCGAAATCCGCCGGCTGCTGTTGATCGGTCGGCTCGACGAGGCCGAACGCAGGCTCGTTGACCTGGATCTTGCCTGGCTGCCCTCGGCATCACGGGCGGCTTGCGAGTTAGTGGCTGCGGGAATCGCCATGCGGCGGTTGCAAACACAGACCGCCCGCGCGGCCCTCGAACGGGCCGGGCAAGCCGCACAGCAAGCGGGAATCGGCGCACTGAGCGCCGAAATTGAAAGCGCCTGGCGGCTACTGCGCACACCCGCCGCGCGTCTGATTGCCCGAGGCGAAGAGCGCTTGCTCGTGCTGGAGGAGGTGCAAGCGCTGTTGGCCGGGTCGGCGTTGGTGGTGGACGCGTGCCGCTATGGGATCAGCGGCGCCGGCATTCAAGTCAGCCTTGCCCGACGACCGGTATTGTTCGCCCTGGCGCGAGGGCTGGCTCAAGCCTGGCCTGGCGATGTACCGAGGGAAACGCTCATGATCCAGGCCTTCGGCTTGAAGCTGACGGATGAATCCCATCGCGCTCGGCTGCGGGTGGAGATGGGGCGGTTGCGGGTAACGCTTCGTCCGTTGGCTGAAGTGAAGGCAACCCAGCGCGGTTTTACCCTGATTCCGCGACAGGCCGACGAGGTCGTGGTGCTGGCGCGAGTCGTCGAGGAGCCCTACGGGGCGGTGCTGGCATTGCTGGCCGACGGTGAAGCCTGGTCCAGTTCAGCCCTGGCGCTGGCCCTGGACATCAGTCAGCGTAGCGTGCAGCGGGCCTTGGAAACGCTGGCCGTCGCCGGTAAGGCGCAGTCGTTCGGGCGCGCCAGGGCCCGTCGCTGGATGGCGCCACCGATGCCCGGATTCGCGACGGTATTGTTACTCACCGCACTGCCATCCCAGGCTTAGGCTGCAGTCACACCCCATTCATGAGGCGAGAGAGATGAAACATTCAGAGGCACAGATCCTGCGTGAATACGGTCCTTTTCCGGGCGTCGATTGCGTGCACGGCGTGAGCCATGACGGCGAGTGTGTCTGGTTCGCTTCGGGCGACAAGTTGCATGCCCTCGATCCCGCCAGTGGCCAGCCCATGCATTCGCTCGATGTCCCGGCGAATGCGGGCACGGCGTTCGACGGTGAGCATTTATTCCAGATCGCCGGCGACAGCATCCGCAAGATCGATCCACGCACCGGTCAAGTATTGGCGACGATTCCGGCCCCCAACAGCGGTGATGATTCCGGCCTGGCGTGGGCCGAAGGATCGCTCTGGGTCGGTCAGTACAAGGCGCGCAAGATACTGCAGATCGACCCCGCCGACGGCAGGGTCCTGCGCACCATCGAATCCAACCGCTTTGTCACGGGCGTGACCTGGGTCGATGGAGAGCTTTGGCACGGCACCTGGGAAAACGACGAGAGTGACCTGCGGCGTATCGATCCGCAAACGGCGCAAGTGCTGGAAAGCGTGACGATGCCGCCTGGTATCGGTGTGTCGGGGTTGGAGTCCGACGGGGCCGACCGGTTTTTCTGTGGCGGTGGTGGCAGTGGCAAGGTGAGGGCGGTTCGTCGGCCGGCGTGAGGCAGGGCTTGCGCAATGGGTTGGGAGAACACCCTGTAGGAGCTGTCGAGTGCAACGAGGCTGCGATCTTTCCCCTGCCCATTGAGTCAAGAGTGAAAGATCAAAATCAAAAGATCGTCCGAACGCGGCCCGAGCCTTCGCCAGCTCCTACAGAATCCAGGGGCCCCTTGCCACAAAGGTGTCCGTCACATCACGGCGCGCCGAGCACCATCGTCCAGTACACCCCCGCATCACTGCGCGAATCGCTGGCCGAAGCTGCGCCCATCTGGGTGAACATCGGGTTCATGAGGTTGGCGCAGTGCCCCGGGCTGGCCAGCCAGTCTTGCATGGCCTGGCTCGGTGAGCGTTGTCCGGCGGCGATGTTCTCGCCCAGTTTACGTCCGCGAAAGCCGGCGCGCTTGGCCCGATCGGAAGAAGAGCGACCGTCCGGGTCGCGATGGGCGAAATAATTCTCGCGGGCCATCGACCGGCTGTGGCCTTGGGCGGCGGTTCCCAGCGCGGCGTTCCAGCTCAGCGGCCGGGCCGCCGCGAAGCGCTGGCGCCCGCACATTCGTGGCTTGGCCCTGGCGGCGTTGACCTGGGCCAGCAGCGACTTGTCCGCCGCACCCGCGTCGCTCATCCGTGTGCCACCCATGGGTTGCGCCAGCACCACGCGCCATTGATCACCGACCCGATTGACGCCGATGTCGGCGTACTGGTTGTTCAGCAGCGCGGTGCAATGTTCGTCTGCCAGCCTGTCGAACGCTTCTTCGGCGTCCCACGCATCGGTCAAGCGAATGCTGCGCACGGCCCGAGCTTGATAGCCGGCGTTTTTCAAGGTTTCCCGCAGGCCACCGCGAAGGCCAATCGGCAAACCCAGGCTTGAACGCAGCACCAGCGGCGGCGTGGCACGTACTGTGCGCCATTCACAGCGGCGCGACTGGCTACGGAAATCGTTGATGGCCTCCACCAGCTGCCTTTCGCCGCGGGCATGGGCGGGGCTGGCGAATAGAGGAAACAGGGCAAGCAAGCACAGCGAAACGAAACGGCAAGAGCGAACAGGGTGGCGCATGGGGCGAACGGCTCAAGAGGGGGAGTTGCCATAGCGCCAGGCTTGGCGCCGATCAGCTGGAAAACCCGCCGCTGCAGATCGGCGGGGGTTTCACGGCTGGGGTAGGACTGTCGGTTTTGGAACAAGTTTCAGGAAGGCGAAGACTATCTGTGGGCTGGCACAACGGTGTTCAGTCAGTTCAAGTGTGCTCAGCCACAGGCACCTTGACCCGCTCAACCTTGCGATAGGTCAGCAACACGATGCCCGTCACCACAATCGCGCCACCCATCACCTGGCCCGGGTTGAGCATCTGGTCCAGCACCAGCCAGCCGATCAGCAGCGTGGCCAGCGGTTCGATGTTCATCACCGGGGCGTTGCGCGGCATGTCCAGGCGGGGCACGGAAATGAACAGCACGGTAAACCCGGTGCCATAGAGCACCACCAGGGTCGCCAGGGCGAACCAGCCGGTGTTGCTGGCTGGCAGGTCGAAACCGCCGGGCAGGGCGCCTGTCAGGCCAGCGAGGTTGACGCTGCTGAAGACGATGAAGATCGTCAGCAGGCTGCGGACCGAGCCGCGCACCTGGGACAACTTGTGATCGGTGATCCACAATGCGCAGGCAAAGGCGCAAGCGGCGCCAAAGGCCAGGCCCACCCCGAGCAGCCATTGCGGGCCGACGCCGTGCCCGGACGATAACCTCGCCGGCACTTCCAACACGAACACCAGGCCCACCAGGATCATGCCCATCAACGCAGCCGTGCGCGCCGTCGGGCGTGGTCCGCCCAGGGCCCAGGTCAGCAAGGCCAGCAGTATCGGAAACACGTTGCCCACCAGCAGCGCCAACGCCACTGGCACCCGGGCCACGGCGGAGTACAGGCACAGGCTCTGGGCGCCGATCAACAGCCCCAGCGCCAATTGCCAACGCCACGTACCGGGCGGCAGGCGCAGGCTCTGTCGTTGCCAGAGCACCATCGCAGCCAGCACCAGCAGCGTCCCGCCCGAGCGCAGCAGGATCGCCAGCAGCACACCGGCACCGTCATCGAACGCGGCCCGCGCGGCGACGTGGTTGCCGGCGAAGGCACAGCCCATGCACAGCAGGACGAGCACCGCGAGGTGGCGGGGTAACGGTGTGGGGGTGTCAGATGCAGCGATGGGGCGAGTCATGGCAGGTGTCTCGAAGGCGGCCGCCAAGGCAAAAGGCCCAGGATCGGCTGTTTTAGTTGTAGGTTGTCGTATGACTGTAAGGTTTTTACCTCGTGGGGTGCAAGGGACAAGATCTGCGGGCCTGTGCGCTCGGTTGCATTAGTGCGTGTCGCCTCGCAATATCTGCTTTTTTTAGAATTGGAATGCGTTGTTTTTGAGAAGGATCGGTATTTCCTTTGTTTTGGTGTGTATATCCGTTTCTGCGGTAATGGCCACTTAGGGTTCCGCCCTGACGGCGGCTCACTTTTGAGAAGCGCAAAAGTAAGCAAAACGCTCCTGCCCCACCACTCGGTGCCTCGCCTAGGCTCGGCATGCCCTCACTCCGGCATTGCTCCGTGGGCCGCCGCGAAGGGCCATCCATGGCCCAGCGCGGCTACCTCGGCATCCATGCCGAGGTGCCCACTCCACAATGCCTGCGTTCGGCCAGCGTGGTTAACGGGGCGCCGAGATCAACGGCCACCGCGAGGCGGCCTAACGGCCGGCCTGGTTCTTGGTGGAGACCGCGTTTCTCCTGTGGGAGCGGGCTTGCTCGCGAAGGCGGTGCCATAGTCGATGAAGATGTTGGATGTGCCGGCCTCATCGCGAGCCAGCTCGCTTGTATGGTAGGACTTGAAGGGAGGAGGAGGGACAAAGCTCGATTCTGACTGTTAGCCGCAGTACAGACCGTGGGAGATTTCACCCCCCCTCCTTTCACCCAAGCGCCGATAAAGAATGCATCTGGCCTAGACCGACGATAGGAACAAGCCTGCGCCTCTGGGTGAACCCTTCAAGTGTTCAAACCTTAGCCCGGAGGATTTTCAATGGCAATGC
>NZ_CAXAPD010000020.1:0-115919 GCF_963970515.1 Pseudomonas sp. RL_5y_Pfl2_73 | reverse complement strand
TACGTCGAGCACATGCAAACCAAGCACCCGGACAAACCGCTGATGGACTACGAGGCGTTCTTTCGCGAACGCCAGGAGGCTCGTTACGGTGGCAAGGGTGGGCCCAAGTGCTGTTGAGTTGAGGTAGCCTCAAACCCCACAAAACCGCTTTCCTTTCAGGCGTCAAGGAGATTCAGTTTGTCCTCTCCCATCCCGGTCACCATCCTCAGCGGCTTCCTTGGCGCTGGCAAGACTACGCTGTTGCGCCATCTGCTCAAGGCCGAGCACGGCCTGAAAATCGCCGTCATCGAGAACGAATTCAGCGATGCCGGCATCGACACCCAACTGCTGGGCGACGAGCCGGTGCAAGTCATGACCCTGGCCAACGGTTGTGTGTGCTGCACCATCCACACCGACCTGACCAAGGCCCTGTATCTGTTGCTCGAGCGGCTGGACAGCGGCGAGATCGCCTTTGATCGCCTGGTGATCGAGTGCACCGGCCTGGCCGACCCGGCCCCGGTGGCGCAGACTTTTTTCATCGACGAGGACCTGCGCGAGCGCTATATCCTCGACGGCATTCTTACGCTGGTGGACGCTGCTCATGCCGATGTCCACCTGACCCAGGCCATCGCCCAGGCCCAGGTCGGGTTTGCCGACCGCCTGCTCCTGAGCAAGACTGACCTGGTGGACGCGGCCCAGGTCCAGGCCCTTGGCGAGCGCCTGACGCGCATCAACCGGCGGGCACCCATCAGGGTGGTAGAGCACGGCAAGATTGACCTGGCTGAACTGCTCGACATCCGCGGCTTCAATCTCAATGCGGACCTGGGCGCGGGGTTCAGCCTGCGCCCGGTCGGCAAGGCCACCCCAGGCGATCGGATCAGCAGCCTGGTGCTGCGCACCGACAAGGCGCTGGATATCGACAAGCTCAGCGAGTTCATGAACCAGTTGCTGGAAGAGCACGGCAAGCAATTGCTGCGCTACAAAGGCGTGCTGAACATCGCGGGCGAACCCCGTCGGTTGGTGTTTCAGGGCGTGCTCAAGTTGTACGGTTTCGATTGGGACACCGAATGGGCCTGCGACGAAGCACGGGAAAGCGTGATCGTGTTCATCGCCGACGAACTGCCCGAAGAGAAGATCCGCGCCGGCTTCGAAGCCGCGTTACTTTGACGGTCCCGCGCCTGCGGCCAGCAGCAGTTTTTGCTCCAGATGGTCCAGGTGCTCGTCCATCAGCCGCACCGCTTCATTGATGTTGCGGCCTTGCACGGCGTCGACGATTGCCAGGTGTTCCTGCCAGGCGCAGTGCCGGCGGGACTTGATCTCGTGTCGCGCCAGGGCCAACGAGGTCAACGGCACCAGGCTGCCGAGAAATTGCGTCAACGGCGCGTTGCCGGCCATGGCCGCCAATTGCAGGTGAAATTCGCCGGACAGGCGTATCGCCGGGCCACGCTCACCACGATCCAGGCACTGGCGTTCGTGCTCCACCAGATCGCGCAGGTGTTGCAAGTCCTTGGGCCGCGGTGCCTTGCAGGCCAGGCGCACCAGGGTCTGTTCAGCCAGGCGGCGAGCGTGGAGGATCTGCCGGGTCTGCTCCAGGTCTGGCGCGGCGACTTGTGGCCGGTGGTTGGGCCGCAGGATTACCACTTGCTGGTGGGACAGGCGCGCCAGGACGCGACGAATGATGCTGCGACTGACGCCGAACACATCCCCCAGGCTTTCCTCGGTGAAGCGGCTGGCCGGGGCAATGCGTTGTTCGAGGATGGCGTCGAAGATCCGCGGGTAGATATCGTCCACTGACGGTTTGCCGACCCGGCCGGGCAGGGTGGCGAGCACGCTACGGTTGTGCTGGGGGTGATGGGGCATGAGGTTGTTCATGGCGGTCTCCGCAGGCAATGGCTCAGGTGCCGAGGTTGTCGTCCGGAATGTTCAATTCGATGCCCATGCGCTGGCCTTCCCGGAGAATGTGCCGACGCATTTCGGCGCTGGCCTGGGCGCTGTTCTTGCCCCGGATGGCACGGACCACGGCTTCGTTTTCTTCCAGGCGTTCGGCCAGGTGCTCGGGCGAATTGCGCAACACATCGGCGCTTTGCTTGAGGGCGTTGCTGGTCTGCTGGACCACGTTCTGGAAGATCGGGTTGGACGTCAGGGCAAACAATTCTTCATGGAAGGCGATGTAGGCGTTGGCGCAGGCATCGCTGTCGTTGGCCTCCAGGGCTTCGCGCATGTCCATGAGGGTCAGGCGCAACTGGCCGACCTCCTGGCTGCTGATGGACTGGGCCACAAGGCCAACGATGAACGGTTCCAGGGTGTAGCGCAGCTGCAGCAGGTCTTCCAGGCTCGCGCCGGCCATGGCGCTGCCTTCACTGGCGTTATCGTTGAGATTGGCCTCCAGCACCACGACGCCTTTGCCGGGCATCGAGCGCACCAGGCCGAGGGTCTCCAGCACAATCACCGCTTCACGCAGGCTGGGTCGGCTGATGCCCAGTTGCTCGGCCAGCTCGCGCTGGCCGGGCAGCATGTCGCCCGAGCGCCACTGGCCCCGGGCGAGGGCGGCGCGGAGTTTCTCCACCACGGAATTGACGACGGTCGATGAGCTGATCACATGTAACTCCTTGGAAATCAATCAGGCGATGCCGGCCCGCGGGCCGGCATCGACGTCTTTCAGAATTGCTGGTGATGGGCACTGCCCACCGGTTTCCTGGGTTGGAAGGTATAGCCTTGTTGGCCGGACAGCACCTTGCGCGCCCGAGGGATGTCGATGTCTTTTTCCCAGCGGGCAATCGCCACGGTGGCCACGCAGTTGCCAATCAGGTTGGTCAGGGCGCGACCGATGCCCATGAACCAGTCCACGGCCAACACCAGTACCAGGCCGACCACCGGGATCGCCGGGATCGCGGTCAGCGTAGCCGCCAGGATCACCAGCGCCGAGCCGGGAATGCCATGGGCGCCCTTGGAGGTGATCAGCGAGACCAGCAGGATGGTCAACAGATCGCTCATGGCCAGGGGCGTGCCGGTCGCGTTGGCGATGAAAACAATGGCCAGGGTCAAGTAGATCGAGAAACCATCCAGGTTGAACGAGTAGCCGGTTGGAATGACTAGGCCCACGGTGGAGCTGCCGATCCCCAGGTGTTCAAGCTTGCGCATGATCTGTGGCAGCACGGCATCGGACGACGCGGTGCCGAGCACGATCAACAGCTCTTCGCGCAGGTATTTGAGGAACGGCAGCATCGGCAGGCCCGACACGCGCATCACCACACCCAGGATCACCGCGACAAAAGCGATGCAGGTCAGGTAGAACAGACCGACGAGGCTGCCCAGGTGCTGTAGCGACTCCAGGCCATATTTGCTGGTGGTGAAGGCAATGGCCCCGAAGACGCCGATCGGGGCCAGGCGCACGATCATGCCCATGATGCGGAAGATCACGTGGCTGAGTTCGTTGATCAGGCGTGAGATACCGCAAGCGGCATCACCGACGAGATTCAGCGCGCTGCCAAACAGCACGGCAAACAGCAACACCTGCAGGATGTTGTTTTCCGCGAACGCTCCAATCACCGAGGTCGGGATCAGGTTCATCAGGAACTGGGTGGTGGTGACCATGTGCTGGCCGCGTTGGGCGATATCGTTCACGTCCGCGCTGGAGAGCTGCTCCAGGTGGATATTCGCGCCGCTGCCAATGCCTGTACTGAAAGCAAGGACCAAGCCGATGACCAGGGCGATGGAGGTGAGTATTTCGAAGTAGATGACCGACTTGAGGCCGATGCGCCCGACCTTCTTGAGATCACCGGCGCCGGAGATACCGCTGACCACCACGCAGAACACGATCAGGCCGATGAGCATCTTGATCAGCTTGATGAAGCCGTCGCCGAGGGGTTTGAGCTGTGCTGAGTATTCGGGAAGGGTAAGCCCGCAGACGATGCCGAGCACCAGTCCGAGGACAACTTGAAGGAAGATCGACCGCGAGCACCATTTGAGCATGGGAGGGATTCCTGGTTCGGTGTCCTTGTTCGCCAGGGAGGGCTGGCGTCGGGACTTCATTATTGTGGTCTTACCGGTTTGTCCAGTGCAGGCGCAGTCTAGGTGCTGTTTTTACGGGGATGCAAGCTTGATTGTGATGATTTGGCTTTACCGGTCTGACCAGTTGAGGTGAAAGGCTTGTGCTTGAGCCTTTTCTCGGCTGAAAAAAATTTGCCGCCAGATGCCTGAGCCAATAGTGAGGAGATCACACCAGATTGTGGCGAAAGCGCGCTCCCGCTCGGCCGGTAGGCGCTGCGTAGGAGCTGTCGAGTGTAACGAGGCTGCGATCTTGTCCCAGACAATTAAGTCGCGAGCGAAAGATCAAGATCAAGATCAAGATCAAGATCAAGATCAAGATCAAAGGATCGCAGCCTTCGGCAGCTCCTACAGGGCAACCCAGTTCCCTCGCCAAGTGTAAGAGTGTTCTACGCGTTCTTTTTTAAGGGATGCTCAGAATGAACGTCGCTTTTGACTGTTCTTTCGTCTCGGCAAGATAGAGATAAGGAGAACCTCGCAACCTTAATCCCCCTACATGTTTTTTATTGGCGGTCATGAGCGAAATGAGTGTGTGGCCGGACTTGATGTTTTTCGGCGTAATGACATTCTGTTGAAAGTCGATAAGGGTAAAAAACGTCGGTTTTTTTGTATCTGCATCCTTTGCACCAAGTACTTCAAACCAGCTTTTACTGAGCAATTTGTTGTAGTGCTCGCCGGTGTTTTTTATGGTCAGGAGGTAGCCACCCTCCGTGTGCCGGAAATGCAGTCGCAAGGGCTCGCCGCGTGTTCTAGGCTCTTCGGCGCGCATGCCAAGCAGGTGTGAGTGATCTTGGGTCTGGGGTTTGCCGGTAAAAAAACCACCGCTGAAAGCGCTGACGGTCGCCAACGCGGGTTTGCCGTGCAGCCTTTCCAGTAGATTGACGTGAGCGCTGAACATATCAAGGGTTGCATGAAAGGAATGTTCACTGTCCATGTGAATATTGACTCCTGAGTTGATTGGTAAAGTTAAAGTGGAACGAGCTGGATCTTATTGAGTTATTAGTCGTTTGTGGGGCTGTCTGTATTGCAGGACGTTAAAGGCAGGGTGGTATTAGTTGTTTGATCGTATGTTTATCGCGCCAATAAAAAAAGGCCCGCATCTTTCGATGCGGACCTTATTTAACTGCGTTCTAGCGGGCGAATTAAGCGCCGTAGACCGGCAGCTTCTTGCAGATAGCCTTGACCTTCTCACGTACGGCGTCGATGACCGCTTCGTTGTTCAGGTCCGCCAGGATGTCGCAGATCCAGCCAGCCAGTTCCTTGCACTCGGCTTCCTTGAAGCCGCGAGTGGTCACGGCCGGGGTGCCGAAGCGCAGGCCCGAGGTGACGAACGGAGAGCGTGGGTCGTTTGGCACCGAGTTCTTGTTGACGGTGATGAACGCCTTGCCCAGCGCCGCGTCGGCGTCTTTGCCGGAAATCTCTTGCTTGATCAGCGAGAGCAGGAACAGGTGATTTTCAGTACCGCCGGACACCACGTCGAAGCCGCGTTCGATGAACACGCCGGCCATGGCCTTGGCATTCTTCACCACTTGTTGCTGGTAAGCCTTGAACTCAGGTTGCAGGGCTTCCTTGAAGCAGATCGCCTTGGCTGCGATCACGTGCTCCAGCGGGCCACCCTGGGCGCCCGGGAAGACGGCGGAGTTCAGCTTTTTCTCGATGTCGGCATTGGCGCGCGCCAGGATCAGGCCGCCACGTGGACCGCGCAGGGTCTTGTGGGTGGTGGTGGTGACCACGTCGGCGAATGGCACCGGGTTCGGGTAGACGCCAGCGGCGACCAGGCCGGCAACGTGGGCCATGTCGACGAACAGGTAGGCACCGACCTTGTCGGCGATCTCGCGGAAACGCGGGAAGTCGAGGACCTGGGAATAGGCGGAGAAACCGGCCACGATCATTTTCGGCTTGTGCTCGAGGGCCAGGCGCTCGACTTCGTCGTAGTCGATCAGGCCGTTGCCGTCGATGCCGTACTGGACGGCGTTGTACAGCTTGCCGGAGGAGGAAACGCTGGCGCCGTGGGTCAGGTGACCGCCGTGGGCCAGGCTCATGCCCAGGATGGTGTCACCGGCCGACAGCAGCGCCAGGTACACGGCGGAGTTGGCTTGGGAGCCTGCGTGCGGCTGGACGTTGGCATAGTCGGCACCGAACAGTTGCTTGGCGCGGTCGATGGCCAGTTGCTCGACCACGTCGACGTACTCGCAACCACCGTAGTAACGCTTGCCCGGGTAGCCTTCGGCGTACTTGTTGGTCAGTACCGAGCCTTGAGCTTCCATCACCGCTGGGCTGGTGTAGTTTTCCGAAGCGATCAGCTCAATATGCTCTTCCTGGCGCTGAGCTTCTTGCTCCATGGCGGCAAAGAGATCGGCGTCGTACTTGGCAATAGTCAAATCACGGCTGAACATGGCGGTCCTCAAGGATCGGGGGCAGAAAAGGGGAGCATTCTACATCAACCGGTTTTGGAAGGCATATGAAAGGGCGTCATGTCGCGGACGAATGGGTTTCAAGCAAGAGGGGCGTTGCCTGTACTGGCCTCATCGCGGGCAAGCCTTGCTCCCACAGAAGCCCGCGAGAGGCCGGCCCAGATAGTACAAGGCTTCAGTCGAGCATGAACAACGCATCATTGCTGAACTGCGCTTCAAACCGGGTGGCCGGCATCGGGCGGCCGAACAGGTAGCCCTGGACTTCGTCGCAGCCGTGTTCGCGCAAAAAGTCCAGTTGCTCGTGGGTCTCGACACCTTCGGCGATGACCGCCAGGTTGAGGCTATGGGCCATGGCGATGATCGCCCGGGCGATCTGCGCATCTTGCTCGCCGGACGGCAGGCCGTCGACGAAGGAGCGGTCGATCTTGAGCACGTCGATGGGGAATTGCTTGAGGTAGTTGAGCGATGAATAGCCGGTGCCGAAGTCATCGACGGCAATGCTCAGGCCCAGGTTTTTCAGCCCGGCCAGGATCTGCATCGCCTCGCTGACTTCGCGCATCAGGATACTTTCCGTCAGTTCCAGCTCCAGGCAGGCTGGGGGCAGGCCGGTGCTGCGCAGGATATTGGCGATGCGCGTGCCCAACTGGCCGTCGGAGAACTGCCGGGCCGAAATGTTGACCGAGACCTTCGGCACCCGGACCTTGGCCAAGTGCCAGGTCCTGAGCTGCCGACAGGCTTCGGTGATGACCCAGTCGCCGACGTCCACCACCAGGCCGAGTTCTTCGAGCACCGGGATGAAGTCCCCTGGCGGCACCAAGCCGCGTCGCGGATGGCGCCAGCGCAGCAGGGCCTCGGCACCGGTCAAACGCTTGCCATCACCGCTGAACTGCGGCTGGTAATACAGCACGAACTCGTTCTGTTCCAGGGCGTGGCGCAGGTCGCTTTCCAGCTCCAGGCGCTCCAGGGCGCTGGCGTTCATGTCGGCCTGATAGAACTGGAAGTTGTTTTTGCCGCGCTCCTTGGCGTGATACATGGCCGTGTCGGCGTTCTTCATCAACTGGCTCAGTTCGTTGCCGTCCTGGGGGCTCAGGGCGATACCGATACTGGCGGTGACGAAGAATTCCCGGCCCTCGAGCACGAATGGCCGGACCAGGCTGGCGAGGATCTGCTCGGCAACGTTGATGGCCCGGTTCAGCGCCATTTCGCGGTTGGCGCGCGGTTGCAGCAGCAGGGTGAATTCATCGCCACCCATGCGTGCCACGGTGTCGTCGTCGGCGACGCAGCCGAGCAGGCGCGTGGCCATTTCCTTGAGCATCCGGTCGCCGGCGGCATGCCCCAGGGAGTCGTTGATCGGCTTGAAGCGGTCCAGGTCGAGGAACATCAGCACGACCCAGGTCTTCTGCCGGTCGGCCGATTGCAGCGCGGTGTGCAGGCGATCCTGGAACAGCGTGCGGTTGGGCAGGTGAGTCAGGGCGTCGTAATAGGCCAGGCGATGAATGCGCTGCTCGCTGGCCTTGCGCTCGCTGATGTCGCTAAAGAAGCATACATAGCTGGCCAGGTCGCCTTCGTCATCCAGCACGGCCGTGATGCCGACCCAGGCCGGGTAATGTTCGCCATTGCGGCGCTTGAGCCAGACTTCGCCTTCCCAGGTGCTGTACTGTTGCAACTGCTTGAGCACGTAGCGCAAGTGGGCTTCCTGCTGTTCGTCCACGGTCAGCATGTTGGGCAACTGGTCCAGCACTTGCGACACGGCATAACCGCTGACGCGACTGAAGGCTTCGTTGGCCTGGACAATGTAGCCGGCCGGGTCGGTGATCAGGATCGCCGAGGTCGAGTGCTCGAAGACCGTCGCGGCCATGCGCAGGTCTTTTTCGGCGCGACGCTGCTGGCTGATGTCGCGACCGACGCCGAGCACGCCTTCGAACGCGCCGCGTTCATCCCACACCAGTACCAGCCGCAGCTCGATGGGAATCTTGCGCCCGTCGGCACGCAGGCAGTCGAACAGGAACAACTGGGTCTGCATCTGGTTGCGCAGCTCGGCCAGTTGTTCGGGCTTGTCGAGGGCCTTGCTGACCCGGTCCATCAGGTTGTAGATGCCGGTCAGTTGTTGCGGATTGGCGATGATCGATTGCCAGCCGTTCTGGAAGATCCAGTCGGCGGTATAGCCCAGCACGGCTTGCACCGACGGGCTGACGTAGTTGAGCGAAAGCGTGTTGTCGGTGGAGAAAATCACGTCGCTGATGCTTTCGGCGAGCATTCGGTAGCGTTGCTCGCTGTCACGCAGCGATTCGCTGGCCTCGATCTGCTCGGTGACGTCCTTGGCCACGCCGATGATTCGTGTCACCTGGTTGTCCCGGTCTCGGGCCAGGGCCTGTTCGCGGATGTCGAAGCAGCGCCATTTGCCATTGCGATGGCGAAAGCGTAGTTGGCATTGCAACAATTGCGTGTACCCGCCCCGCCGTTGTGCCTGGCGCAGGCTGTGGTAGTGATCGGCATCGTCGCTGTGCAGCAGAATTTCCCAGAAGTATTCGCCCATCTGGTGCAGTTCGGTGCGGTCGTACCCCAGGGTCTGGCCCAGGTGGTGGTTGCTGAAGATCATCCGCTGGCTAATGACGTCCTGCACATAGAGATGATCCGGCACGGTGCGCACCACGTCGGACCAGAACCCCTCGCGTTCGAGCAACGAGAGCTCGATCAGCTTGCGGCTGGTGATGTCGCTGATGCTCAGAATGACCGCGTTATGGTCTTGCTGTTTTTCCGGCAGACGCAGCACCAGCCACAGGTGCTGGTCGCGGCCATGGGCGTCCTGGAGCTTGATTTCCAGTTCCAGTTGCTTGTGTTGATCGAGCAGCGCTTCGAGCAGCGTCGAGCCAACGGGGTTGTTGTCCTGTGCCCCCTTGCCGACCAGCAGTTGCCAGGCCTGATCGCAGGAGTCGACGTTGAGCAGTTTCAACGCCATCTGGTTGACTTCGGTAACGCGGACTTCCTGGCGCAATTGCTCGAGTTGATGGGAGGTTTTTGTCCAGGCGCGCAATTGATCACCAGTGTGCAGGCCGACCCGCTCAAAAAAGGCCTTGAGCCCCGACAGGTCGAGCACGCACAGGGCCACGCCAGTGCCTTCGAAAATATCCTGGTAGCGCCGCCGACCTTCATGCAACTGGCGCTGACGTCGGCGCATGTTCAAGAGCGCAATCACCGGTAACAACGAAAATGCCAGGCCCAGCAGGCATTTGCCGATGAAGGCCGGTAGCAGTTGTTCGATCACCTGGCGACGGTCGAACAGCCCACGCAGTTGCCAGTCGCTGCTGCTCAGGGGCACTGTCAGTACGGTGTTTTTCAGGTCATCCGGGGATAGATGGGTAGGGCTGCTCGAGGGCAGGCTTTCGTCGCGGCTGATGATCTGCTGGTTGAGACGGTTTTCCACCAGCCACAGCGGGCGCAGCCCCATATCGGTCTGCTTGGTCAGGGTGGCGAAAAAGTTCGGGTTCAGTCGCAGGGCCCAGTAGCCACGGCTGCTACCGCTGGCCTGGTGCAACAATAGATGCACGACGGAGCCGTCTTCGGCATTGCTGAAATAATGGGCCTGGGCCCGGCTGCGCCGCACCAGTTCGCCCAGGTAATCGGCGTCGTGGCTGTCGGCGTCGCTGTCACTGAGCACTCGGCCGGAGGGGCTCAGCAGGGCCAGGCTGCGCAATTCGGGGAGCGATTGCTGGAGCTTGCGAACCAGGGCTTGCTGTTCGTCGGCCGTTTGAGGTTGTTCGACGATCGGTAGCAGGTTGAGGGCGATTTGCGCGTTCAGGGCCATGTTCAGGCTGACCTGCGCGGCGAGATCGGCGGTGTAGTCGATGGTGTATTGGCGCTGTTGCTGTTGGGTTTCGTGCAGTTGGTCGAGCAATTGCCAGAACAGCAAGCCGAGCAACAGCAACACCAGCGTGGCCAGCGCACTCTTCAATGTCCCGCGCAGGGGCGAGCCGGGCACGACAGCGGGTGCGCGAGGGGGCAGGGGCGGAGTGACGTTGGACAAGCTGTAATCCTGCAGTTTGCTGGACTGGCGCGACGTGCACTATAAGCCGGACGCCCGAAGGGCGGCTAGCATGCCTTGACTTGTGGCGAAGTGCCAGTCCCTGGCGGCTAGACCTTGACCGACGGTTGAGGTAGCTTTGCCGGTCAAACAAGAGCGTTCCAGCTCCAGATTCCCAGGCTCTATCCACGCGCAGGCATTGATGACCGTCAAGTGCCGGTGCCGCGCATGGCCTGGCTCGTTCTTTTCACTTGTCACTGACGCTAGGTTCACCATGGCTCAATACGTCTTCACCATGCATCGGCTGAGCAAAGTTGTTCCGCCGAAGCGGGAAATCCTGAAAAATATTTCACTGTCCTTCTTCCCCGGCGCCAAGATCGGCGTACTGGGCCTCAACGGTTCGGGTAAATCCACGCTGCTGAAGATCATGGCCGGTGTCGATAACGAATTCGACGGCGAAGCCCGCCCGATGCCGGACCTGAACATCGGCTACCTGCCCCAGGAGCCGCAGCTGGACCCGAGCAAGACCGTCCGTGAAGTGGTCGAGGAAGCGGTCAGCGTGATCAAGGACGCCCAGGCGCGCCTCGATGAAGTCTATGCCGCCTACGCCGATCCGGATGCCGACTTCGACAAGCTGGCCGCCGAACAGGCCAAGCTCGAAGCGATCCTGCAGGCCAGCGACGGCCACAACCTGGACCGCCAGCTGGAAGTCGCCGCCGATGCGCTGCGCCTGCCGGCCTGGGACGCGAAGGTCGAACACCTGTCCGGTGGTGAGAAGCGTCGCGTGGCCCTGTGCCGCCTGCTGCTGTCGGCCCCGGACATGCTGCTGCTCGACGAACCGACCAACCACCTGGACGCCGATTCCGTCGCCTGGCTCGAGCACTTCCTGCACGACTTCCCAGGCACTGTGGTTGCGATCACGCACGACCGTTACTTCCTGGACAACGTCGCCGGCTGGATCCTGGAACTCGACCGCGGCGCAGGCATTCCGTACGAGGGCAACTATTCGGGCTGGCTGGAAGCCAAGTCCGATCGTCTGGCCCAGGAATCCAAGCAGCAGTCGGCCCATGAAAAAGCCATGAAGGAAGAACTGGAATGGGTGCGCAAAGGCGCCAAGGCCCGCCAGTCCAAATCCAAGGCTCGCCTGCAACGCTTCGAGGAAATGCAATCCCAGGAATTCCAGAAGCGCAGCGAAACTAACGAGATCTACATCCCGGCCGGTCCGCGCCTGGGTGACAAGGTCATCGAGTTCAAGAACGTCACCAAGGGTTATGGCGACCGCGTGCTGATCGACAACCTGTCGTTCGCCATGCCTAAAGGCGCCATCGTGGGTGTGATCGGGGGTAACGGCGCGGGTAAATCCACGCTGTTCCGCATGCTGATGGGCAAGGAAACGCCGGATTCGGGCAGCATCGAAATCGGTGAGACCGTGCAACTGGCCTGCGTCGACCAGAGCCGCGAAGACCTGGAAGGCAGCAAGACCGTGTTCCAGCAGATCTCCGACGGTTCCGACCAGATCCGCATCGGCAACTATGAAATCCCGTCGCGCACGTATGTGGGTCGCTTCAACTTCAAGGGCGGCGACCAGCAGAAGTTCGTCAAGGACTTGTCCGGTGGTGAGCGCGGTCGCTTGCACCTGGCGTTGACCTTGAAGGAGGGCGGCAACGTCCTGCTGCTCGATGAACCGTCCAACGACCTCGACGTCGAAACCCTGCGTTCCCTGGAAGAGGCATTGCTGGACTTCCCGGGCGCCGCCATTGTGATCTCCCACGATCGGTGGTTCCTCGACCGCGTGGCGACCCACATCCTGGCATACGAAGACGACTCGCAAGCGGTGTTCTTCGAAGGCAACTACACCGAGTACGAAGCCGATCGCAAGAAACGCCTCGGCGAAGCTGCTGCCCAGCCGCATCGCGTACGGCACAAGAAATTGGCCTGATTCGGTCGGTTGCATAAAAAACGGAGCCTTCGAAAGGCTCCGTTTTTTTATGTAAGCAAATCCATTGTTAGAGCTTAATTGGCAGGGCTACCCGAGCACCGCGAAATCGAGCGAGAGAACGTTGGGGATCGTCGGGTCGATCTCATACAGCAATGCGTAGCCTGCGCCTGTAATTCCCGTCAGCAGACTGACATCGGGCACCCGGTCGCTATCGAGATAAGGCCCTTCGAAAAACTGCCGGGCGACTTCGTCAAGTGCCTCTCTGACTCTGCCCATGCCTTCAGGATTATCTGAATGCCGATACAAGTCATACAGACAGATCAGATTGCCGAAATCACCATGACAAAGGTTATAGCCCTCGCCAAACCCATGCGCCCAGAGATTGTTCTCGCATCGTCGTATATCGTCGAGCACTGTCTGCCGGGTCGCTTCGTTCAGGGCATCCCCCATTGACTCCATGAGCTGTCGCCTGGCGATGAGGATACCTCCGTCACCGTGGCACCATTTGGACGTATGGTCCACCGGCCCGAGGTTTCGCAGGTCCAGCCAGAAACCATCCCGACTCAAGCGGTTTTCACCCTCAAGCACCTGGATGGCCAAGGGCACCAAAGCCGGGTCGCCGGTCACGTCATAGGCTTTGCACAATGCATGGATGACGCCGGAGAGTCCATGGGACAGGCCCGTCAAAATGACGGAGCGATCGCTGCGTCGTAGCAGTTGGCCGTCTTCAATCAGGATTTGATCCTTGATGTAGTCGACCATGCGTCGAATGGCCGGCAGCACATCCTGCTGTGTAGACAACGCATGGATATTGGCCAGCAGCGTCACCGTTCCACAACAACCTCCCAGGAAGTCGAACTCATAATTTTCAGGAGGCACTTCGATCAGTTGGGCCAACAGATCAGCAATTTTTTCATCGTGCCAGGCATCTCCCGTGACCTGGCGACGATTGATGAGCAGATAAATGTAAGCCCCCAGGCCGTGATAAGCACTGACCGTCAAATCGGTTTTGAAAAAGCCGAAGCGTTGTTCCAGTGAGTACAGGACTTGATCCAGGCGCGACAGAAAGACGGGTTGACCACTCACTTTAAACAGGCTCAGGTAAAACAACCCAATCCCGGCGATACCGGAGTAAAGCCCGTGATCCATGGGCGACGGGTATTTTCTGCGCGTCGTGGGATGCGTATGAAAATACAACCAGCTTACGTCCGTTGTTGTTCCCACTACCGCGAGTGCCTCAAGGCGGGAAGTGATGCTCGAGATGGCGTTGAGTCGGTCCGCCTTGAGCGTCTTTTTTACGTCCCCAGGCACCTGCGCGACACGGGATGACGGATGTCCAAGCGGCTCTGGAAACAAACAGATTTCGAGCAATGTGCGTTGTAAAGCCCAGTCTTTTCGGGACAGGTTGGCGATCTTTTGTAGACAGCTTTTTATCGGTGGCTCCACGGTTGCCATCTCTATTGTTTCACCCTGTGCGCTCGTAAAATGGTTGGCGCTCAGAGGCAGGGTGAAACACGGAATGCTGGATCTCTGCAGGTCGGCTATTTCATAGCGGGGAATGCCCATTTTCCGATAGGGTTCTTTCAGGTCTTTCCACAGGGTTGCGAGCAGAAGTTCTCTGTCGAGCATGTTTTGTGTAAAGCGTGGATGACGGATCAACCCGATAAAATCGGCATAGCGCTGAGAATTTTTGAGCAATACGCGGGTGGTCAGTTCACCTGCGGATTGTTCCAGCATCCGCATGATCTTGTATCGATGAAGCATCAATTCCTTATAGGCATATTCAAAGCCTTGGAATAGTTCGGTTTTATAGGCTTCCAGTCCCTTGCGCTCACCCTGCAAAAGCGGCAGGTGTTTTTGTATCAGCTGATGCTCGAATGAGGTTTTACGCAAATGATAAAAGCCATCCTCGAAAACCAGCGAATGGCGGGTGGCGATGAATAGCTCTTGCCGACTCAGCCCGCTCTGGTCGTTATTGGGGTGCTGTGAAAAGGGGAGAAAGCCGCTGGAGCATACTGACTGCTGGACCGATTTAAAGCTGTTGGACAATGCACTGTCAGCGGGCAGGTCGCTCAGCAGGTCGCTGGTGGAAGCGGTGAATAAGCACTCAAGGTCAATCATGACCGGACTGCTGCCGCACGCAATAATATTCTCGTAGTGAAAGTCGATGCCGTTCAATGCATGAATGACAGCTATCTGCGCGCCCATTTTCTTATAGAACAGTTCAACGTCCGCTGCGTTGTCGCAGGGCACGTTGTCGATTTTTTCCACCCAGCTACGCCGCTCACGGCTGAGAATCCTTGGTGCGCGGATGGAAAAACAATCCGCTTCTGTCCATTCATGCAGTTGGCCGAGAAGGCGGTTGAAGAAAAGCGCCTCTCGGCTTGCCCTCGGTTTGTAGACCAATGAAATCGCGCAGATTTTAACCTGACAGACCGTTTCACCACGGCCGTGGGGGTCCCCCAGGCCGAGTTCAATAGCGTCGATTTGTCGAGACGGAACAGAAAACTCAGCTTCCAGCGACTCGATATCGGCAGCGAAGTCGAGAATGACCGCATAAAGATAGTTGAGGGTGTCTTCCAGCAGATCAAACAACAACGTCGCCAGCACCGGGTAGGCTTCGAAGAACTTCAGCAGCGGCAATGTGCGCAGCTGTTCATGGAACGTGCTCAAGTCAATGTCATCGCCGCGGGCGATTCGCGTGTTCAAATAATGGACCAGGCTTTGTTCTGACGTGCGGCCAACCCGAGCCAGGACATAGGCTTCCAGGCTTGTAAAAAAAGCGTGCTCGTTAATGTGTGTTGACGCATGGGGATAGCGCCCGTCCGCTTGGAAAGTATCGATGAAATAAAGAAAAAAACGATAGCTAAACCAATAGAAATTATCTTTGTCGCTCGAGCTTGTTGTTGTATGTATATTAATACTGTCAAGCCGAGCAAGCTTTCCCTTCAGGGTGTTCAGGACGGTTTCACCGTCGACAGGCAGGTGCTCGTTGTTGGCGGGGGCATTGATATGAGAAAACAGTTGTTCCCTGCCCACTCCAAAGTGATCCAGCAAGGCCTGATCATCAGTATGTAGACGGTTCAGGTTGTTTTCAAAAAGGGCAACGCAACCTTCGGAAGAAAATCCGTACTTCCCTCGCTGATTCAACTTTAAAGCATTGACAAGCATGCCGTAGCTCCTGACATGGATAGAGCAGGCGCTGCCTGCTCTATATTAACGTTTGTTGCAAGTTTCGATGGTCAGTCAGGCGTTATTAACACCCAAGTGTCGAACACCCAATGTTGGTGCAGGTTCCGAAGGTGTTGCATTCCATCGTCGTTGCCAGGATCTCGCCAGTGTTGGCGGGCGCTTGATAGGCGTTGAATTCGAAGTCGAAGTCACCGGACATGTTCAGGATTTTTTCGCTCATAGGTAGTTCCTCATCAGGTTATACAATCTAATACAGTGACCAGCGGTCAATCAGGTGCCGGAAAGCCCCCGAGCTGTAGGATGTAATGAAGTTGTTTAGGGGGATTAGGAGGTATCAAATACCTGCGCTGCAGGTTATTACAGGGTTTAACAAAAAATCGCGGTGCACTCTATGGTGCCGCATTTGATAATGGTCAGCGCCGCTGATTCGATACCGAGGTTGTTCACCTGTTGGTAGGACTTTAGGTCGCTGTCGAAGTCACCAGGCATTGCCAATATTCGTTCGCTCATTATGTGTTTCCCTTTTTTGTTGTGCACGGGTTGAAGTGCGGGAAAACAGTAGCACGCTGTTGGTTTAACACAAATTTGTCGTTATAACTTTATGTTGCGGTTACATGTTGCTGCAGGTGTGTAAGTCAGTGTTCTCTAGTTGCAGTTCGACGGAGCTGGTGCGCGTTCTTGTCACCGCACCGACAAAACTCTGTCGTCCAGGATCACTCAAGGCCGATAGCAATGACTTCAATGATGAGATTCCCGGCTGGCCGCTCCCAAGTCACCTCATCCCCTGGCTTGGCCCCCAGCAACGCCCGCCCCAGCGGCGAGCCCCAGTTGATCAGCCCATTGGCCGCATCGGCCTGGTCTTCCCCGACCAATTGCACCCGCTGCTCATGATCATGCTCATCGACAAAGGTCACCCAGTGTCCGATCCGCACTTGATCGGACGAAGTCGGTGCAACAACCTGGGCGCTTTGCAGGCGCTGCGTGAAATAGCGCAGATCCCGTTCAAGGTCGGCGATCCGTTGCTTGTCCGCCAGCTCCCCTCTTGTCGCCTGCTGGCCATGCAACGCCTGCAACTCGGCGACCCGGGCCTGTAGCTGGGTAAGCCCGGTGGGCGTGACGTAATTGGGTTGCGCACTGACTTGGCGTTCGACCGGCTGGTCGGCCTGGGCTGCGGCGTTGTCTTCGTTGACGAAGGCGCGACTCATGGCATTTGCTCCTCTATTGGAGTTTGATAGTCGCAGGGTTTTAGTTTCGACGGATGTCTGCACGCGACTTACGGCGAACGATAAGCCCGGGCGGCGTCCTGGTCTTTCTGTTGCTGCCAGGCCCGTTCGCGTTCGTCCCAATGGCGCTCGCGATAGGCATTGCGCTCTTCGCTCTCGCGCATGGCCTGGCACTGGCGCAAACCATCGCTCCAGCCCTCGGCATAGCGAGGGTCCTTGAGGTAACGCGGCACGTCTTTCCTGAATTGGCCGGTGATCACCCCGGCCGCTTGCCGGCCACTGCTGCAACCGTCGTCGTAGCCGTCGGCGAACGCCGGTGGATAACCCCGGGCGATCAGGTCTTCGTGGGTGGTTTCACAGCCGCTGACCAGCAACATCACACTCAATATCGTTACCGCGCGCCACATGCCTGTCTCCCTGCCGCATTGGCGGCCTTACAAGGAGAGTCTAGAGGTGAAGTTGTTGGCGAGTGGTGAAAAAACGATCAAAAAAGTCTGTTGTTGTAGGCCAATGAGCCTGTCTTCATAGGGCCGCTTTTTCGACGGCATCCGCAATCAACGGCGCAACTTCACGGAGTCCTTCGAGGGTCAGCTTGTTTTGTTTGTACATGTTGTACCAACTCTGGCGCCAGCGAATGACGCGCTCACCGTCGCGCAATTTAAGTCGCTTGAGCGTGTACTCGGCTTTTTCACGGTAAGCCGGAGGAATCGCATCTGTGGTGCGCATTTGAAGTGATGGCAAGATGATTTCGAACCAGTCTTTACCGACCTCATAAGGGTCAAGCACCGTGTCATCAGCCGTCTTCTTGCTCGAATTCAGAGTGCTGGAGGCGAAGCGGTAATTGTTCCACTCATAGGTCAGTCCCGGATGATTTTTGTAACTGAGGTAGTGGTCGACCGTTCCGCCAGTAGGGTCAAGCATGGCCGCATAGGCACATAGGTTGGCGTAATGATCGGCCAGTACTTGCGAGCATTTGTTCCAGAGCGGTGAGGGACGAGGAGCGCCCGGATTATCCTTGAGCCATTGTGTTCCGGGTGTCCTGACATTTTTATCAAAATCGACGGGTTCCTTTGGTCGGGTCACCGGGATCATTGATTACCCTCGCCATTGAACTTCAGGAGGCCGCTCTCGATCAGCCAGCGTGGCCAGAACTCATCGTGGGCAGGAAGCAGTTTTTGTAGCGCCCTGTGGATGGACGCACGGGTCTTGAGTCCTTCAGGTAGTTGCTTCTCGCCACGCATGAACGCTTCGGCCGCCTCGATGGCTTTTTCTGCCTCCAGGGAGCGCGCCTGTTCCAGTCCAAACGTGTCAGAGACCAACCAACTGCTGGCGTCACCCTGGGCCGCCCAGTGGCCTTGTGTCAGCGTGACTTTATGGTCCTGGATCGACAATTGAATCTGATCGTCCTGCTCTTCATCGAATACCGGCTCAAGGGAGGCGGCGACAAGCGGCGAGTGCGTAGCAACCAGGAGTTGGGGGGGCGCGGCGCCGTGGCTCCCGCGCAAGGTCTTGATAGCTTGCAAGAGGCTGGGCATCAGCGTGCGTTGCCACCTTGGATGTAAATGAGTCTCGGGCTCGTCGAACAGGATGACAAACCGACGCTCGGGTTTTTTGTCGAGCAGCTCGGCAGCTGCCTGGTGTTCATACCAGGCCCACACAAGAAAGTAAGCCAGTCCCAATATTCGTCTTACGCCTGCCGAGGCCAGCGTGACAGGCACGTTCTGATTGCCGATGGTGAGTGTCGGTCGTTCTCGACCCTCACCCAGGTAGACGCGTCTGGGCGCTCCGACGCATAGCGGTTCAGTGGCGGGGGAGAGGTCGCGCAAGGCGTTTTCCAGCGCTTTGAATTGGGGTTTGCGGCCGTTTTGCCAGTTGACCCAGTCACGCTCCAACCCTTCACAGACTCTTTGCCCGTTGACATCGAGGCCATCCCACACAGCGTCGGCGGAGAAGTGATACGCGGCGGGCCGATCCTTATCGGAGCGCCAGTAATTGCGGGCCGGATCCCATACGGAAAAGCCGCCGTCGATGCGTACGTAAACCACGATGCCGGGCATGGTGGGACGGCTTTGTTTCAAGGGCCAGGAGCTGTCTTCGCGTTTATAGGTCGATACGACAGGCTGAGCGACGCCGGATTTACCTTTTACAACGTATTCAATTGACGACTTGCCGGGGTTTACGGGAAGCGCTGGCGTATTGGCCCAAGTGCGCGTCAACGCCCACCAGGCCAAGTCCAGCAAAAAGCTTTTCCCCAGGCCATTGTCGCCCGTAATCAGATTGATTCGTGGCGCCCAGTTAACTTCGAGCTCAGGAGCAGGCCCCACGTTTTTCATGTGCAGATAATCAAGCATCGCAGCATTCAATTCCGACTAAAGGTTTATCCAAGCCAATCTACTTGATTTTGGCTGACTTCGAAATGAGCCCGGACCCTCGCCTGATTCGACTTGAGGTTGTGCTTCGTTTCCCCGTTCTCTCGCTCAGATTCAATAGTGGTACCACTTCACCTCGAGCATCACCTCGTTCTCCGGCGAGGCCAATTGGCTGAACTCCCGCTGGGCACTCAGGCGCAGGCCCAGGTTGCGGGACAATTCCCATTGCTGATTGAGGCTCAGGCTGCGACGCACTTCGCCGTTGACGAAATAATCACCCTTGGCTTCCAGGCTCAGGTTGCCCAGTGGGTTTTTCCACAGCACACCGCTATTGAAGCCGGCGGCCGGGGCGATGAATTGGGCGAAGTCGTTGTTGTGCTCGACCCGCACCGTGCCCAGGGCAAAGCCCAGCAGCTCTTCCCCCAGCGCCCAGGTGCCGCCGGCGCCGCCGTTGATGTGGCTGACCAGGGTTTCATCGTCGTGCTTGCCTGGCACCCGCTCCAGGCCGCCGGTGACCTGCCAGGACAGCGGTTGCAGCAGCTCGTTGCGTGGGGTCAGGGAGCGAATGGTCGCCAGGTCCAGTTGTTGCACCTGCCAGTCATTGCCTTCGTACTGGCGCAGTTTCAATTGCAGGATTTCGATCTGTGCCCCCAACGGGAAACTTTCGGCGTTGTCGTTGAGGTCGTGATAGGCCATGCGCAAGCCATACTCGCCGAACGCCCGACCGCCCCGCGTGCCGAGGCCGACCTGCCAGGTGCGCGATGGGTGACCGTCCTCGGGCAGGCCTGGTTGCGGGATATCGAGTTCCGGCGCGGGGTTCTGGTTGATCGCCCGCAACAGTTCGAAACTACGCTGGGCGCGTTGTGGATCGCGTTCCTGGCCGTTGGCGCGATAGCGCTCCAGGCGATAGGCCGCATCGATGATCAGCGCCTGGCGTTCGCGCGGCAACACCTTGAAACCGGGGGCTTGCAGTTGCTGCTGGTCGGCGCTGACGTTCAGTACCCATTGCTGTTCGTCATCGCTGAGCGGTTCGGCGCGGCTGAGCAGTTCCCGTTCACGGGACGGTCGATACTGGATGCTTTCCACCAGGCCAGCTGCTTTTACTGCCTTGACGGTGTCGGTGGGAATTGCCGTCAGCGGGAATTGTTCGGTCAGGCGCAGACTGGGCCGGGCCACTTGCAGCAATTCGAGCAGGCGATAAGAACAATTTTCGTCGAAGAAAAAATAGTCGAACTGAATCTGCTTGAGTTCCCAGACGTGCTCGACCATGCGTTCTGTTTCCGCCTGGCTCAGGTTCAGGCGGTATTCCCACAGGTCGCGGTTCTCCAGGCTACGATACTCGGAGAGTTTTTCCTGGTACGGCACCAGCGCGAACAGGCCAGGATAGCCGCCCATCAGGCCCTTCCAGGCATAGAGAATGCTGTTGTCCGAGCCTTCGATGTAGGCGCCGAAATTGATCGCATAGCTGAGCAGGGCGGTCTTGTCGCTTTGTACATCGGCCTGGTCGATGCGTAGCAGGGTGTGGCCGAACATCGAGGACGGGCTGTTCAGGTACGCAGCGGGGAAAATCAACACCGCGCTGTGGGGCGAGACGTCCTTGAACCACTGAGTGAACTCGTTGCAGTTGACGGTCGGCAGGTCCGTCAGGTTGAGCTGGGCCTTGAGCCAGCGCGTTCGCGCCGGGTACACGCACTGGGCATGCTGCTGGCCGGCGCTGGCCGGGCCGTACAGGGCTTTTAGCGTGGCGGTCAGTTCACGGTCGGGATGTTCGTTGCCATCGGGCGCGAGGAAAAACTTCTTGTCGTTGATATAGCTACGCCAACCGCCGAGCTTGGCGGTTTCGTAGTGGCCCAGGGAAATCCAGAAGCGGTCATTGGCCAGTTGCTGCAAACGTTGAGGGTCGACATGAGGCGCGGCGGACAGCGGGGCGCACACACAGAGCGCCAGCCAGGCAAGACGTTTGAGCATAGTCGGCTACTTGGAAAGGCGAAAAATAAAGACCGAAGGGGCCCCAAAAAGAAAACCCGCTCCCCGAGAGGAGCGAGTGGTGTCGAGCTTAAGCTTGAGTGGCGTATTTGGCCAGGCGAGGATCGCTTTTCAGCACGGCCAGAGTGTTGGTATGCACGTCTTCGGCGGTCACGTCAGCTTTGCTGAAGATCTGTTGGAAGTGCTCGTGGGTGACGGCAGAGAAATGTGCGCGGTCTTCCGGCGCTACGCCCAGTACCACGGCATAGGTGGTCAGCGCTTCGCCTTGACCTTTGGCCATGTCCTCGGACAGCTCGTTCATCATGCCATTCATGGCCAGCCAGGACTTGCCACCATAGGTCAGTGCCGCATTGGTCGAGCAACCGTTGGTGCCGGATGTCATGCCGAAGGTAGCGTTACCGGAAGTGCCGTTGGTGGTGGATGCGAGGAAGTGTGCCGGAGTGCCACGCTGACCTTCGAACAGCATGTTGCCCCAGCCGCAATCCGGACCGCCTGGCGCCTGAGCCATGGCGTTGATGGATACAGCGGTGAAGAGAGTACCGAGAAGAATCCGTTTCATAGCTATGTTCTCTTTATGTGCATACCGATGGACAGGGTTTGGCCCTACAGCAGCCAGTGGGCCGGTTATTGTTCCAGCCGCGCAGTTTGGAGTTTAGGCACGATCCTGGGGTTCCGTGGCATTTTGCAAAAACATTACGGGGGATCACCTGCCTACCGGGCCCCGCCCGAGGTTTTCCCGTTGACTATGCTTTGGGCTGAGGCGCTCCTTGCCAGTCAGGTACAGGCGGCGCCAGAATGCCGCTATCTGCCCCGCCTGATGTAAGGAAGCCCGATGCCTGATCCTGTTGCTGCCAGCTTGCGTCTAGCGCCCGAAGCGCTGACCCGTCCGTTTTCCGCTGAACAGTTCAGCTTCTCTACCACCAATGATCTGGAGCCCTTCCGCGGTGTGCTTGGCCAGGAACGTGCGGTCGAAGCCTTGCAGTTCGGCGTGGCCATGCCGCGCCCCGGTTACAACGTATTCGTCATGGGCGAGCCCGGCACTGGCCGGTTTTCGTTTGTCAAACGCTACCTCAAGGCCGAAGGCAAGCGCCTGCAGACCCCGGCGGACTGGGTCTACGTCAACAATTTCGATGAGCCCCGCGAACCCCGTGCCCTGGAACTGCCGTCGGGCACGGCCGGTGCTTTCATCGCCGACATCAACGGCCTGATCGACAACCTGCTGGCGACTTTCCCGGCGGTGTTCGAGCACCCGTCCTACCAGCAGAAGAAAAGCGCCATTGACCGCGCCTTCAACCAGCGCTACGACCGGGCCCTGGATGTGATCGAACGCCTGGCGCTGGAGAAGGATGTCGCGCTGTACCGTGACAGCAGCAACATCGCCTTCACGCCAATGAGCGAAGGCAAGGCCCTGGATGAAGCGGAATTCGCCCAGTTGCCGGAAGCCGAGCGCGAGCGTTTCCATGAGGACATCTCGGGCCTGGAAGAGCGCTTGAACGAAGAACTCGCCAGCTTGCCGCAATGGAAGCGCGAGTCCAGCAACCAATTGCGCCACCTCAACGAAGAAACCATCACCCTGGCCCTGCAACCGTTGCTGGCACCGCTGTCGGAAACGTACGCGGAGAACGCTGCGGTCTGCGGCTACTTGCAGGCCATGCAGGTCTATCTGCTCAAGACCGTGGTCGAGCAATTGGTGGACGACAGCAAGACCGACGCCATCGCCCGCAAACTGCTGGAGGAGCAGTACGCGCCGAGCCTGGTGGTCGGGCATCCGTTCAGCGGTGGTGCGCCAGTGGTGTTCGAGCCGCACCCGACCTACGACAACCTGTTCGGTCGGATCGAATACAGCACCGACCAGGGTGCGCTCTACACCACGTACCGGCAGTTGCGCCCGGGCGCCTTGCACCGGGCCAACGGCGGTTTCCTGATTCTGGAAGCGGAAAAAATGCTCAGCGAACCGTTTGTGTGGGATGCGCTCAAGCGCGCCCTGCAATCGCGCAAGCTGAAGATGGAGTCGCCGCTGGGTGAGCTGGGCCGGCTGGCCACGGTGACCCTGACGCCACAGCACATCCCGTTGCAGGTCAAGGTCGTGATCATTGGCGCTCGCCAGCTCTACTACGCCTTGCAGGACCTGGACCCGGACTTCCAGGAAATGTTTCGCGTGCTGGTGGATTTCGACGAAGACATCCCGATGGGCGACGAGAGCCTGGAGCAGTTTGCCCAGTTGCTCAAGACCCGCACTTCGGAAGAGGGCATGGCGCCGCTGACTGCCGATGCGGTGGCGCGCCTGGCGACCTACAGTGCGCGCCTGGCCGAACACCAGGGACGCTTGTCGGCGCGCATCGGGGACCTGTTCCAACTGGTCAGCGAGGCGGATTTCATTCGCCAACTGGCCGGTGACGAGATGACTGACGCCGGCCACATCGAACGTGCCCTCAAGGCCAAGGCCACCCGCACCGGGCGCGTCTCGGCACGGATCCTCGACGACATGCTGGCCGGGATCATCCTGATCGACACCGCTGGCGCGGCTGTGGGCAAATGCAACGGGCTGACAGTGCTTGAGGTCGGCGACTCTGCGTTTGGTGTGCCGGCGCGGATTTCCGCCACGGTGTACCCGGGCGGCAGCGGCATTGTCGACATCGAGCGGGAGGTCAACCTTGGCCAGCCGATCCACTCCAAGGGTGTGATGATCCTTACCGGTTACCTGGGTAGCCGTTATGCCCAGGAATTCCCGCTGGCGATCTCGGCCAGCATCGCACTGGAGCAGTCTTACGGTTACGTGGACGGCGACAGCGCGTCCCTGGGCGAGGCTTGCACGCTGATTTCAGCTTTGTCGAAGACGCCGCTGAAGCAGTGCTTCGCCATCACCGGTTCGATCAACCAGTTCGGCGAAGTGCAGGCGGTGGGCGGGGTCAATGAAAAGATCGAAGGCTTCTTCCGCCTCTGCGAAGCCCGCGGGTTGACCGGTGAGCAGGGGGCGATCATTCCCCAGGCCAACGTCGCGACCCTGATGCTCGATGAGAAAGTACTGGCCGCCGTGCGCGCCGGGCAATTCCACGTTTATGCCGTGCGTCAGGCCGACGAAGCCCTGAGCCTGTTGGTGGGCGAGCCTGCTGGCGAGCCGGATGAAAACGGTGAATTCCCGGAGGGCAGCGTCAACGCCCGCGTGGTGGAACGGCTGCGGGTGATCGCGGAGATGATCAGCGAAGACGACATCAAGGAAGCGGAAAAGGAACTGGCACAGCAGGCATTGACGGAGGCCAAGCCGGCTTGAGGCTTTCCTGACCGCAGCAAGACCCCCTGTGGGAGCGAGCGTGTGGGAGAACAGCCTGTGGGAGCAAAGCTTGCTCGCGATAGCGTTTGTCCAGTCAACAGAAGTGTTGCATGTGACCACCCCATCGCGAGCAAGCTTTGCTCCCACAAGCGCTCGCTCTGTTTGGTGGATTCCCTCTAAAACGCCACCACTTTGGCGTCAATATTCACACTGTGACCGCTCGGCGCATTCTGGTCTCGAAAGTCCTTGCGACCAGAACTTTTCTTCTATCCTCAGCTCAAGGATAACGAGAGTCATCGATCGGATCGAAACAGCCTCCTCCTGGGGCTGAATACCGGATCTACCGAGGGGCGCCGCCATGTCGCGCAACCTTTGCCTCACTCGTCAATGCCTGGGCCTTGTCACCCGTATCGAATGCGCCATTCGCCCCCTGGCGGGGGATACCGGGATGTGGACCTTGCTCTTCGCCGCCGGAATGGCTGGCGAACAACCCTCCGCCATCAAGGCCCAAGGGCCATTCCCCGGCCCGACTGCCGCCGAATCCATCCTCGACACCATTGTGCAGAACCTGACATTGCACGGCTACGAGCTGGCCGACGACCCGCAGATATGGTCCCTGCACATGCAAGCCCAGCTGCGTGAAATCAATGGAGGCCGTTGTCGCAACGTCGGTGGCTTCGAGTTTCGTCCGCTGCATTAAAGGCCAGCACTGCACGGGCACCGGCAGTAAAATTTTGACACAAGGGCAGGGATCAGGGAGGGTCCCGACGTTTGTGGGGCCGATCGTGGCTGATATACTCGCCGCGATTTTTCAGCCCAGGTGTGAGATTCAATGGAACGCTTTATCGAAAACGCAATGTACACCTCCCGTTGGCTGCTAGCGCCGATCTACTTCGGGCTGTCCCTGGGCTTGCTAGCCTTGGCGCTGAAATTCTTCCAGGAGGTCTTTCACGTCATCCCCAACGTGTTTTCCATGGCTGAGTCCGACCTGATCCTGGTGCTGCTGTCGCTGATCGACATGGCACTGGTGGGTGGCCTACTGGTGATGGTGATGATTTCCGGCTACGAGAACTTCGTCTCGCAACTGGACATCGCCGAGGACAAGGAAAAGCTCAACTGGCTGGGCACCATGGACTCTTCATCGCTGAAGATGAAAGTCGCCGCCTCGATCGTGGCTATTTCCTCCATCCACCTGCTGCGCATTTTCATGGACGCCAAGAACGTCGATCCCGAGCACCTGATGTGGTACGTGATCATCCACATGACTTTCGTGGTCTCGGCATTTGCCATGGGGTACCTGGACAAACTGACCAAGCACTGAGGCCCGTTCACCGCGCTGGCGCAACGCCCGCCTGGCAAATTGCAGGCGGGCGTTGTCGTTTCTGGCAGGTCGCTTTGACGCCGGGGGGCTCGTCACCAGCAGTGGCATCTGTGCTAGTCTGCTCGCCCTTTTGGTTCCGGGCGCTCCGGGAGACGCCGTGGCACACGGCAACTCTCGAGCCGTCCGCACAGCGGAGCAGCATCATGTCCGAAGTTAACCTGTCCACCGACGAAACCCGCGTCAGCTACGGCATTGGCCGTCAGTTGGGCGACCAACTGCGCGACAACCCGCCACCGGGCGTGAGCCTGGATGCGATCCTGGCCGGCCTGACCGACGCGTTCGCCGGCAAGCCAAGCCGCGTGGGCCAGGACGAGATGTCCGCCAGCTTCAAGGTCATTCGTGAAATCATGCAAGCCGAAGCCGCTGCGAAGGCTGAAGCCGCCGCTGGCGAAGGCCGTGCGTTCCTGGCCGAAAACGCCAAGCGTGAAGGCATCACCACTCTGGCTTCCGGCCTGCAATTCGAAGTGCTGACCCAGGGTGAAGGCGCCAAGCCGACCCGTGAAGACCAGGTGCGTACCCATTACCACGGCACCCTGATCGACGGCACTGTGTTCGACAGTTCCTACGATCGTGGCCAGCCAGCCGAATTCCCGGTAGGCGGCGTGATCCCAGGCTGGACCGAAGCACTGCAACTGATGAATGCTGGCAGCAAATGGCGCCTGTACGTGCCAAGCGAACTGGCTTACGGCGCTCAAGGCGTTGGCAGCATTCCACCGCACAGCGTGCTGGTGTTTGACGTCGAGCTGTTGGACGTACTGTAAGGCCCTGTCCGGTTTTACCGCCGGATAAAAACTGTGGGAGCGAGCTTGCTCGCGATGGCGGTGTGTCAGTAACGAAAATGTCGACTGACCGACCGCCATCGCGAGCAAGCTCGCTCCCACAGGTTCTTTGTGCTCATCCGTGGAACCTGCCGCTGAAATCACCCGTGGGGCGCAACGCCCGGGCGTAGCAGAACAGGAACAGGTTGCGCACCAGTTCCTTGAGCACCATCGGCTCACTGGAGTTGAGACTGTTGAGGTCCAGATCCCCCTGGTCCTGCAGCTCGTTCAAGGCTTCTTCTTCAAGCACCGCACAGACTTCCCCGGTTTCCCGATGCAGGATCCTGAGGTAGGGGTGTGGGCGGTCCAGCCAGGCATCGATCAAATAAGTCATGGTTCTCATCTCCTTGATGGGGTTCGATGAGAATAATTCTTATTCGCTAAATAGCAAGTCTCTATTGGCGTTGCGATTGTTTTTCTGACGATGGGTTATGGCGGCTCAGAACGGCTGGCGCTTGGATAGCGCCCGAGAAATGGGGTCGAAGCGGAGAGGGCGAAGTTCCATCCCACATGTGGGGTGTGGGATGGAATACAGCAGGATCAGACTTTTCTGACGAACTCGGATTTGAGTTTCATCGGGCCGATGCCGTCGATCTTGCAGTCGATGTCATGGTCGCCATCGCACAGGCGGATGTTCTTGACCTTGGTGCCGACCTTGACCACCAGCGACGTGCCCTTGACCTTGAGGTCCTTGATCACGGTGATGGTATCGCCGTCCTGCAGGACGTTGCCGACCGAATCTTTCTTCATCACGGTATCGTCGGACACTGTTTCAGCTTCGCCGCTGGCGGACCATTCGTGGGCACACTCCGGGCAGACCAGTTGAGTACCGTCTTCGTAGGTGTATTCGGAATTGCATTTCGGGCAGGGAGGCAACGTGCTCACTAAGGTTCCTTGGGTATCAGGAGGGCAAAAGGGCGCACATTATATAGGGTTTTGTTGCAGAGGAGGGGCGGTGCTGCGTTCGAAGCCCTGTGGCGAGGGGACTTGTGGGAGCAAGGCTGCCCGCGATACAGGCGACTCGGTGTCTGAAGGACCGCATCGTCGCCATCGCGGGCAAGCCTTGCGCCCACGAAAAGCCCCTTGTGGATCAGTGGGTACGCGCCACCGCAAACTCGCTCAGTTCCACCAGCGCATCGCGGTATTCGCTGGCCGGCAGGGCGTCGAGGCATTTGATCGCGCGGGCAATGTAGTCCCGGGCCAGTTTGGCGGTGTAGTCCAGCGAGCCGGACGCTTCAACTGCGACACGGATGCTTTCCAGGTCTTCGATCCCGCCTTTCTGGATCGCCTGGCGGACCAGAGCGGCCTGTTCTGGTGTGCCTTCGCGCATGGTGTAGATCAGCGGTAGGGTCGGCTTGCCTTCGGCCAGGTCGTCACCGACGTTCTTGCCCAGGGTCTCGGCATCGCCCTTGTAGTCGAGCAGGTCGTCCACCAACTGGAAGGCCACGCCCAAGTGGTCGCCGAAGGTGCGCAGTGCTTCGCTCTGCTCGGCGCTGGCACCGGCCAGGGCGGCGGCGCTGTGGGTCGAGGCTTCGAAGAGCATCGCGGTCTTGCCGCGGATGACTTCCATGTAGGTTTCTTCCGTGGTGCTGGCATCGCGCACCTTGGACAATTGCAGCACTTCGCCTTCGGCGATGATGCGTGTGGCCTGGGACAGGATTTTCATCACCGGCATCGAGCCCAGTTCGACCATCATTTCGAACGAGCGCGAATACAGGAAGTCGCCCACCAGCACGCTGGGAGCATTGCCCCACATGGCGTTGGCGGTCGAACGGCCGCGCCGCATGCCGGACATGTCGACCACGTCATCGTGCAGCAGGGTCGCGGTGTGCAGGAATTCGATGGTGGCGGCCAGCAGGCGCATGTCGTCGCCTTCGCGACCCAGGGCCTTGCCGCACAACAACACCAATAAAGGCCGCAGGCGTTTACCGCCGGCCGATGTGATGTAGTCGCCGATTTTCGATACCAGCGGCACTCGGGAAGTCAGCTGCTTCTTGATGATGCCGTCGACGGCGCTAAAATCGTCCGCCACCGTGCGGTAGAAAGCTTGGGGTTGCATCAGCGACAGGTGCTCCAGAAGGGTTGCGCGGCATGCTAGGACCCCCACCCAGGCCTGTCAAGGCGCGATGGACGGCTACTTGCAAGGCTGTTGCGCCTTGCGTACAATCGCGCACCCTGAACTTCCTGGGCAGCACCTGCCTTACGCAATTGCATTAGGGCCTTCCAGCCCATGCAGCCATGCCAGCCAATACCTCTTCTTATAAAGCGCTGGGTGAGCAGGATTATCGGAGAAATACCATGTCGTACGCAGTAATTGTTACTGGTGGCAAGCAATACAAGGTCGCCCCAGGTGAATACCTGAAGATCGAAAAACTGGAAATCGCTACCGGCGAATCCGTGACTTTTGATCGCGTTCTGTTGGTCGCCAATGGCGATGACGTGAATATCGGCGCTCCAGTCGTTGCTGGCGCTACCGTTGTGGCTGAAGTGATCTCCCAGGGTCGTCACGATAAAGTCCGCATCATCAAGTTCCGTCGCCGTAAGCACCACATGAAGCGTATGGGCCACCGCCAGTGGTACACCGAGATCAAAATCACCGGTATTCAGGCTTAATTTCAGCCTAATTCCTCACTAGGAGAATTGAACTCATGGCACACAAAAAAGCTGGTGGTAGTACCCGTAACGGTCGCGACTCAGAAGCCAAACGCCTTGGCGTGAAGATGTATGGTGGCCAGAAAATCATTCCGGGCAACATCATCGTGCGTCAGCGCGGCACCCAATTCCACGCCGGTTACGGTGTTGGCATGGGTAAAGATCACACCCTCTTCGCGAAAATCGAAGGCGTGATCAAGTTTGAAGTAAAGGGCGCGTTCAACCGCCGTTACGTGAGCGTTGTCGCAGCTTAATTGCGAGATCGCTGGAAAAGCCCTGTCTTGCGACGGGGCTTTTTCGTTTGTGGGGTGAGTCTCTTGCAAAACTGTTTGTATGGGCTGTCGGCGCTGCGGTTGGGGCGTGTTATCAGGTCGCTGCGCTCATTTTTGCAAGAGTCTTATGTCTTGTTTTTTTGGCTCGTCCGTATGGCGAGAGGCGTGTGTCATGAAGTTTGTTGATGAAGTATCGATTCGAGTAAAGGCTGGCGACGGCGGCAATGGTTGCATGAGTTTCCGTCGGGAAAAATTCATTGAAAACGGTGGTCCTAACGGTGGTGACGGAGGTGACGGCGGCTCGATCTACATGCTCGCCGACGAAAACCTCAACACCCTGGTTGACTATCGTTACACCCGGCACTTCGATGCTGAGCGTGGCTCCAACGGCGGCAGCACCGACTGCACCGGCAAGAAGGGCGAAGACCTGGTCCTGCGCGTGCCGGTCGGCACCACGGTGATCGATTCCGCGACCCAGGAAGTGATTGGCGATCTGACCAAGGCAGGCCAGCGTTTGCTGGTCGTCCATGGCGGCTGGCACGGCCTGGGCAATACCCGCTTCAAATCCAGTACCAACCGTGCGCCACGCCAGACCACGCCGGGCAAGCCGGGCGAGCAGCGTGACCTGAAACTGGAAATGAAAGTGTTGGCCGACGTGGGTCTGCTGGGTCTGCCGAACGCCGGTAAAAGTACCTTCATTCGCTCGGTGTCGGCGGCCAAGCCGAAAGTGGCCGATTACCCGTTCACCACTCTGGTGCCGAACCTGGGCGTGGTCAGCGTCGATCGCTGGAAGAGTTTCGTGGTCGCGGACATCCCGGGGTTGATCGAAGGCGCTTCCGAGGGCGCGGGCCTGGGGATTCGTTTCCTCAAGCATTTGTCCCGTACCCGTCTGTTGCTGCACCTCGTGGACATGGCGCCGTTGGATGAGACCAATGCCGCCGATGCTGCCGAGGTCATCGTCAACGAACTGACCAAGTTCAGCCCGGCCCTGGCCGAGCGCGACCGTTGGTTGGTGTTGAACAAGTGCGACCAGATCCTTGAAGAAGAGCATGAGGCGCGGGTCAAGGAAATCGTTGATCGCTTAGAGTGGGAAGGTCCGGTCTACGTGATCTCGGCCATCGCCAAAGAGGGCACCGAGCGCCTGTGCCACGACATCATGCGTTACCTGGAAGATCGCGCTGACCGCCTGGCCAACGATCCGGCCTACAAGGAAGAGCTGGCCGAACTCGATCAGCGCATCGAAGATGAGGCTCGTGCCCAGTTGCAGGCGCTGGACGACCAGCGTGCCCTGCGTCGCAGTGGCGTCAAGTCGGTCCATGACATTGGTGACGACGATTGGGACGAAGAAGATGTGGATGACGAAGACGGTCCGGAAATCATCTACGTTCGTGACTGATCTTGTGCTGATGCCGCCCAGTTGGGGCTAAGGCCCATGTGGGCGAACCTGTGGGAGCAAAGCTTGCTCGCGATAGCGATTTTACGGCCGGCAAAGATGTTGGGTGTGATGACGTCATCGCGAGAAGGTTTTGCTCCTGCAGGCTCATCCCTCCAAGGATTCTCGGGGGCAGGTTCAAGTGTTTCGGTGCGGTGTTATCATCGCAACCAGCCGGTTTCCAAGGCGCCGCTCATTCGAGCGGCGTTTTGGTGTCTGTAAGACGCAAATACGAATAATCCTATGGGCGGCGCTGGGTCGCGCCGTTCGCTGGCAAAGGTTGAAGATGATGCGGAGCAAGGTGACGGGGGCGCGGCGCTGGGTCGTGAAGATCGGCAGCGCACTGCTGACAGCGGATGGCAAGGGCTTGGATCGTCAGGCGATGACGGTGTGGGTCGAGCAGATGGTGGCCTTGCATGAGGCTGGCGTCGAGCTGGTATTGGTCTCTTCGGGGGCTGTGGCAGCCGGTATGAGTCGTTTGGGCTGGGCGTCGCGACCCAGCGCGATGCATGAGCTGCAGGCTGCCGCCGCCATTGGCCAGATGGGCTTGGTGCAGGCTTGGGAATCAAGTTTCGCCGAGCACGGTCGCCATACGGCGCAGATCCTGCTGACCCACGACGACCTGTCCGACCGCAAGCGCTACCTCAATGCCCGCAGTACCTTGCGGGCGCTGGTGGAGCTGAAAGTCATCCCGGTGATCAACGAGAACGACACGGTGGTTACCGACGAGATCCGTTTCGGCGATAACGACACCCTGGCCGCGCTGGTGGCGAACCTGGTGGAAGCGGACCTGCTGGTGATTCTCACGGATCGCGACGGCATGTTCGACGCCGATCCGCGCAACAATCCCGATGCCAAACTGATCTACGAAGCCCGTGCCGACGATCCGGCGCTGGACGCGGTGGCGGGCAGCACTGGTGGTGCGCTGGGCCGTGGCGGCATGCAGACCAAGCTGCGCGCTGCGCGTCTGGCGGCGCGGTCCGGGGCTCACACCATCATTGTTGGTGGACGCTTGGAGCGGGTGCTGGATCGTCTGAAAGCCGGCGAGCGCATCGGCACCTTACTCTCCCCGGAGCGCGGCATGTTGGCGGCACGCAAGCAGTGGCTGGCTGGGCATCTGCAGACCCGTGGCACCTTGGTGCTGGACGCTGGCGCGGTGTCGGCTCTGTCCCAGGGCAACAAAAGCCTGTTGCCGGTCGGTGTGAAGCTGGTCCAGGGCAGTTTCCGTCGGGGCGAAATGGTGGTGTGTGTGGCCCCGGACGGTCGCGAGATCGCTCGGGGCCTGGCCAACTACAGCGCGCTGGAAGCGCAGAAAATCATCGGTCAGTCGTCTGATGCGATTGTCGGTCTGTTGGGTTACATGGCGGAGCCCGAGCTGGTTCACCGTGACAACTTGATCCTCGTCTAAGGAAAAATCATGAGTTTGGCAAAAGGGTTGATCGGCTTGCTGTTGGCAGTACCGCTGCTGGCTTCGGCCGAAGAAATTGGTCGGGTGTCGACGGTGTTCAAGTTTGTCGGGCCGAACGATCGGATCGTGGTCGAGGCGTTCGACGATCCCAAGGTGGACGGCGTGACCTGTTACCTGTCGCGGGCCAAGACCGGCGGCGTGAAAGGCGGTCTGGGCCTGGCCGAGGATCGCGCCGAGGCGTCCATCGCCTGCCGTCAGGTGGGGCCTATCAGCTTCAAGGGTGAGCTCAAGGATGGCGAAGAGGTATTCCGCGAGCGCACTTCGCTGGTGTTCAAAACCATGCAAGTGGTGCGATTCCTCGACAAGAAGCGCAATACGCTGGTGTACCTGGTCTACAGTGATCGCGTGATCGAGGGCAGCCCGCAGAACGCGGTGACGGCTATTCCGATCTTGCCTTGGCGTTAAGTCGCGAATAGCGGGCGAGCCGATCGGCTCGCTTTTTTTTTCATGGATTTGTTGTGCTTTTGGCGCGAAGGGATTCGTGTGCGTGTGTTTTTGTTGTTGTTTGCATTGGGGTGTTCGGTTTTTGTCGGGGCTTCGGCGTTGGCGGCGTTCCGGCTTCGGTGGGGTAGTCGCCAGAGGGTCCTTGGCGCGACACCTGCAAAAAAGACTTTCCAGTGGTGCGAAGGGCGCTGGTTCGCGCTGACTTATGAGTGCGTGCCGCCTCGGGGCGAGGGAAATTGTAACGGGTGTCCAGATTGGTGACCGGTTCAGTCCTTCGCCCAAGCCGGTGGTTTTCAGTTTTGGGGGGTAGTGCGGGGCGTTAGTGCAGGTGTCTGTTTTCACTGGCGCCATCGCGAGCGGGCTCGCTCCCATAAGGGGCCTGTGGTGAGCAGTGGATATACAGCGTCCGAGAACCAATGTAGGGGTGAGCCTGTGCGCTCAGTATTGGGACAAGCGGATCCATCGCTCCCGCAAGGAGGGGTATTAAACCGCAGGCAATAAAAAACCGACCCTGAGGTCGGTTTTTTAATGAGCGTGTCGCTTAGGCAGCAGCGGCAACGTTCAGGGCCTTTACGTGGCCATTCAGGCGGCTCTTATGACGAGCAGCCTTGTTCTTGTGGATGATGCCTTTATCGGCCATACGGTCGATAACTGGCACAGCCAGAACGTAAGCAGCTTGAGCTTTTTCAGCGTCTTTTGCGTCGATGGCCTTAACTACGTTCTTGATGTAGGTACGGACCATGGAACGCAGGCTGGCGTTGTGGCTGCGACGCTTCTCAGCCTGTTTTGCACGTTTTTTGGCGGAAGGTGTGTTGGCCACCGTCGAGCTCCTCGAAAGACTTTTTGGGAAATAGCAAACAAAATAGGCCGCGAATCATGCCGATGAGTTGAAGTCTTGTCAAGGGCGGGTGACGCGTTCCGCTGAATGGCAGGTGCTGCGCACCGAAGGATTTCTTTCCGGCGTGCGACCTGTAAACTCGCGGGCTTTGGCTCTGCACTGTTTAGCGGCGCGGAGTATCGCACAAGTGGGCGCGTTGTTCGCCTGCTGTTTATCGACAGGCAAAAACTCTTTTCATGAATCTGCTCAAATCGTTGGCTGCCGTCAGCTCTATCACGATGCTTTCCCGCGTCCTGGGGTTCGTTCGCGATACGTTGATTGCGCGGATATTTGGTGCCGGGATGGCCACCGACGCCTTCTTCATCGCCTTCAAATTGCCCAACCTGCTGCGGCGGATCTTCGCTGAGGGGGCGTTCTCCCAGGCCTTCGTGCCGATCCTGGCGGAATATAAAAGCCAAAAGGGCGACGAAGCGACCCGCACATTCATTGCCTACGTCACCGGTCTGCTGACGTTGGTGCTGGCGCTGGTCACGGCTGCCGGTATGCTCGCCGCGCCCTGGGTGATCTGGGCCACGGCCCCGGGTTTCACTGACACCCCGGAAAAGTTCCAGCTCACCTCGGACCTGCTGCGGGTGACCTTTCCTTATATATTGCTGATTTCCCTGTCGTCCCTGGCGGGGGCGATCCTCAATACCTGGAACCGCTTTTCCGTACCGGCCTTCGTGCCGACCTTGCTCAATGTCAGCATGATCGTGTTCGCAGTATTCCTGACGCCGTATTTCGATCCTCCGGTGATGGCCCTGGGCTGGGCAGTGCTGGTGGGCGGCCTGGCGCAATTACTCTATCAACTGCCGCACCTGAAAAAGATCGGCATGTTGGTGCTGCCACGGCTGAACCTGCGCGACAGCGGCGTGTGGCGGGTGATGAAGCAGATGTTGCCGGCGATCCTCGGGGTGTCGGTGAGCCAGATTTCCCTGATCATCAACACCATCTTTGCCTCCTTCCTGGTGGCCGGCTCGGTGTCGTGGATGTATTACGCCGACCGTTTGATGGAGTTGCCGTCCGGCGTGCTGGGTGTGGCCCTGGGTACGATCCTGCTGCCAACCCTGGCCAAGACCTACGCCAGTCAGGACCGCCAGGAATACTCGCGCATCCTCGACTGGGGCCTGCGCCTGTGTTTCGTGCTGGTCTTGCCCTGTTCCCTGGCCCTGGGAATCCTGGCTGAGCCGCTGACGGTTTCGCTGTTCCAATATGGTCAATTCAATGCGTTCGACGCCTTGATGACCCAGCGTGCGTTGATCGCATACTCGGTGGGCTTGCTCGGGATCATCGTGATCAAGGTGCTGGCGCCGGGGTTCTATGCCCAGCAGAACATTCGCACACCAGTGAAAATCGCCATTTTCACCCTGGCGATGACCCAATTGTTCAACCTGTTGCTTATCGGCCCGTTGGCCCACGCCGGCCTGGCCCTGGCGATCAGCGCCGGCGCGTGTCTCAACGCCGGGTTGCTGTTTTACCAGTTGCGCAAGCAGAAGATGTATCAACCGCAGCCGGGCTGGGGCAAGTTCGGCCTCAAGCTGCTGGTCGCCGTGGCGGTGATGTCGGCGGTTTTGCTGGGGGCGATGCATTTCATGCCGGCTTGGGGCGAAGGGCAGATGCTCGAGCGTTTCCTGCGCCTGGGGGCTCTGGTGGTTGCCGGCGTGGTGGCGTATTTCGGCATGTTGCTGCTGATGGGGTTCCGTCTGCGCGACTTCAACCGCAAGGCCTTGAGCTGAGGAGCGGCCCTCGATAATCCCGGGTCGGGCAGTGGTTTTGTCGGTTCGATCACTTTGGGGTGCGGTGTTGCCTGTCGTCGACCGCCGGGTGTGGTTATAATCGGCCACTTTATGAGCAAGAAGCGCGTTATGCAGCTGGTTCGAGGCCTCCACAACCTGCGCCCCCAACATCGGGGCTGTGTCGCCACTATTGGCAACTTTGACGGTGTTCACCGTGGTCACCAGGCTATCCTGGCGCGGCTGCGCGAGCGTGCGCTGGAATTGGGCGTGCCGAGCTGCGTGGTAATCTTCGAGCCGCAGCCGCGGGAGTTTTTCGCCCCGGAAACCGCCCCGGCCCGTCTGGCCCGGTTGCGGGACAAGCTGCAACTGCTGGCCGCCGAAGGCGTCGACCGGGTCCTGTGCCTGGCCTTCAACCAGCGCCTGAGCAAGCTCAGTGCCGCCGAATTCGTCGATACCATCCTGGTGGGCGGTCTTGATGTGAAGCATCTGGAAGTCGGCGATGATTTCCGCTTTGGCTGCGACCGCTCCGGGGATTTCGATTACCTGCAACAGGCCGGTATGACCCAGGGCTTCACTGTCGAAGCGGCGCAGACGGTCGAGATCGATGGCTTGCGTGTCAGCAGCACCCAGGTCCGCAATGCCCTGGCGGCTGGCGACTTCGAATTGGCCGAGCGCTTGCTTGGCCGGCCGTACCGGATTGCCGGGCGGATCCTGCACGGGCAGAAACTGGCGCGCCAATTGGGCACGCCGACGGCCAACGTGCAACTCAAGCGTCGTCGTGTGCCGCTGACCGGGGTGTTCCTGGTGAGTGTCGAGATCGACGGCAAGACCTGGCCCGGCGTCGCCAACATCGGCGTGCGACCCACGGTCCAGGGCGATGGTAAGGCCCACCTTGAAGTACATGTTCTGGATTTTGCCGGCGATCTGTATGACCGGCGTTTGACGGTGGTTTTCCACCATAAGCTGCGTGAAGAGCAGCGTTTTGCCTCTCTGGAGGCGCTCAAGACGGCGATCCATGCAGATATCGCCGCCGCCCGTGCCCTTGCCGCAACCAGCGCCAATCGCTAATGAAGAGCCTTAAATGACCGACTATAAAGCCACGCTAAACCTTCCGGACACCGCCTTCCCAATGAAGGCCGGCCTGCCTCAGCGCGAACCACAGATTCTGCAGCGTTGGGACAGCATTGGCCTGTACGGAAAGTTGCGCGAAATTGGCAAGGATCGTCCGAAGTTCGTCCTGCACGACGGCCCTCCGTACGCCAACGGCACTATCCACATCGGTCACGCGCTGAACAAGATTCTCAAGGACATGATCATCCGCTCCAAGACCCTGTCGGGTTTTGATGCGCCGTATGTCCCAGGCTGGGACTGCCACGGCCTGCCGATCGAGCACAAGGTCGAAGTGACTCACGGCAAGAACCTGGGCGCGGACAAGACCCGCGAACTGTGCCGTGCTTACGCCACCGAGCAGATCGAAGGGCAGAAGTCCGAATTCATCCGTCTCGGCGTGCTGGGCGACTTCGCCAACCCGTACAAAACCATGGACTTCAAGAACGAAGCCGGCGAAATCCGTGCCCTGGCGAAAATCGTCGAGGGTGGCTTCGTGTTCAAGGGCCTCAAGCCGGTGAACTGGTGCTTCGATTGCGGTTCGGCCCTGGCCGAGGCGGAAGTCGAGTACGAGAACAAGAAGTCCTCGACCATCGACGTCGCGTTCCCGATCGCTGATGAAGACAAGCTGGCCGCGGCCTTCGGCCTGGGCAAGCTGGCCAAGCCGGCGTCGATCGTCATCTGGACCACCACCCCGTGGACCATCCCGGCCAACCAGGCGCTGAACGTCCACCCGGAATTCAACTACGCCCTGGTCGACGTCGGCGACAAGCTGTTGGTGCTGGCCGAAGAGTTGGTCGAATCCTGCCTGGCGCGCTACAACCTCGAAGGATCGGTGGTTGCCACCGCGCCAGGTTCGGCGCTGGAGCTGATCAATTTCCGTCATCCGTTCTATGACCGCCTGTCGCCGGTGTACCTGGCCGACTACGTGGAACTGGGCGCGGGCACTGGCGTGGTTCACTCCGCGCCGGCCTATGGCGTCGACGACTTCGTGACTTGCAAGAAATACGGCATGGTCAACGACGACATCCTCAACCCGGTGCAGAGCAATGGCGTGTACGCACCGTCGCTGGAGTTCTTTGGCGGCCAGTTCATCTGGAAAGCCAATCCGGCCATCGTCGACAAGCTGACCGAAGTTGGCGCGCTGCTGCACACCACCGTCATTGAACACAGCTACATGCACTGCTGGCGGCACAAGACCCCGCTGATCTACCGCGCCACCGCGCAGTGGTTCATCGGCATGGACAAGCAGCCCACCAGCGGCGATACCCTGCGCCAGCGTTCGCTCAAGGCCATCGAAGAAACCCAGTTCGTGCCGGCCTGGGGCCAGGCGCGCCTGCACTCGATGATCGCCAACCGTCCGGACTGGTGCATCTCCCGCCAGCGCAATTGGGGCGTGCCGATCCCGTTCTTCCTGAACAAGGAAAGCGGCGAGTTGCACCCGCGCACCGTCGAACTGATGGAGATCGTGGCCAAGCGCGTCGAAGCCGAAGGCATCGACGCCTGGTTCAAGATGGATGCCGCCGAGTTGCTGGGTGACGAAGCGCCGCTGTACGACAAGATCAGCGACACCCTGGACGTCTGGTTCGACTCTGGCACCACCCATTGGCACGTGCTGCGCGGTTCGCACCCAATGGGCCACGAGACCGGCCCGCGTGCCGACCTGTACCTGGAAGGCTCGGACCAGCACCGCGGCTGGTTCCACTCGTCGCTGCTGACCGGTTGCGCCATCGACAACCACGCGCCGTATCGCGAGTTGCTGACCCACGGTTTCACGGTCGACGAGTCCGGCCGCAAGATGTCCAAGTCCCTGGGCAACGTGATCGCACCGCAGAAGGTCAACGACACCCTCGGCGCCGACATCATGCGCCTGTGGGTTGCGTCCACCGATTATTCCGGCGAGATGGCCGTTTCCGAGCAGATCCTGCAGCGCAGCGCGGACGCCTACCGGCGCATCCGTAACACCGCGCGCTTCCTGCTTTCCAACCTGACCGGTTTCAACCCGGCCACCGACCTGCTGCCGGCCGAAGAAATGCTTGCGCTGGACCGTTGGGCCGTGGACCGTACCCTGTTGCTGCAACGCGAGTTGCAGGAGCACTACGGCGAGTACCGTTTCTGGAACGTCTACTCCAAAATCCACAACTTCTGCGTGCAGGAGCTCGGTGGTTTCTACCTCGACATCATCAAGGACCGCCAGTACACCACTGGCGCCAACAGCAAGGCCCGTCGTTCGTGCCAGACCGCGCTGTTCCACATCAGCGAGGCGCTGGTGCGCTGGATCGCACCGATCCTGGCGTTCACCGCCGACGAGCTGTGGCAGTATCTGCCGGGCAAGCGTAACGAATCGGTGATGCTCAACACCTGGTACGAAGGCCTGACCGAACTGCCGCAAGGCTTCGAGCTGGACCGCGCGTATTGGGATCGCGTGATGGCGGTCAAGGCGGCGGTCAACAAGGAGATGGAAATCCAGCGCGCGGCCAAGGCCGTCGGTGGCAACCTGCAGGCCGAAGTGACCCTCTACGCCGAAGACGCCCTGAGTGCCGATCTGGCCAAGCTGAGCAACGAGCTGCGCTTCGTGCTGATCACCTCCACCGCCAGCGTTGCACCTTTCGTGCAGGCGCCGGCCGATGCAGTGACCACTGAAGTCAGCGGCCTGAAACTGAAGATCGTCAAGTCGAACCACACCAAGTGCGCCCGTTGCTGGCACTGCCGCGAAGACGTTGGCGTGAACCCGGAGCATCCAGAAATCTGCGGTCGTTGCGTCGACAACATCAGCGGCACCGGTGAGGTTCGTCATTATGCCTAACGCGGCGGGCCGCTTCGGGCGGCTGGGCTGGCTCTGGTTGAGTGTGCTGGTACTGGTCATCGACCAGGCCAGCAAACACTACTTCGAGAGCTCGCTGACCATGTACCAGCAGATCGTGATCATTCCCGACTACTTCAGCTGGACCTTGGCCTACAACACCGGGGCGGCATTCAGCTTCCTGGCCGACAGTTCGGGCTGGCAGCGCTGGCTCTTCGCCTTGATTGCCGTCGTGGTCAGCGCCGTGCTGGTGGTCTGGCTCAAACGTTTGGGGCGCAATGAGACCTGGCTGGCGGTGGCGCTGGCCTTGGTGCTCGGTGGCGCCTTGGGCAATCTCTATGACCGCATCGCCCTGGGCCACGTCATCGATTTCATTCTGGTGCATTGGCAGAACCGCTGGTATTTCCCGGCGTTCAACTTTGCCGACAGCGCCATCAGCGTGGGTGCCGTGATGCTCGCCCTGGACATGTTCAAGAGCAAGAAAACCGGAGAAGCCATCCATGACTGAGCAGCGTATCGCTCAAAACACTGAAGTGAAGCTTCACTTCGCCCTGCATCTGGAAAACGGTGACACCGTCGACAGCACCTTCGACAAGGCCCCGGCGGTGTTCAAGGTCGGTGATGGCAACCTGCTGCCAGGCTTCGAAGCGGCGATCTTCGGCTTCAAGGCTGGCGACAAGCGCACCGTGGTCGTACCGCCAGAAAACGCCTTTGGTCAGCCCAACCCGCAAAACGTGCAGACCATGCCACGCTCCCAGTTTCAGGACATGGAACTGTCCCAGGGCTTGCTGGTGATCTTCAACGACGCGGCCAATACCGAGCTGCCGGGTGTAGTGAAGGCTTTCGACGACGCTCAGGTGACCGTGGACTTCAACCATCCGCTGGCGGGCAAATCCTTGACCTTCGAAGTTGAAATCCTTGAGGTCAAGGCGGTTTAAGAGTTAACGGCAATTAGCGCTCCCACAATACCTGTGGGAGCGAGCCTGCTCGCGAAGGCTGAGTTACAGCCACCGTCGAGTTGACTGACCCACCGCATCGCGAGCAGGCTCGCTCCCACAGACACGAGGCACAGCATGCAAATCAAACTCGCCAACCCCCGTGGCTTCTGCGCCGGTGTGGACCGGGCGATCGAAATCGTCAACCGCGCCCTGGAAGTTTTCGGGCCGCCGATCTACGTGCGCCACGAAGTGGTCCACAACAAATTCGTCGTTGAAGACCTACGCAGCCGCGGCGCCATTTTCGTCGAGGAACTGGACCAGGTGCCGGACGACGTCATCGTGATCTTCAGCGCCCACGGAGTTTCCCAGGCGGTACGCACCGAAGCCGCCGGTCGTGGCCTGAAGGTCTTCGACGCGACGTGCCCATTGGTGACCAAGGTGCACATCGAAGTGGCGCGCTACAGCCGTGACGGTCGCGAATGCATCCTGATCGGCCATGAAGGCCATCCGGAAGTCGAAGGCACCATGGGCCAGTACGATGCCAGCAACGGCGGTGCGATCTACCTGGTCGAAGACGAGGAAGACGTGGCGGCCTTGCAGGTTCGTAACCCTGAGAGCCTGGCTTTTGTTACCCAGACGACCCTGTCCATGGACGACACCAGCCGTGTGATCGATGCCCTGCGCTCGCGCTTTCCGGCCATCGGCGGGCCGCGCAAGGATGATATCTGCTACGCCACCCAGAACCGCCAGGATGCGGTCAAGCAACTGGCTAACGAATGCGATGTGGTGTTGGTCGTCGGCAGCCCTAACAGTTCCAACTCCAACCGCTTGCGTGAGCTGGCCGAGCGCATGGCCACACCGGCCTACCTGATCGACGGTGCCGAGGACATGCAACGCAACTGGTTCGACGGGGTCGAGCGCATTGGCATCACCGCCGGCGCTTCCGCGCCGGAAGTCCTGGTGCGCGGCGTGATTCAGCAGTTGCAGGCCTGGGGCGCAACGGGTGCCGATGAACTGGCCGGTCGCGAGGAGAACATCACGTTCTCGATGCCGAAAGAGCTGCGCGTGCGCTCCTTGCTTTAAGTCCTTTCTCGCACAGCGCCTGTTCGGCTTCGACGCTTTCCAGGTGGACGCGGCCGGAGGGCGCCAGTATCACTTGATGGTGGCTGACCGGTCCGCGCTTGGCGCAGACATGCAGCCTGCCGGCCAGGAATGCGCCGCTGGGGTACAGGGCTGCTCCCTGGTTGCCGAACCACACCCTGCGTCTCATCGGCTGGTTGCCGATCACACGGGCGTTTGCGGTGCGTTCCATCAGCAAGGTTTTCTCCTTGTTGTCCAGCATGATTCGCCAGCCCTTGCCCCAGTCATTATCTATTCCTTGGATCAAAACTCGATGGTTACGCGTGATGGCTTCGCTGCGGGCAATGCGTAACCCGCTGATCAGCAATTGCGCGGTGTCCTCGCGTTCGATGGATTCGATCAGCTCTTTGTAGCTCGCGCCGGCCCACGGCAGAACAATTGCGGCGATTGCCAGTCCCATGAGCAGTTCGATCAGGCTGAAGCCCTGTTGATACATGACGTCTCCTCCCTGGAGTACGAAAACGACGAGCGCGGTAAACCGAAACAACCGCACATACGGCGGTGGTTTGTTCTAGCGTGTAGAAGCAGGTATAGCCGACGGCAACGGAGGGCATCGATGGATCTTCGTACAAAAGGTTTCACGCTGATCGAGGTGCTGGTGGCCCTTGGCGTGTTGCTGATCCTGATCACCATGGCGGTGCCGTCATTCACCGGCTCGCTGCAGAGCACCAAGGCTGATACCGAGATCGGCGACTTGCGCCGGGCGTTGAACTTTGCCCGGATGGAGGCGATCGACCGTGGTGTCACTACACGCATTCGTCCCACGGCCCAGGACAGTGTCTGGAGCGGCGAACTGACGGTGTATGACAGTACGGGAACGCAGGCCATTGTATTGCGGGTTGTTCCAGCAATGAGCAGCGGCGCGACTCTGACGCTAACCTCAGAGGTGAACAATATTGATTTCAACAACCTCGGCGGGTTGTCGGCACCGGCCACGCCGGTGAGTTTCAATTATGTACGCGGGGCGCAGAGCAGGACGCTGAGTGTTTGTCTCAATGGAAGAATCGTATTGGGTGGAAGTTGCGGATGAGGGGTTGCAGTAAGAGGGCACAGGCCGGCATGACCTTGATCGAAGTGCTGGTGGCGGTGCTGATTCTCGGCGTCGGTTTGCTGGGGGCGGCGATGATCCAGCTCAATGCGCTCAAGTACACCGACAGTTCGCGCATGACCAGCCAGGCCAGCTTCATTGCCTACGACCTGCTGGACCGCATTCGCGCCAACTCCGGTGCCGACTACACCCTCACACCGCCCAGCTCGCCGAACCTCAACGTGGCCCGGGACCAGGACCTGTACGATTTCAAGACCAATATCATTGCCTTCGGCGGCGCCACGGCCACTGGCACCATTGCGCTGAACCAGCGGGTCTATACCATCACCATTTCCTGGGACGACGACCGGGCCGCCAACACCACCAACGCGGCCGAGGCACGGCGCAGCTTCGTGCTGACCAGCCGCGTCGCTGTCGATCCGCTAGGAACGAAGCCATGAACAGGCACAGTCGTGGTTTTGGCCTGATCGAGCTGATGATCGCGCTGGTGCTCAGCCTGATCGTCGTGCTGGGTGTCGTGCAGATTTTCATTGCCGCCAAAAATACCTATGTCAGCCAGAGTGCCGCCGCGGTGATGCAGGAGGACGCGCGATTTGCCTTGAGCAAAATGGTCCAGGAGATTCGCATGGTGGGCATGTTCGGTTGCCTGGCGACCATCATCGACGCTTCAACGGATAACAGTTTCGCTGCCAGCCAGACCACTCCAATCCGCTGGGATAACACCAACCGGAGATTGACCCTGGTAACAGCGGACATCGGGAGTGGCGGCAGCGTGCCGACCTGGACCGTCGCCTCCGATTGCCGTACCTCGGCGACGGCCTACTCGAAAGCACGGGTGCCAGCGGCGGGGCAGTTGGCCTTCCCGATCCGCCGACTGGTCTACAGCTTCAACAACAACCAATTGCTGCTGGGCAGCGGCACCGGCAATCCGCCGACCCTGTCGGTGCTGGTGGACAACGTACGGGCGTTCGACGTGATGTTTGGCGTGGCCGGCAGCGCCACGGACATCGCAGCGTCGAGCTACACCGGCAACCCGGCAGACCCGGCACTGATCCGCAGCGTGCGCCTGAGCCTGACGCTCTTTGATCCGAGAAACACCGTGCGCGAGCAGACCTTCAATGTGGTTGCCGCTTTGCGCAACCGGCTTCTATGAGGGGGCGATCGATGAGTCTCAAGCATCGCCAGCGGGGCATGGCACTGCTGGTCAGCCTGGTTTTCCTGTTGTTGCTGACGCTGATTGGCCTGTCGTCGATGCAGAGCGCCACGCTTCAGGAAAAAATGACCAGCAGCGTCATGCAACGCAACCAGTCCTTCCAGATCGCCGAGGCTGCGTTGAGGGTGGGTGAGAGTGCGGTGCAGGTCGAGACCTATTCCTTGCCCGTCTGTACCACCACGATCCAATGTGCGCCGCCGCCCGAGTCGGCGACCGTTAAGGCGGCAGGGCATTATTCATCCTCGGGGGTGACCTGGGTTGCCGCTGCCGGCGGGTTTTATGGTGTGCAGAACATCGGCACTACGCTTGCGGCGGTCAACGTCCCGGTCAATACCTCAGCGACGCTGTACCGGATCACGGCGGTGGCGGTGGTGGGCAATAACCAGCGCAGCGTGGTGGAGAGCATCTATGCGAAATACTAAGGTGCTTCGCGGCAGGTGGCAGGCGTTGTGGGGGGCGTTGCTGGGCCTTTACCTGGCGGCCCCGGTCTATGCGTTCACGCCTTCGGATTCGCCCTTGTTGAGTGCGGCCGCCGTTACGCCCAACGTGATGCTGCTGATCGATGATTCGGGGAGCATGAACAACATTATCTGGGCGGCGGGGTTTGATCCGAATGTGTCCCGGCCGACTGTTTATACATGCGAGTCGAATAATCACTGCAACAGCATTGCCAGACTGGATATGGACGATGGCAATGTTTTGCTGGCGAGCCTGTCCCGAGGCGGTTGTTCCAAGGCGGGCAACTGGTATGGCTTTTATCGAAGCGATCTTGGAGATGTCTGCCTGAGACTCCCCGACCCGGTGGGTAACGGGAATACGCGTTACACAGCCAAATACCTGTCTTATTTGCTGACCTTGTCCAATGGGTCGAACCGGGACTTCACCAGCGGCTCAATACCTGATGACTACCGAATCAACGTGGCACAGAGCGTGTCCAACGATCTGGTCGCCAATAACCGCGCCCTACGCATCGGCCTCGCCACCTTCAACCCACCCAGCTTCAGCAACTCCGGCCCTGGGGGCTACATTGCCCGTGCCATCAGCGACCTGTCGCCGGTCAGCGGCAGCGTGACCCAGGCCCAGGCCAACAGCAACTACAGTGCCCTGATCAATGCGATCAACGGTTTGGGTGCCGTGGCGAATACGCCGCTGGCCGAGAGCTATTACGAAGTCACCCGCTACTTCAGGGGCATGGCGCCTTACTTCAACGGCACGCCGAGCACCTACACCAGCCCGATCCAGTACCGTTGCCAGAAAAATTTCGGCGTGGTGATCACTGACGGTCTACCCACCTTTGATCGGACGTTCCCCACCAACGACCCGCTGGGCTTGGCTCGGCTGCCGAATTGGGATGGCATCAACAACGATGGCGCCGATCTCAATGGTGATGGCGAGGGTGACACGCTTTACCTGGATGACATCGCCAAGTTTGCCTTCGACATCGATATGCGTTCCACCGGCACCGACGCCACCGGCCAGAGCTGGAATGCCACGGATTTTCCCCGGCAGTACCTCAATACCTACACCGTGGGGTTTACCGCCAGCAACCCGATGTTGTCCGACGCCGCTCGCTATGGCGCAGGCAAGTATTACCAAGCGAGCGACAGCGAAGGCCTGAACTCAGCATTGGCCTCCGCCCTGAGCGATATCACTTCCAAGGCCGGTTCCGGGGGCGCTGGTACGACCAACGCCGCCACGTTGTCCAGTACCTCCAGTTACTACCAGACCACCTATAACCCCAAGGACTGGCGCGGTACGCTCCGGGCGTTCGGCTTCACCGCGACAGGTACGGTCAACAGGGCCGCGGTGCAGTGGACCACCGACACCGCCATCGTGCCCGGCGCCACGGCACCGATTTACCAATCCTGGAACACGGCGACCAACGTGCCCGTGACCCTGGCCTACAGCAACTTTTCGACGGCTCAGCAAACCAGCCTCAGCCAGAGCCTACCGACGGGGGTCACCGGTAACGACCTAGTGGAGTGGAGCAAGGGCGTCAACAAAACCGGTTTGAAGGTGCGCAGTGTCTTGCTGGGGGACATCATCAATTCGCCGCTGGTACTGGCATCACCCAATGAACAGACCGCTGCGGATTTGCTCAACGACACCAGCTACAGCACGTACCTGACGACCAAGGCGGCGAACATGAACACCAGCCTGGTGGTGAACGCCAACGACGGTTTTTTCAGCGTCATCAACAGTGCAAACGGTACGCGGCGCTATGCTTATATGCCGTCGAGCGTGCTGCCATCGTTGCAGAGCATTGCCGACACTACCTACGTCAATGGTGTGAGCCACAAGTTTTTAGTGGACGGACAGATCGGCGTATTCGATACGCAATCGGGGAGTGCCTGGAAGACGGTGGCCTTGGGTGGCACCGGTGCCGGGGGCAAGACATTCTTCGCGGTCCAGCTGTTCGATGCGACGGCGGGCAATGTGTTGCGGGCATTGTGGGAAATCAGCGCGCCAGCCGTTGCCAACACGACCAACGCCTTCAATGACCTGGGTTACGCCTACGCCCGCCCCGAAGTCGCCCGCCTGGCGGATGGGCGCTGGGCGGCGTTCATCTCCAACGGCTACGGCAGCAACAGCGGTGTCGCGGCATTGTACGTGGTGGATATCCGTGACGGCTCGTTGATCAGGAAAATTGTTGTTAACAGCAACGAGACCGGTAATGGCTTGTCGTCGGTCAAGCTGCGGGTCAACTCCCAGAATGTGGTGCAGGCGGCATACGGTGGCGACCTGAAAGGGCGGATGTGGAAGTTCGACCTCAGCGGCACCTCTCCGACCACCTGGGGCGTGGCATTTTCCGGCCAGCCGTTGTTCACCGCCCCCGGGGGCTCGACCCAGCCGATCACCGTTCAACCGCTGCTGGCGGACAACCCGCAGGGCGGTACCCAGGTGTTTTTCGGCACCGGCAAGTTCAACGAAACGGCTGATAAACTCAACAAGGACCTGCAAGGGTTCTACTCGATATGGGACGCCACCGGCGGTGCCGGGCAAATCACCGTGTCGAGCCTGCAGGCCCAGTCGATCACGGGTGTGTTCTCAGGCAACACGGGGCAGTTCGTGACCACCAGCCAGACCGACGTGGCTTATCCGACGAAAAAGGGTTGGTACCTGCCGTTGGTGTACAACAATGCGCTGACCGGGGAGCGGGTAATCAACCCGGCCAACCTGGTGCTAGGGCGCGTGGTCTTTACCACGGCCGCCGTGGACACCACCGACCCGTGCGCCAGCTTCGGTACCGGCAAACTGATCGAATTGGATGCGTTCAACGGTAAGATGCTCAACTATGCGGTGCTCGATACCAACGGTGATGGCACACTCAACAGCTCCGACACGATTTCCAGCGGGGTGGTGTTCACGGGTGGTATCCCGACCTTGAGCGCTGTGGTCAGCGCCAGCGGGGCCACCAACATGATCGTCAACGACTCCAGCGGCAATATCACCGAGCTGCTGGAAAAATCCGTGGGCGGCAGTCGTCGCATCATGTGGCGGCAAATACAATGAAGAGGCAAGGCATGCGCAGATCCAACCGGGGTTTCACCTTGATCGAAATCATGATCGTGATTGCGATCATCGGTATCGTGATCACCATTGGCTATCCGAGCCTGACCGAATACATGAAGAAGGGCCGGCGCACCGAAATTGCCGGGCTGTTATCAGAGCAGGCGCAGATTCTCGAGCGCTACTACTCGAAGAACAACCGCTACACCGAAGCGACTGGCCTGAGCCGCGGCAACGATTTCTACACCATTAACCTGGTACCAACGGACCAGAGCTTCATTCTGACGGCTGTGCGCAAGAGCGGCTCGTCCATGGCGACGGACAAATGCGGTGACTTCAAGATCACCAATACCGGGGTACGAAGCATCGAAAATGCTGCCGCCGGGGTGACCCCCAAGGATTGTTGGGGCCGCTGAGTTTCTTTTATCCGGGCGCGTTTTTGCGCTCTTTGTTTTAGTGAGTCGAATCAGAACATGACCAGGCAACAGCAAGTGGTGATTGTCGGCGGCGGAGTCATCGGCCTGCTGACGGCGTTCAATCTGGCGTCCGAAGGGCAGCGTGTGCTGCTGCTGGACCGTTCCAGTGTCGGTCAGGAATCGTCCTGGGCCGGCGGCGGTATCGTGTCGCCGTTGTACCCCTGGCGCTACAGCCCGGCGGTCACGGCGCTGGCCCATTGGTCGCAGGATTTTTATCCACAGCTGGGCGAGCGCTTGTTCGCCACTACCGGGATCGATCCGCAAGTGCATGTCACCGGTCTGTATTGGCTGGACCTGGACGATCAGGACGAAGCGCTGGCCTGGGCCGAGCGGCAAGGGCGCCCGATGCGGGCTGTGGATATTACGGCTGTCCACGACGCCGTGCCGGTGCTGGGCGCGGGTTTTTCCCGGGCGATCTACATGGCCGACGTGGCCAACGTGCGCAATCCCCGGTTGGTGAAGTCCCTCAAGGCTGCCTTGCTGGCGCTGCCGAACGTCACGCTTCATGAGCAGTGCGAAGTCAGTGGGTTCATTCGCGACGGTGGGCGTGTAGTGGGCGTGCACAGTTCTGCTGGCGAAATTCGTGGCGATGAGGTGGTGCTGGCCGCCGGTGCCTGGAGTGGCGAGTTGCTCAAGACCTTGGGCTTGAAGTTGCCGGTTGAGCCGGTCAAGGGCCAGATGATTCTGTACAAGTGCGCGTCGGATTTTCTGTCGAGCATGGTCCTGGCCAAGGGGCGTTATGCGATTCCGCGTCGTGATGGGCATATTCTGGTTGGCAGTACGCTGGAGCGTGAAGGCTTTGATAAGACCCCGACGGATACGGCGCTGGAGAGCCTGAAGGCTTCGGCACAGCAGTTGATTCCAGCGTTGGGCGGTGCCGAGGTGGTCGGGCATTGGGCTGGGTTGCGGCCTGGGTCGCCTGAAGGCATTCCTTATATCGGCGAGGTGCCGGGGGTTGCGGGGCTGTGGTTGAATTGCGGGCATTATCGCAATGGGCTGGTGTTGGCGCCGGCGTCGTGTCAGTTGTTTACGGATTTGATGTTGGGGCGTGAGCCGGTGATTGATCCTGCGCCGTATGCGCCGGCGGGGCGGTTGTAAGGTTCGGTTTTTCCTGTGGGAGCGAGTTTGCTTGCGATGGCGGTGTGTTGATCGAGTACATATCCCTTGCTGCGGTAACGGCTGCCTAGGGTTCCGCCCTTACGGCGGCTCACTTTTGGAAGAGCGCCAAAAGTAAGCAAAAGCGCTTTGCCCCACCACTCGGTGCCTCGCCTAGGCTCGGCATGCCCTCACTCCGGCATTGCTCCGTGGGCCGCCGCGAAGGGCCATCCATGGCCCAGCGCGGCTATCCCGGCATCCATGCCGGGATGCCCACGGATCAATGCCTGCGTTCGGCCATCGTGGTTAACGGGGCGCCCGAGATCAACGTCCGCCCCGAGGCGGCCTAGTAGCCGACCTGGCTCTCCCGGTCGTACACCCGTCAAATCTGTTTGAGCAGGACCTGTGGGAGCAAAGCTTGCTCGCGAGGCGGCCTGACAGCCGGCCTGGTTCTCCCGGTCGTACTCCGATCCCATTGTGGGAGCGAGCCTGCTCGCGAAGACGGCGGTACATCCAAGGCTGATGCAAGCTGATCCACTGCTATCGCGAGCAAGCTCGCTCCCACAGGGATTTGCAGTGGCCAAAAATCTGTAGATCGTCGCCGACCCAGTGTGGGAGCGAGCTCGCTCGCGAAGACGGCGGCACAGGCGATGAATATGTTGAATGCTCCGGCCCCTTCGCGAGCAAGCCCGCTCCCACAGGAGAAACGCGATCACCCTAAATCAGGTCGGCTGTTAGGCCGCCTCGCGGTGGACGTTGATCTCGGGCGCCCCGTTAACCACGCTGGCCGAACGCAGGCATTGTGGAGTGGGCATCCCGGCATGGATGCCGGGATAGCCGCGCTGGGCCATGGATGGCCCTTCGCGGCGGCCCACGGAGCAATGCCGGAGTGAGGGCACACCGAGCCTAGGCGAGGTGCCAAGTGGTGGGGCAAAAGCGCTTTGGTTACTTTCGCGCTTTTCGAAAGTGACCCGCCGTCAGGGCGGAACCCTAAGTAGCCGTTACCGCAGAAACGGATATACACACCGCCCTCACAGCCGACCAAGCTTTGTGGGAATGGTCGGACAAGATTCTGATTCGAGCCGAATTTTCCGACGAGTTCTGGCGGTTGCCGGGTGGGAAGAACTCTGGCTAACCTTTTCCCGTCGCTGCCAATTCAGCGTCCGGGCGTCGCGGCCCGTTAACTTGGTGCATAATTCCAGCCGACGACGGTGCTTCGGTATTTGTTGTTGTGTCATGGTTGGCTGTGCGTGGGATACCTTCGGGTATGCCGAAGCTCCAAGTTCGGTCCGCGAACCTGCGTACAGCTGCCACCTCCAATCGCGTCGCGGCGATCGGTGACAGCTCCAAAAACTTGGAGATGCACAATGATTAAAGATACACCCAACCCCCCAGAAACAGGTTCCTCGTCAACCCACGTCGATCCTGATCACCAAAAGCTCGATGAAGCCGCCAAACGCGCCCTCGACTATTACCTCGGCCCAAAGCCCGAAACCAAAAAGAAACCCGCCTCAAACCAGTTATTCACTGTCGTGGCCGGCATCGACACCGAATGCCTCCTCACCAACCTCAGCGAAACCCTGGCCTCCGCCAACGCAACAATCAGCGATCTGGCTTTCGAGCTTGACGGTTCGAGACGGCATATTGCCTTGGGGGTACTGCAGTTGATTGAGCTGAGTGAATTACTGGCCAATCGTGTTCTGGACGAGCAGGCGCCTGCGGACGGAAGATAGTCGCGGCGGCAAACATGAAACCCGTGGCAAGGGAGCAAGCTCCCTCGCCACAGGGGTAAGCGTGAGCTTCAAAACCGTGGCTCAATCCAGCCCAAGCTTCTTCAACCGATACCGCATCGACCGAAACGACAACTTCAACCGTTGCGCCGCCGCCGTGCGGTTCCAGCGGGTTTCCTCCAATGCCTGGAGGATGAGCTTACGCTCGACGTCTTCCAGGTAATCCTCCAGATTGTCGACCTTCATCAAATCGGGAGTGCCCGCCTCGCTGGCGCTATTGCCCTCCGCCAGGCGCAGGTCATCCGCTTCGATCTGCTGCTGTTCGCAAAGGGTGTAGGCCCGTTCGAGCATGTTCTCCAGTTCCCGCACGTTGCCCGGGAAGCGGTAACTCCTGAGAGCGTCCAACGCCTGGGGATGCAACTTGGCCGGTGGACTACCGGTGTTGGCTGCCAGGCGCTGAAGCATGTGGTTGGCCAGCAGCTCGATGTCTTCACGGCGTTCACGCAACGGCGGGACGCGCAGTTCGATGACGTTCAGCCGGTAATACAAATCCTGGCGAAAGCGCCCGGCGGCGACTTCGGCGTCTAGGTCTTTGTGGGTCGCACAGAGTATGCGTACATCCACCACTTCTTCCTGTTGGCCGCCAACGGCGCGCACGGCCTTTTCCTGGATGGCTCGCAGCAGCTTGACCTGCATCGCCAAGGGTAGGTCGGCCACTTCATCGAGGAACAAGGTCCCGCCATGGGCGGCCTGGAACAGCCCCGGCTTGTCTTCGATGGCGCCGCTGAAACTGCCTTTTCGATGGCCGAAAAACTCGCTTTCCATCAGCTCCGTGGGAATCGCCCCACAGTTGACCGGTACAAAGCCCAGGTTGGCACGAGGGCCTTGTTCGTGGATCAGCCGGGCGACCAGTTCCTTGCCGCAGCCCGATTCCCCGCTGATGTACACCGGAGCCTGGCTGCGGGCGAGTTTTTCGATCTGCTTGCGCACGCTGAGCATGGGGGGCGAGTTGCCCAGCAGGCTGCGCTCGAGGGTGGTGCCCGGCGTGGTAACCGGCGGCAGGCGCAGGGCACTGGTGACCAGCTCCCGCAGCCGACCCAGGTCGACCGGTTTGGTCAGGAAGTCGAAGGCGCCAGCCTTGAGGGCGTCGATGGCGGTTTCCAGGCTGCCATAGGCGGTGATCATCGCCACGGGCAGTTGGGGGTAACGTTGCTGGATGTGCTGCACCAGTTCCAGGCCGGTGCCATCGGGCAGGCGCATGTCGGTCAGGCAGAGGTCGAAGGCATCCCCCGCCAGTAGGGCTTGGGCCTCGGCAAGGTTCTTGGCGCTGCGGGTGTCGAGTTTCATCCGGCCCAGGGTGATGTCCAGGAGTTCGCGGATGTCCGGTTCGTCATCGACGATCAGGATTCGTTGCCGTGAGCGATTGTTCAAATCTGTTTCCGTCCGTGAGCAAAGGTGATGCGAAAGCAGCCGCCGCCTTGGCGTGGTTTGAAGTCTAGGCGGGCCTGGTTGCTTTCGCACAGCTCACGGGACAGATAGAGCCCAAGGCCGGTGCCCTGGCTGCTGGTGGTAAAGAAGGGTTCGAACAAATGCGCCTGCTGCTCGGGTGTTACACCGGGGCCGTTGTCGATGATGTCCAATGTGGACAGCTGGCTGTGGGGGTCGATGAACAGTTTCAGCCAGGCCTGGGCCTGTTCGTGGGCCATTGCGCTGTGGCGCCAGGCGTTGCGCAGCAGGTTATCAACTACCTGGGTCAACTGGTCGGGGTCCATCAGCGTGGTGTAGTCGCCCGGGTCGATGCTCAGGTGCAAGTGCTGGTGCTCGGCCATGCTTTCGCGGGCCTGCCGGACGAATGGGTCGAGCCAGGTCCGCAGGTCGAGGCGTTGAGGGGTGGTTTGCTGGCGGCGAGACAGCTGCAGGACGTTTTCAATGACGCGATTCATTCGTTGGGAGTGATCTTGAATAATCTGCGTCAGACGCCGATCCGCGTCGTTCAGTTCCTCGGATTCGCGCAGTAATTGCGCTGCGTGGCTGATGGCGCCCAAGGGGTTGCGGATTTCATGGGCAATGCCAGCAGTGAGGCGCCCGAGGGAGGCGAGTTTCAGTTGCTGGGCCTGCTGGGCAACCTGGGCCAGGTCCTCAAGGAATACCAGGAACTGCTGCTGGTCGTAATGCCCCAAGGCGATGAAGCTCGGTTGCAGGGTCAGGCCTGTGCCGGTCACGGTCAGGCTGGGGGGGCGCAGGCTGGGGTTGTTCAGCCACAATTGCAGGCGTTCGACCAGGGCGGTGCAATAGTCATCGATCCGCTGGCCGACCAGGTCGTGCATGCCCAGCAGGTTCAAGGCGCTTTCGTTGGCTAATTGCACGCGCCGCTCGCGGTCGAGCACCAGGATGCCGGTGCGCATGCGTTGCAGGATCAGTGCGTTGAGCGCTTCGAGGCCGATCACCTCGCTGGCCCGTTGCTCGGCCAGGGTTTCACTGGCTTCCAGTCGCCGGGTCAGGCCCTGTACCAGCAGGGCGGCGGCAAAGCACAATGCCCCCAGGGTGCCGGCTTGCAGATAACTGCTGGGACGGTTTGAGTCGCTCAGGCCAAGGAAAAAAGTCGACCCGACGATACCGATCGTGGCGACAGCGGCGATCAACAGGCCGACCCGGCTTCGCAACAGCGTATTGCCGATGGCCACCGAGACAATGAGCAGGTTGCCGATGGCACTGGGCACACCGCCCGCGGCGAAGAACAGCCACGAGAGCAGCAGCACGTCGGTGACTGCCAGGCCGAACAGCCGGGCAGGGCGGCGGGTGTTCTCAAGGAACACCACCAGCAGGATATTCAGCACCAGATACAACCAACTGCCACTGCGCAGCAGGTCGTCATTGGCGAACTCCAGCAGGCGGTTGTCCAGTTTGCTGGAAATCAGCAGCACCAGGGTGATGCCGATGCTCAGGCGATACAGGTGATAGAGGCGCAGCAGGCGCTGTGCCTGTTTTTCGCGCGGGTTTGAGGCCTCAGCGCTCACGACTGCCTGGGCCTTGCTCGAGGTGAGCCTGGCTGCAATACCACTGTTGTTCGAGGGCCAGCGCCCGGTCACGGGGCAGGTGTACGCCGCAATGGGCGCAACGGACCATGGGCGGTGCGTCCTGTTCCTGGGGTGGACGGGACGCGCGGGCGCTGGTCTTCTTCACCCCGCGAAAGATCCAGATAGCTGAGGCGACGACGGCGAACAAGATCAATAAACGAAGCATGATGGGCGGCTTTTTGACTAGAGATCAGGCAGTTTAGCCAAGGACAGGAACGGCGCACAGCGCAATAAAACCCAGGCATAAAAAAAGGGAGACCATCGGGTCTCCCTTTTGTGAATACCTTGGTCTTAGTCGAACAGGCCAAAGGTCAGGTGGCTGAACCAGGAGCGGTCGCTGGACTCGCTTTCAGGCTCTTCTTCCTCGATCACGTCGCCATTTTCATCCTTGGGCTTGAGTTCGTTCGGGATGGCTTCCTTGGCATCCTGGAACTGGCGCTGTACGTCCTGGTTGGCGCGTGTCTCTCCTGGCGGCAGGGGTGGGCGGGACTCGATCAGGCCCAGGGTCGCCTTGCTCAGCCACGAACGGTTGTCCGCTTCGTCGACCTTTGGGGTGAACTGGCCATCGACCAGAGAGGGGTGATCCGGGTAGTTCAGCTTGAGGGTTTCCAGGCTGGTGGCCGCCAGTTCGTCCAGGTGCAGGCGCTGGTAGGCTTCGGTCATCACCGCCAGGCCGTCACCCACCGAAGGGGTTTCCTGGAAGTTTTCCACTACATAGCGGCCGCGGTTGGCGGCGGCGACGAAGGCCTGGCGAGTCAGGTAGTAGTCGGCCACGTGGATTTCGTAGGAGGCCAACAGGTTGCGCAGGTAGATCATGCGCTGCTTGGCGTCCGGCGAGTAGCGGCTGTTGGGGAAGCGGCTGGTCAACTGGGCGAACTCATTGTAGGAGTCGCGCGCGGCGCCCGGGTCACGCTTGGTCATGTCCAGCGGCAGGAAGCGTGCCAGCAGGCCGACGTCCTGGTCGAAGGAGGTCAGGCCCTTGAGGTAATAGGCGTAATCGACGTTCGGGTGCTGCGGATGCAGGCGAATGAAACGCTCGGCGGCGGACTTGGCGGCTTCCGGTTCGGCGTTCTTGTAGTTGGCGTAGATCAACTCCAATTGGGCCTGATCGGCGTACCGACCGAACGGATACCGCGACTCCAGCGCCTTCAGTTTGGCGGTGGCGCTGGTATAACTGTTGTTATCCAGGTCGTTCTGCGCCTGTTGGTACAGTTCGACTTCGCTCAGGTTTTCGTCTACGACTTCCTTCGACGAGCAAGCAGCAGTCAATGCGAGGATGGCGATCAGCAGCAGGTGTTTCACTTGCATGGCGGCTTGCGTCCCTATGACGGCCGCTGTCTTGGGCGGGGCCGTCCTGTTATGATGAGCGCCCCGTTGAAAGCCTCGGGGCAAAAGACGCCGTATTTAACCACAAGCGCGCAGCCGAAACCAAAGGCTGTGCCGACGCCCAGTCCGAGCATGTCCGATAAAATAGAACTTCGCGCAGAGGTGCCGTCCGAATTGGGCGGCCAACGCCTCGATCAAGTCGCCGCACAACTCTTTGCCGAGCACTCTCGCTCGCGCCTTTCCGCCTGGATCAAGGACGGCCGCCTGACTGTGGATGGGGTGGTGATCCGCCCGCGCGACATCGTCCACGGCGGCGCCATTCTTGAACTGACTGCCGAACAGGAGGCCCAGGGAGAATGGGTCGCCCAGGACATTGCCCTGGACATCGTCTACGAAGACGATGACATCCTGGTGATCAACAAGCCTGCGGGCCTGGTGGTCCACCCGGCCGCCGGCCACGCCGACGGCACCCTGCTCAATGCCTTGCTGCACCACGTACCGGACATTGTCAATGTGCCGCGTGCCGGCATCGTCCATCGCCTGGACAAGGACACCACCGGTCTGATGGTGGTGGCCAAGACCATCCAGGCGCAGACACAGTTGGTCACACAGCTGCAAAGCCGCAGCGTCAGCCGCATCTATGAATGCATCGTGATCGGGGTCGTCACCGCGGGTGGCAAGATCAACGCCCCCATCGGTCGTCACGGCCAGCAGCGCCAGCGCATGGCGGTGATGGAGGGCGGCAAGCAGGCGGTCAGCCATTATCGCGTGCTGGAGCGTTTCCGTTCCCACACCCATGTACGGGTCAAGCTGGAAACCGGCCGGACCCACCAGATTCGTGTGCACATGGCCCACATCAACTTCCCGTTGGTGGGCGACCCGGCCTACGGCGGTCGTTTCCGCATTCCGCCGGCTGCCAGCCAGACCATGGTCGAATCGCTGAAGAATTTCCCGCGCCAGGCGCTGCATGCACGTTTCCTGGAGCTGGATCACCCGACGACCGGTAAGCGCATGAGCTGGGAGTCGCCGTTGCCGGATGACTTCGTCTGGCTGCTGACGTTGCTCAAGCAGGACCGCGAGGCGTTCATCGGATGAATGACTGGCTGATACCCGACTGGCCTGCGTCGGCCCGGGTCAAGGCCTGCGTCACGACCCGTGCGGGTGGGGTCAGCCTGGCGCCGTTCGACAGCCTCAACCTGGGTGACCATGTGGGCGACGACCCTACGGCCGTCGCCGAAAACCGTCGTCGCCTCACTGATCAATTCGCCATCACCCCGGCCTGGTTGCAGCAAGTCCATGGCATTGCCGTGGTCGAGGCTGATCCGAGCCAGGTGGCGACCGCCGATGCCAGTTGGACCGACACGCCGGGTATCGCCTGCACGGCGATGACGGCGGACTGCCTGCCTGTGCTGTTTTGCAACCGTGCCGGCACCCGTGTCGCGGCGGCCCATGCCGGCTGGCGCGGGCTGGCGAACGGCGTGCTGGAAGCCACCCTCGACAGCTTTGCCGTGCCCGCGGATGAAATCCTTGCCTGGCTCGGCCCGGCCATCGGTCCGCAGGCGTTTGAAGTCGGGCCGGAAGTCCGTGAAGCCTTCATCGTGCAACTGCCCCAGGCGGCACAAGCCTTTGCCGCGAGCCGCAACACCGGCAAGTTCTTGGCCGATATTTACGCGTTGGCACGGCTGCGCCTGGCCGCACGCGGTGTCACGGCCGTCTACGGTGGCGGTCTCTGCACCGTGACTGACCCTCGTTTCTTTTCCTTCCGCCGCAACCCGCGCACCGGTCGCTTTGCTTCGCTGATCTGGATCGAACGCTAGACTTCTCTGATCTGTATCAAGGGCGCCCGGCTTGAATCTTCCAGAATCGACCGCATCTATAACGGTATCTGGCAGGTTTCTTCATTCAGGATGTTTCCAAGGTCCGGCCTGCTCATTAGGAAGGTGATCCATGCGTATTGATCGTTTAACCAGCAAATTACAGTTGGCCCTGTCCGATGCCCAGTCCCTGGCCGTCGGCCTGGACCATCCCGGTATCGAACCGGCGCATTTGATGCAGGCCATGCTCGAACAGCAGGGCGGTTCCATCAAGCCCTTGCTGATGCAGGTCGGCTTTGACGTCAACAGCCTGCGCAAAGAGCTGGCTAAGGAACTCGACCAGTTACCCAAGATCCAGAACCCCACCGGTGACGTGAACATGTCCCAGGACCTGGCGCGGCTGCTCAATCAGGCCGATCGCCTGGCTCAGCAGAAGGGCGATCAGTTCATATCCAGCGAGCTGGTGCTGCTCGCCGCCATGGACGAGAACAGCAAACTCGGAAAATTGTTGCTAGGCCAAGGCGTGAGCAAGAAAGCCCTGGAAAATGCCATCAACAACCTGCGTGGCGGCGAAGCGGTCAACGACGCCAATCACGAAGAGTCGCGCCAGGCGCTGGACAAATACACCGTCGACCTGACCAAGCGCGCCGAGGAAGGCAAGCTCGACCCGGTGATCGGTCGCGACGATGAAATCCGCCGCACGATCCAGGTGCTGCAACGCCGTACCAAGAACAACCCGGTACTGATCGGTGAGCCTGGCGTCGGTAAAACCGCCATCGCCGAGGGCCTGGCCCAGCGCATCATCAACGGCGAAGTGCCGGACGGCCTCAAGGGCAAGCGCCTGTTGTCCCTGGACATGGGGGCCTTGATCGCCGGTGCCAAATACCGTGGCGAGTTCGAAGAGCGCCTCAAGTCCCTGCTCAATGAGCTGTCCAAGCAGGAAGGGCAGATCATCCTGTTCATCGACGAACTGCACACCATGGTCGGTGCGGGTAAGGGCGAAGGCTCGATGGACGCGGGCAACATGCTCAAGCCTGCGTTGGCCCGTGGCGAGTTGCACTGCGTCGGCGCGACCACCCTCAACGAGTACCGCCAATATATAGAGAAGGACGCAGCCCTCGAGCGGCGCTTCCAGAAAGTGCTGGTGGAAGAACCGAGCGAGGAAGACACCATCGCCATCTTGCGCGGCCTTAAAGAACGCTACGAAGTTCACCACAAGGTGGCGATCACCGATGGCGCGATTATCGCGGCGGCCAAGCTCAGCCACCGCTACATCACCGACCGTCAGTTGCCGGACAAGGCCATCGACCTGATCGACGAGGCGGCCAGTCGCATCCGCATGGAAATCGACTCCAAGCCCGAAGTGCTGGATCGGTTGGAGCGGCGCCTGATTCAACTCAAGGTCGAGTCTCAGGCTCTGAAGAAAGAAAGCGACGACGCGGCGAAGAAGCGTCTGGAAAGGTTGCAGGAAGAGATCGTTCGTCACGAGCGTGAGTATTCCGACCTCGAGGAAATCTGGAACTCGGAGAAAGCCGAAGTCCAGGGCTCGGCGCAGATCCAGCAGAAGATCGAACAGTCCCGTCAGGAACTGGAAGCGGCCCGCCGTAAAGGCGACCTCAACCGCATGGCCGAGCTGCAATACGGGGTGATCCCGGACCTGGAGCGCAGCCTGCAAATGGTCGACCAGCATGGCAAGAGCGAAAACCAGTTGCTGCGCAGCAAGGTCACCGAGGAAGAAATCGCCGAAGTGGTCTCCAAGTGGACCGGCATTCCGGTGTCGAAGATGCTCGAAGGCGAGCGTGACAAGCTGCTGAAGATGGAAAGCCTGCTGCACCAGCGCGTGATCGGTCAGGAAGAGGCGGTGGTGGCGGTGTCCAATGCCGTGCGCCGCTCCCGTGCCGGGCTGTCGGACCCTAATCGGCCGAGCGGTTCGTTCATGTTCCTCGGCCCGACCGGGGTCGGTAAAACCGAGCTGTGCAAGGCGCTGGCCGAGTTCCTCTTCGACACCGAAGAGGCCATGGTGCGCATCGACATGTCCGAGTTCATGGAGAAACATTCCGTGGCACGGCTCATCGGTGCGCCACCGGGTTATGTCGGTTATGAAGAGGGCGGTTACCTGACCGAGGCTGTGCGTCGCAAGCCGTACTCGGTGATCCTGCTCGATGAGGTCGAGAAGGCGCACCCGGACGTGTTCAATATTCTGCTGCAAGTGCTGGAGGATGGTCGCCTGACCGACAGCCACGGGCGCACGGTGGACTTCCGCAACACGGTGATCGTGATGACCTCCAACCTCGGTTCGACGCAGATCCAGGAACTGGTGGGCGACCGCGAGGCGCAGCGCGCGGCGGTGATGGACGCGATCTCTACGCACTTCCGGCCGGAGTTCATCAACCGGGTCGACGAAGTGGTGATCTTCGAGCCGTTGGCCCGTGATCAGATTGCCGGCATTACCGAGATCCAGTTGGGTCGCCTGCGCAGTCGCCTCACCGAGCGTGAGCTGAAACTGCAATTGAGCGACGAGGCGTTGGACAAGCTGATTGCGGTGGGTTACGACCCGGTCTATGGCGCACGGCCGCTGAAGCGGGCGATCCAGCGCTGGATCGAAAACCCGCTGGCGCAGTTGATCCTGTCGGGTCGATTCATGCCGGGCGAAACCGTGACCGGTACAGTGGAGAACGACGAAATCGTCTTCAACTGAGTAGAGTGCCGAGGCTTTTGTGGCGAGGGAGCTTGCTCCCGCTGGAGGGTGTCGTAGGAGTTGTGTAGGAGCTGTCGAGTGCAACGAGGCTGCGATCTTTCCTCTGACGCCAGGGTCTGAAGCGAAAGATCAAAAGATCGCAGCCTTCGGCAGCTCCTACACAGTCCATCGCTTGCCACAGGGCGTGTTTGCTTTGCGAGGCCATTTTTTTCATCAGACCGTTGAACTCAAAGGAAAAGGCTTGTAAAGTGCGCCCCGCAGTCAGTTACCCCAAGGGTTACTTCTCGCTGAGAAGGAATCGAAAATAAGTTGCAAATCATTGTCTTGAAAGCAATTTAAGGGGTTGACAGAGGTTTTTAAAATTGTAGAATAGCGCGCCTCAGACACACGAACGCAGCGATGCGTAAGAGTAGAAGAGGTTGAAGCTTGCTTCAATGTTGTAGCTTGAAATATCAGTTCCGTGATAGCTCAGTCGGTAGAGCAAATGACTGTTAATCATTGGGTCCCAGGTTCGAGTCCTGGTCACGGAGCCATTTCAAACGGGGTATAGCGCAGTCCGGTAGCGCGCCTGCTTTGGGAGCAGGATGTCAGGAGTTCGAATCCCCTTACCCCGACCATTTTTGGGTCGTTAGCTCAGTTGGTAGAGCAGTTGGCTTTTAACCAATTGGTCGTAGGTTCGAATCCCACACGACCCACCATTTTTGAAACCAGCTCGCTGGAATCGAATCTTAAGATCAGAGGCCAAAAGCGCTGATCGAGAAGGCGACTTGCAAAGGTCGCCTTTTTTTTACCGGGGTATAGCGCAGTCCGGTAGCGCGCCTGCTTTGGGAGCAGGATGTCAGGAGTTCGAATCCCCTTACCCCGACCATATTAAAAATCCTCGTATCGAAAGATACGGGGATTTTTTTTGCGTGCGATAAAGCAGATTGGACTTAAGACATCGTACAACTTGCCGATAACCCGCCGACAGGGGCCTGGCCCCACTTCAGGCCAACAATAAAAAAAGGCATTCCCTATGGTTCTTCGTCAACTGAATATCGCCCCTCGTGCCGCGTTGGGTTTTGCCTTGATCGCCGTGCTGGTGGCGTTGCTCGGGGTGTTCGCGCTGGGACAGATGTCGAGTATTCGTGACAGTGAAGTAGCGGTGCAAACCCAGTGGTTGCCGAGCATTCGCGGCGGTGATGAGATCCGCGAATGGATGTTGCGGATCCGCACCATTTCCCTGCGCATGGCCCTGGACCAGGACTCGAAGAACATTGCGGTGTATCGCGGGCAGATGGACACGCGGGACAAGGAGCTGGGCGAAAAAATCGCTGCCTACGAAAAGCTCGTCGTGACGCCTGAAGGCAAGGCGCTTTATGACCAGTTCAAGCAAACCTTCGCCGCTTACCGTACAGGTATCGCCCAATCCTTCACCCTGGCAGAACAAGGGCGTCGGGATGAGCTGATCAAGCTGCTGCTGGTGGACATGAAAACCGTGGTGGACGGTTCCGGCAAGCAGCTCAACGACCTGGCGGAGCTGTTCTCCAAGCAGGTTTCCATAGAGAGCCAGAAGTCCCAGGCGCACTACACCAGTTCCCGCATGATCGTCAGTCTGTTCGTTGTGCTTGCCGCCCTGGCCACGGTGGCCCTGGCCATGCTGCTTACGCGCAGTATCGTCAAACCCTTGGGTGAGGCACTCAATGCTGCGGAGAACGTCGCCCGGGGTGACCTGACCCGGCCAATCGAGACCGATGGTAACGACGAAGTGAGCCGCTTGCTCAAAGCGTTGGCAGTCATGCAGCAGAATCTGCGTGAGACGTTGCAGGGCATCAGCGGTTCTGCCGCGCAACTGGCCACCGCAGCCGGTGAGCTGAACACCGTCACGCTCGACAGCACCCACAGCCTGCAACAGCAGAACAATGAAATTGAACAGGCCGCCACTGCCGTCACCGAAATGACCACCGCCGTGGAAGAGGTGGCGCGCAATGCGGTTTCCACCTCCGATGCCACGCGTCAGTCCAGTGAGTCTGCGTCCCTTGGGCAGCAGCGGGTCAGCGACACGGTCGAAGCTATTGGCGCCCTTGCCAGCGATGTGCAAGTGACTGGCGGCTTGGTGCAATCCCTGGCCAACCAGTCGCAGGATATCGGCAAGGTGCTGGACGTGATCCGCGCCATTGCCGAGCAGACCAACCTGCTGGCCCTCAACGCGGCCATTGAAGCGGCCCGGGCGGGTGAGAGCGGGCGTGGGTTTGCGGTGGTGGCCGATGAGGTGCGGGCGCTGGCTTATCGCACGCAGCAATCGACCCAGGAAATCGAGCAAATGGTCCAGGGCATGCGCAGCGGTGCCACCCAGGCACTCGATTCCATGCAGGCCAGCTCCAGTCGCGCCGCCAGTACCCTGGCCATGGCAGAGCGGGCAGGGGACGCGCTGCAGACCATCACAGAGTCGGTCACTGAAATCCACGAGCGCAACCTGGTGATCGCCAGCGCTGCCGAAGAGCAGGCGCAAGTGGCCCGTGAGGTGGATCGCAACCTGGTGAACATTCGTGATTTGTCGGTGCGCTCGGCTTCCGGCGCGGACCAGACCAGCGCGTCCAGCCATGAGTTGTCGCAGCTGGCCAATTCGCTGCACACGATGGTGCAGCGGTTTCAGGTTTGATTGATTGGCTGTGCAGATCGAGTTTTATCGTTTAGATAAATATTGATTTCACTGCCGTCTTCGCGAGCAGGCAATGCACTTCTAAAACTCAGCGCCCCCACAAGCGGTTGACGCTTCGCTTTTTATCCTCAGTGCAGCTTGAGCCGAGGCTCAGTTCCGCGCCCGATCTTGCTGCCCAGCATCAGCATGGCCGTGCGGAACATGCCGTATAGCGCCATTTGGTGCATGCGATACAGCGACACGTAGAACATCCGCGCCAGCCAGCCTTCGAGCATCACGCTGCCGGTCAGGTTGCCCATCAGGTTGCCCACCGCCGAGAACCGCGACAGCGAGATCAGCGAGCCGTAGTCGGTGTATTTGTACGCGGGCAGGGCCTTGCCCTCGATCCGCAGTTTCAAGGACTTGGCCAGCAGCGAGGCCTGCTGATGCGCGGCTTGGGCGCGAGGCGGTACGTTGCGCTCGCTGTCGGGTTGCGGGCAGGCGGCGCAGTCACCGAAGGCGAAGATGTTCTCGTCGTGGGTGGTCTGCAAGGTGGGTAGCACATGCAGTTGGTTGATCCGGTTGGTCTCCAGCCCGTCGACGTCCTTGAGGAAGTCCGGGGCGCGAATCCCGGCGGCCCAGACTTTCAGGCTTGCGTCGATCACTTTGCCGTCCGCGGTAATCAGGCTGTCGGCGGTCACCTGGCTGACGGCGGCGTTGGTCATGACGTTGACGCCGAGTTTTTCCAGGGTCTTGTGCACCGGTCCGCCGATACGCTCTGGCAGGGCTGGCAAGACGCGTGGGCCCGCCTCGATCAGGGTGATGTGCATGTTCTCTGGTTTGATCCGGTCCAGGCCATAGGCGTGCAGTTCGTGGGCGGCATTATGCAGCTCGGCGGCCAGTTCGACCCCGGTCGCACCGGCTCCGACGATGGCGACGCTGATGCGCTCGACGATATCGGTCTGCCCGGCGTGGGCCCGCAGATAGTGGTGAAGCAATTGCTGATGGAAGCGCTCGGCCTGTTTGCGGGTGTCGAGGAACAGGCAATGCTGCGCTGCGCCTTCGGTGCCGAAGTCATTGGTGGTGCTGCCGACGGCAATCACCAGGGTGTCGTAGCCCAGTTCCCGGGCCGGCAATAGCTCGACGCCGGCCTCGTCATAGGTGGCGGCCAGTTGGATTCTCTTGCGCTCGCGATCCAGGCCGCTCATGCGTCCCAGCTGGAACTCGAAGTGGTTCCATTTTGCCTGGGCGACATAGTTGAGTTCGTCTTCGGAGGAGTTCAAGGAGCCGGCGGCCACTTCGTGCAGCAGTGGTTTCCAGATGTGGGTCAGGTTCGCGTCGACCAGCATCACACTGGCCGTGCCACGCTTGCCCAGAGTCTTACCCAGACGGGTGGCCAACTCCAGACCGCCGGCGCCGCCGCCAACGATGACAATACGATGAGTCATGGGGATATCTCGCAAGGCTAAAGGAAATCGGTGCCGTTACCCGCGCGAGCGGCAGTGTGACTGGGCGGCTCATAGCGTCAGGTAACTGATCAGTCGGCTCAACAGGCCCAGGCCGATAGTCACGGCCAGTACCACCACCAGGAGCATCCAGGGCCGAAAAGGCCGGCGCTCGACTCGGTGCTGGGACAGTTGCAGGTACTCTTCGACATGCTTCTGGTCATCAGGGTTCAGGCGACTGGTCATATAGGCCTCGTCAGGTAGACGTTGCGGAATGTGAAGACGCTACAGCGTCCGGCTAGCCGGCCTTGAAAGCCGCGTAGCCGCTCGCCGGAACGGGTTCGACGATCAGGTTGTCGTCCAGGCGAATGATTCCACTTTTTAACACCCGGGCGGTGATTCCGCCATGGCCGCGTACAGCCTGGAACGTACCTTCGCCGAGGTTTCGCTCCAATCGAGTACAAGGCTGGCACCAGCCGGTGGTTTCAAAAATGGCTTGGCCAATGCGAAAGCGCCGGCCCTTGAGGCTGAACAGATTGATGCCGCTGGCCACAATATTGCGTCGCAGTTCCTGTGGCAGCACAGGCCGGTCCTCGGGACGGCCCATCAGCGAGCTGATCACGGCCAGGTGCTCCCATTGGATGAGCGTCACTTGCCGCGCATTGCGCACGCCGGGGCGCGCATGATCGCCGGTGAGCCCAGCTTCCAGGCGGGCTTCCACGGCGTCCAGCTCGATCATGGGCGCATGGCCCTGGGGGCGTACGCCAATCCAGCGTACGCGACCTTGCTGGGGCACAGTTGCGATCAGTTCCTGCAAAGGGCTCACAGGCTGATCCCGACATCGAACACAATGCTGCGACCCAGGTTGCTTCGCAGAAAGTCCGGCGCGTCGGGGTGGGCGAACAGCACCCGGGCAAACGTCGGCCCCACCAGTGACAGCGAGCGCCAGCCCTGGCGCAGGTATTCGGTCGGCGGTGGGAAGTGACTGTTGAGGTCCAGCACTTCGCGCTTGAGGCTGGCAAAGGCGATGATGTCCAGGTCGCCCAGGTCCATGCCGCGCTCGGTGTAGTTGTGAGCTTTCTTGCGCAGGGTCGGGGCCAGCCGCATCAGGAACTCATTGGCCGGGATCCGTCGCGGCTTGGCCTCGCGACGCACCAGTTGGCTCAGGGAGAAGGCGCTGCGGCGGCGTTGCAGTTCATCGCGCCATTCGTCATTGAGGCGCCGGCCCTCGTCGAGCACGAAAAACACCTCGAAATTGGCATCGCGAAACAACACATCCGGCGGCTCGCCGGCCGGCGCGAACTCGTCGGCGCGATAAGGCACGTTCAGCCCTTGCAGCAGACGCTGGCAGACCCAACGCTCACGCTCCCATTTGCGGGCATTGGAGAGAAAGGCGTTGGCTTGCTCGGCCGCGATGGTCAGCAGGCGTAAGTAATCGGAATCATCCATGAGCCCAAGCTTAGCGTTCAAATGTGATCAAAAAAAATAAAGCTTGCTGTGAAAGGGGAAAATTTGCGCTCAGGCCAGGTAATGCTATTCACTTGGAGCCTACAGCAAGGGGTCGAGCCTCTATGCCTCTGCACCACCGCTATCGCGAGCTTGCTCGCGATAAGGCCGACACATCCAACATCACCGTAAACTGCACCACCGCTTTCGCGAGCAGGCTCGCTCCCACAGGAGAAACGCGGTCCCACCAAGAACCAGGTCGGCTACCAGGCCGCCTCGCGGTGGACGTTGATCTCGGCGCCCCGTTAACCACGCTGGCCGAACGCAGGCATTGTGGAGTGGGCATCCCGGCATGGATGCCGGGATAGCCGCGCTGGGCCATGGATGGCCCTTCGTGGCGGGCCCACGGAGCAATGCCGGAGTGAGGGCACACCGAGCCAAAGCGAGGTGCCGAGTGGTGGGGCATGTAGCGTTTTGCTTACTTTTGCGCTTCTCAAAAGTGAGCCGCTGTAAGAGCGGAACCATAAGCAGCCGTTACCGCGAAAACGGATATACACACCACCCCTGAAACAGATCGAGGAATGGAAGGCCCAATCTCCGATAACCGCTCAAGTGAACAGCATTACCCCCAGGCAGGTCCCAGCAGGCCATCCTGTTCAGCCTGGCATGCCAACCAGGCGCAGAACAGATCCAGCTTCTTGCTCTGCTGCGCGCTGCGCTTGGCGATATAGACGTAGCGGCTCGGGCGAAACCCGAACGGTGCCACCAGGCGACCCAAGCGAATGTCGTCGGCCACCAGGTGCCACGGGGCGACACAAATCCCCAGGCCGGCAATGGCCGCCTCCAACGTAAAGTAATAGTGCTCGTATTCCAGTCCGGCCGGTGCGGTGGCCTGGTGTCCAGTCGCATCCCCCCAGTTTGCCCAGGCATCCGGACGGGTTTTGGTGTGCAGGAGGGGATGGCTGAAAATCGAGCCCAAGTCGGTTAATTGAATGCGCGCGGATAAGGTCGGCGACAACACGACACCCAATCGTTCAGGAAACAGCCGGACGGTGTTTTTTTGTTCGTCCACGATGCCCTGTTCAGCCGTGATCATCACGTCATATCGGTCCCGCCCCGGATCGCTCCCGTGAACCGGTGAGCTCAGGCGAATCTTGATTTCCGGGTAAGTCGTATTGAAGTCGAAAAGACGCGGTATCAGCCACTTGACCGTAAACGTGCTGAAACAGGACACGTCCAAGGTGCCTGTCGTCGTGTCTCGGACCCTGCTCACCGCGGCCTCGATCTGATCCAGTGCGGCCGTCAGTTCTGGCAGCAGTTCTCTTCCGGCAACGGTGAGCTGAGGTTTGTTTTTTGGGCCTTCGAACAGGTCCACACCCAGGCTCAGCTCCAGTTGGCGTACCTGGCGACTCACAGCGCCAGGCGTGACAGACAGCTCCTCGGCGGCAGCGATCATTTTGCCCAGTCGGGCAGCGGCCTCGAAGGTGTGCAGTGCATTCAATGGGGGGAGGCGACGTTTCATAAAGTGACTTTAACTCAATTATATTGAGCGTATAAATCGATATCAGGCGCCGGGCGGATTTTGCAGAATCCCATGCACCTTCAATTTCTAACGATTGCTCGAAGTCGCCAGGATTGAGGGGTATTCCCCATAAAATTGAGATTACCTCACATGCCATTCGTTCGTACCGTCGTCATCAAGGGCACCAGCCAGCAGCAACGTCAGCGCATCGTCGATGGGATACATCAAGCGCTGGTCGAGAGCATTGGTATGCCCGAGGATGAATTGTTCAGCTTGGTCACGGACTATGACCCTGAGCAGTTCTTCTACAGCCGCACGTTTAATGGTGTGGATCGTTCAGACCGTTTGATCGTGATTGAGATTACGATGCGCAGGGGCCGCAGTGATGCGATGAAGCGCGAGCTCTACAAAAAAATCGCGGACAATCTCGGGGTTCAAGCCCTGGTTCGTCCGCAAGACGTTTTCATCTTTATGCACGAGAATGACTATTCGGATTGGTCGGTAGGCTTTGGTAAGTTTGCAATGACCTTGGTACAACAGCCAGGAAGTGTCGCTACTGAGTAGCGCACGGACGGCGTTCAAGTTCTCGCAGGAGTAGCCCATGATCGGTGCCGAACTGCTTTCACCGCAGACCCTGGCGGCCGGTTGGCTGATGTATGTGCCGGTGTTGGTCTGGGCCGTGGTGCGGACACCGTGGGTCGAGCTGTTCACCGACAGCCGTCGCCAGCACCTGTTGTTCGGTACGGTGCTGGCGTTGTTCATGCTGTGGCTGGTGCGCCGGGATTTTGATACGGGTGTCTCGTATCACTTCATCGGCATGACTGCCGTGACGCTGTTGCTGGACTGGCCGTTGGCGATCCTGGGTGGCCTGTGCGCGCAGCTTGCGCTGGTACTGCTGGGGCGTCAGGACATGGCGGCGGTCGGGGTCAACGGTGCGCTGCTGATCCTGCTACCGGTGCTGGTCACCGAGTGTTGCTCGATCCTGGTGGAGCGCGCCCAGCCGCGCAATCTGTTCGTGTATATCTTCTGTTCGGGGTTTCTCGCGGCCGCGCTTTCGGCGTTGGCGTGCCTGCTGCTGGGGCTCGGCCTGCTGTGGTACGACGGTATATTCGCCATGCCTTACTGGCTGGAAGATTTTGTCGGCTACCTCTGGTTGATCATCTTCCCCGAGGCCTTCATCAACGGCACGGTGATCAGTGCATTGGTGGTGTTCAGTCCCGAATGGCTGGAGACCTTCAACCGCACGCGCTACCTGTCGGCGCCGTGGAACGATGATGACAAGCCTTGATTCACGTCAAGGCTGCACCACCACACGCCCTTCATGCTTTGGAAAATTTCCAGGAGCACAACCATGAGTGTTTATGAGTGGGCAAGACAAGAGATCAGGCGTAGCCACGACGCCGCCATGGAGATTGGTTTTGACCCGGGCTTGAGCCTGCGCGCCTTGCTCACTGCGATCGTGCAACAGAGCAAGACAGTGCGCAGCCCTGAAGACCTGGCCGATGAGTTGAGTTTCCTGGCGGAAAACCTCGACGATGAACAGGACTACGGTTTCATGCGGCCTTAATGGCGAGGCTCGAAGTCCTCGCTGAACAGCTCGTCCTCGGCATCGGGGCTGACCGGAATCTTGTGTTCTTCCGACGCCCAGGCGCCGAGGTCGATCAGTTTGCAGCGATCAGAACAGAACGGCCGGAATTTACTCTCCGGGCTCCATTCCACAGGGGCGCCACAGGTTGGGCAATCAACGGTTGGGGTTTGGCTCATGATTGGCCTCCACGCAAAGTAAGGTAAAAGTGATGCAGGCGCTCGACCTCGCTGTGCAGCCAGGCGAGGTCGCGATCGTTGACCACCACGTCGTCGGCATGGCTCAGGCGATCCTGGCGGCTGGACTGGGCCTTGAGGATCGCCTGGACTTGCTGCTCGCTGGTCTGGTCGCGCTGCAACGTACGTTCGATCTGCAGTTGTTCCGGCGCATCGATCACCAGGATCCGCTGGGTCATGGTGTACTGCCCTGACTCGATCAGCAGCGGTGATACCAGGATCGCATAGGGCGATTGTGCCTGGGCCAGATGGTGGGCGATTTCCTCGGCGATCAGCGGATGCAGCAGCGCCTCGAGCCAGCGGCGTTCATCGGCGTTCTCGAAGATCAGCTTGCGCAGCGCCGCCCGGTCCAGGGCGCCGTCGGCCTGCAATACGCCGGGGCCGAAGTGCTCGGCGATTTTCGCCAGCGCCGGGCGCCCGGGCTCGACCACCCAGCGCGCCGCATGATCGGCGTCGATGACGTGCACGCCCAGGTCGATGAAATGCTGGGCCGCCGCGCTCTTGCCGCTGCCGATGCCACCGGTCAGGCCGAGAATCCAGGTTTTTTTTGCTGAGGTATTCATTAAAAACCGACAGACTGCCAATAGAAGTCGGTTATTTGACCACCCCAGAGCAAGGCAATCCAGCCGGCAATGGCCAGATAAGGTCCAAACGGAATCTGCGTCGACCCGGGAGCATCACGCAAGCGCAGCACAATCACCCCGACAACGGAACCCACCAGCGACGACAACAGCAGCGTCAGCGGCAGGATCTGCCAGCCCCCCCAGGCGCCGAGCATCGCCAGCAGCTTGAAATCACCATAGCCCATGCCTTCCTTGCCGGTGATCAGCTTGAACACCCAGAACACCGACCATAGCGCCAGGTAGCCGGCCACCGCCCCCCACATCGCTTGGTTCAAGGACACGAAGAGCCCGAAGCTGTTGATGATCAAACCCAGCCACAACAACGGCAGCACCAGGGTATCGGGCAGTAATTGATGCTCGACGTCAATCAGGCTCATGCCCAGCAGGCCCCAGGTCAACACCATCACCATCGCGGCGTGCCAGCCAAAGCCGAAATGCCAGGCAACGAACGCCGATAACGCACCGCAGGCCATTTCGGTCAGGGGGTAACGCCTGCCGATGGGCGCGGCGCAGTTCGAACAACGGCCGCGCAGCATCAGGTAGCTGAGCAGCGGAATGTTTTCCCAGGCGCGAATGCGATGGCCACAGTGCGGGCATTGGGAGTGGGGCAGCATCAGGTTGTAGACCGGGCCCGGGGTTTCGGCAGGCAGGCCCAGCAGGTCGTGGGCCTGCAGGCGCCATTCGCGGTTGAGCATCTTCGGCAGGCGCCACACCAGCACGTTGAGGAAGCTGCCGATGATCAGGCCAAGCAGTGCTGCAACGAGCACGAAAGCCAGGGGATACAGCACGAAAAATTCGCTCAGGGGCATGTCAGATCGCAGAGCCGAGTTGAAAGATGGGCAAGTACATGGCAACCACCAGGCCACCGACGACCACCCCCAGGACCACCATGATGAAGGGTTCCATCAGGCTGGTGAGGTTGTCCACCAGATTGTCCACCTCGGCCTCATAAAAGCTCGCCACCTTGTCGAGCATGTCGTCCAGCGCACCGGACTCCTCGCCGATGGCGGTCATCTGGACCGCCATGTTCGGAAAGACGCCTGAGGCACGCATGGAGAAATTCAACTGCATGCCGGTCGAAACGTCCTGCTTGATGCGTTGCACGGCACGTTTGAACACCACGTTGCCGGTGGCGCCAGACACCGAATCCAGGGCCTCCACCAGTGGCACGCCGGCGGCGAAGGTGGTGGAAAGCGTACGGGCGTAGCGGGCCACGGCGGATTTGTACAGCAAGGTGCCTATCAACGGCAGCTTGAGCAGCCATTTGTCGCGCCAGTCGCGAAAGCGCTCCGAACGCCTGAGCGCGTACTTCACGCCAAAAAATATCCCCACCAATCCGCCAAGCATCATCCACCACCATTGCTGCATGATTTCCGACAGACCTATGACCATTACCGTGAAGGCAGGGAGTTGCGCGCCGAGTCCAGAGAATACCGATTCGAATTGCGGCACGACCTTGACCAGGAGGATCCCCGTGACCACTGCGGCAACGAGGATCACGGCCGCAGGGTAGGTCATGGCTTTCTTGATTTTGGCCTTGAGCGCTTCGCTCTTTTCCTTGTAGGTCGCGACCCGGTCCAGCAGCGTGTCCAAGGCACCGGCCTGTTCGCCGGCGTCTACCAGGTTGCAGTACAGCTCGTCGAAATATTGCGGGCACTTGCGCAGCGCCGCAGCGAAGCTGTTGCCGGCGGCGACTTCCTGCTTCACCGTGTCCACCAGCTTACGCATGTTGGGGTTGTCGAAGCCTTCGCCAATGATATCGAACGCCTGCAACAGCGGCACGCCAGCCTTGAGCATCGTGGCCATCTGGCGGGTGAAGAGGGCGATATCCAGCGGCTTGATGCGCTTGCCCTTGCTGAAGATCGAGGTGGATTTCTTGCGCACCTTCTGCGGGTTGATGCCTTGTTTGCGCAGCTGTGCCTTGACCAGCGTCGGGCTTTGTCCCGTCAGCTCGCCACTCATTCTTGTGCCTTTGCGGTCCTTGCCTTCCCAAGTGTAAACATCGGTTTTGACTGACTTGACCGCCATGTTCAATCCTTGGTGACCCGGTTGATTTCTTCGAGGCTGGTGACGCCCTGCATCACTTTGAGCAGTCCCGACGTGCGCAGGTCATTGAAACCGTCCTTGCGCATTTGCAGGTCGATTTCCAGCGAGTTGCCCTCGGCCATGATCAGCCGTTGCAGCTCGGGCGTGTTCTTGACCACTTCGTAAACCCCCACGCGCCCTTTGTAACCAAGGTTGCACTGTTCGCAACCGACCGGCTCATAGATCGTGAATGTGCCGATGCGTTCCCGAGGGAAACCCTCCTTGAGCAAGGTTTCCTCGGGAATCTCGATGGCCGTCTTGCAGTGACTGCACAGCTTGCGCGCCAACCGCTGGGCGATGATCAGGTGCACGGCGGTGGCGATGTTGAACCCCGGAATGCCCATGTTCTGCAGGCGGATCAGGGTTTCGGCGGCGCTGTTGGTGTGCAGGGTAGAGAGCACCAAGTGCCCGGTCTGGGCGGCCTTGATGGCGATCTCGGCGGTTTCCAGGTCGCGGATCTCGCCCACCATGATCACGTCCGGATCCTGGCGCAGGAACGAGCGCAGGGCCTGGGCGAAATCCATCCCCTGGCGCGGATTCACGTTGACCTGGTTGATGCCTTCCATGTTGATCTCCACCGGGTCTTCGGCGGTGGAAATGTTGATGTCCACGGTGTTGAGGATATTCAGCCCGGTGTAGAGCGACACGGTCTTGCCCGAGCCGGTCGGACCGGTCACCAGGATCAGCCCTTGGGGTTGCTTGAGGGCGGCCATGTACAGGTCTTTCTGGTCCGCTTCGTAGCCCAGGGCGTCGATGCCCATCTGCGCGCTGGATGGGTCGAGGATCCGGATCACCACCTTTTCGCCCCAAAGCGTGGGCAGGGTGTTGAGCCGGAAATCGATGGACTTGGTTTTCGACAGGCGCATTTTCAGGCGCCCGTCCTGGGGTTTGCGCCGCTCGGAAATATCCAGGCTGGCCATGACCTTCAGGCGGGCGGCGATGCGGTTGGCCAGTTGGATCGGCGGCCTGGCCACTTCCCGCAATATCCCGTCGGTGCGCACCCGCACCCGGTAGATTTTTTCATAGGGCTCGAAGTGCAGGTCGGAAGAGCCGCCCTTGATCGCGTCCAACAGCATCTTGTTGACGAAGCGCACCACGGGCGCGTCGTCGGTGTCCTGGCCGGCGATGGAATCCTGCCTGGTGTCGTCGATCGATTCGATGTCCAGGCCGTCGAGGTCGACATCGCTCATGCCTTCCAGGCCGGTGCTGCTGGATTCGAAGAACTTTTCGATGGCGTCGCTGAGCTTGTCGTCCTCCACCAGGATGGCTTCGGTGGTCAGGCCGGTGCTGAACTGGATGTCGTTGATGGCCTGGTGATTGGTGGGGTCGGAGATGCCCACGAACAATTTGTTGCCACGGCGCCACAGCGGCAGGGCGTGATGCTGGCGCACCAGTTTTTCGCTGACCAGGTCGCTGGGTTGGGCTTCTTTGTCCAGGCTGTTGAGGTCCAGCAGGGCGACGCCGAAATGCTCCGAGGCGATCTCCGCGACCTGGCGGCTCTGGACCAGTTTGTTCTGCACTAGGTAGCTGACCAGGGGGATATGACTGAGTTGGGCCTGTTGATGCGCCTGTTGCGCACTTTGCTCGGTGAGCAGTTCGGCCAACACCAATTGCTTGGTCAGGCCGCTGAGGGCGATGTCATTCATGGGAATCCCGGCGGCGAACAATTCATGACTTATAGCCTAGTCAAGGCTTGGCGCCAAACCAGCGGGGCAGGGTGACAAAAAACGTCAGATAGTGCGGTTGTTGAGGTAGGACGTGGCCGTTGTGCGGGTTCTAAACCCTTTATTGATGGGGTTGCAGGGTTGGCATATGCCCTGCAATGACCGTTTCAGGTCATGAGATTTCGACTCATGCATGGGAGATGTTTATGAATAAGCAGAGTGGTTTTACCTTGATCGAACTGCTGATCGTCGTGGCGATCATCGGCATTCTGGCGACGTTTGCGTTGCCGCAATATTCCAAGTACCAGGCGCGGGCCAAGGCGACGGCGGGACTGGCGGAAATTTCTGCGCTAAAGGTGCCGTATGAGGACGCCATGAATCAAGGTACTGATCCAACGGCAGAGAACATGAACGTAACTACGCCTACCAGCAACTGCGAACTCACAATCACGGGTACGGCTTCGGCCGGGTCAGGCACCGTCGTTTGTAAGCTGGTTAATTCACCTGCCGCTGTGGCGGGTAAGACGATCACACTCTCCCGCTCGGCGGCAGGCGCGTGGACGTGTGGCTCTGATGCCGATCAAGAATTCTTGCCGGCCGGCTGCACCGGTGGCGCAGCGGCACCTGCCGGAAAAAAATAAATTCGAACTTGATTTGGTCTGGGCTGCGTAGCGGCCCTTTTTTATGGATGCTGGGTACTCAGGAGGGAACAATCTAGGGCCTTACAGAGACCCTTCGCAATTCATAAGCTTAGAAATAGGCCCAAACCCGCAAGTTGCATGTTCAGAATCACCGCTTCATGCATATTGCATGATCGCGAAAAAAACCAATTCGCTTAACTTTATGATTTATAAGTAATTAGTTGATTCTTCAAAGCTGGCACAGCGTTCGCACTACTCCAGTTAACCCTGCCGGGATGCACCTCCGGCGGTTTCTGAGAAAAACAGGAGTTACTCGTATGAAGAAGTTCGCTATCACTGCCGCCGCTGCTACCGCATTGACCCTGAGCATGGCTAGCGCATTCGCCGAGACCACTCAAGCAACTCAGGCGCCAATGATGCTGGCTGCGGGCGAAGTGACAGAGGCCAAAGAAGACGTTTCCGATACCTGGATCACCACCAAGGTCAAAGCTGACCTGGTCACTGAAAAAGGCATTCCAGGCACTGATATCAAAGTCGAAACCAATAAAGGTGTTGTATCCCTGTCTTCGACTACTGCAGTCACGGATGCGCAAAAAGACACCGCCGTAGCGATCGCCAAAAAGATCAAAGGCGTGCAAGCCGTATCGGCTGATGGCCTGAAATCCGAGTAAGGCTGAGACTTCTCGCCTGGACTGGGAGAAGGCGCGGCAAGCGGGCCAGGTTATACGTTTGCCGTTGCTTTGGAGTTCATGCGAAAGGCCACACGGACGTGGCCATTACAGGCCCCCGGCATTCGTGTCGGGGGCCTGTTCTATTCCGGGGAGGGAAAGGTGCGGTGAAGTTTGTGGGGATGTCTGGGAAACCGAGTTGCGCTTTTCGCGAGCAGGCTCGCTCCCACATTTAAATGCGTTCGGCTTGAAGAAACCCGTTCCACTGTGGGAGCGAGCCTGCTCGCGATGGCGCCGGTCCTTTCAACACCATTCCAACGGATGGGATAGGAGGCCTTTCACCGCCCCCGCTTGCTGGTGATCTGCACCAGCCGATTCCCCTCGAAACGCAGGTACTGATACATGCCGCTGTTGGGGCCGTAGGTCCATTCCTCCACCGGGTATTCCTCCCGGCGATTGACACTGCGCTTGTAGCCCAGGTCATCCCGCGCCGCTGGCTCCCCGCACTTTTGCAACACTTCGCTCGAGCGGTCGCCGACGCTGATCAACTGGCTGGCGCAGCGCAGCGTGTCGGCAGCCGCGGCCTGGCCGGTGGCCAGCAGCAATAGACCTACGCAGAGCCCGAACCAGGGTTTCATCTTATTCGGCATCCAGATGCATCGGGGTAATAACCCGGCCATCGCTCTCGGCCTGGCCGAGGCTCGCGTCGATGAAATAGACGCGGTCGTCTGCCAACTGGCCTTTGTCCACCAGGAAGTCCTTGATGCTGCTGGCCCGCTCCTGCCCCAGTTGGCGCAAGAGCACGTCGCTGCCGCTCCAGAACTTGATCACGCCTTCACGCAGTTTCTCGATGCGCGCCTTTTTATCCAGTTGCGTCCATTCGGCAGGCGGCTGGGTCTTGAGGCGGGCGCGATAGATGCCTTCGAGCAACGGTGCCTTTTCATCCTCGGGTACCTGTATCAGGGAGGCCTGGGCCGGTACTTTGTCGCCCCGACGCTGCAGTATCTTGTAGTAGTTGTACTGGTATTCACGTTCCAGGCGCTGGGCGGCAAGCAGCGGACCGTCGCTGCTTTCGGCGGCGGTGCCTTCGATCTCCAGACGCAGCTCCGGACGTTTGCCAAGGGCTTCGGACAGTTTGAGCAACGTGCCTTCGTTGTCCTTGCTCAGGTCGCTGGAGCCCGGCGCAAACGCGACGTTGCCCAGGTCCTCCGAGCCGCCGCCGGCCACCAGCCCACCGATGAGTTTGAACGGCGCCTGGGCCGCTCGGACCACCAGGTTGCGCAGGGTCTGCCAGACGATTGGCATGACACTGAATTGTGGATCGTTGAGGTCGCCGGAAACCGGCAGCTCGATGGAAATCTTGCCCTCGGAGTCCTTGAGCAAGGCGACGGCCAGTTTCAGCGGCAGGCTCACGGCGTCCGGGCTGTCGACTTTCTCCCCCAGTTGCAGTTGCTCGACCACCACTTTGTTCTCTGCCTGGAGCTTGCCCTGGGTGATCCGGTAATGCAGGTCGAGATTGAGCCGACCCTTGCGGATGCGATAGCCGGCGAATTTGCCGGAATAGGGCGTCAGGGTCGTCAGCTCGACCCGTTTGAAACTGGTGGCGATGTCGAGGCTGGCCATCGGATCGAAGGGGTTGAGCGCCCCCTTGATAGTGACCGGGGCATAGCGATCGACCTTGCCCTTGATGTCCACGCTGGCCGGTTTGGCCTGGCGACTGTCGATGGTGCCGATCTGGCCGTTGAGCTGCTGGATGGCGGTGGCGAAATTGGGCGTCAGGCTGAAGTCGGCGAAGTTGGCCGAACCGTCATTGATGGCGATGCCACCGATGTGGATGGCCAGCGGTTTTTCCTGGGACGACGGTTTTGCCGCGGTTTTCTTGGCGCCGCTGTCGGTCGGTTGTGGGATCAGCAGGTCATCGACGTTGGTGGTACGGTCGTCATTGATCATGAACCGCGCGTAAGGCTGGAACAGGTTGACCTTGTCGATGGACAGGCTGTCACCGTGCTGATAACTCAGCCCTTCGAGGACCAGGCTCTGCCACTTGAGGAAGTCGCGGGTCTTGAGCGTGTCGAGGGTGTGCAATTGATCGACCTGGGCGCGACCGGTGACGGCAAATGCCAGCGGCTCGGTGCTTTTGAGATCGACCGCCAGGTCACTGCCGAGCATCCCGGAGCGCAGCTCCAGGCGAATGAACGGGTTGATGTACGACTGGGCGAGGCGCAGGTCGACGTCCTGGGTCTTGACCTTGAGCTTGGCGGTGATCGGGTTCAGGTTGACCTCGCCGTCGGCCAGGATCTTGCCCTGTTTGCCTATACCGGTGTCCAGCTTGAGGGTAAAGGGCGAGCCGTTGAGGGTGTCGTAGTTCTGCAGGTCGAGGTTCAGCGGACCGACCTCCAGTGCCACGGCGGGTTGGGCCTGACGGTCAGCCAGGTGCACCCGATAGTCGCGCAATTGCACGTCCTTCAACATCACTTGCCATGGTTTGCTGGGCGGCGCCGGTTCAGCTTTTGGCGAGTCGGCCGTTGCCGGGGCGGATGCCGGCTCAGCCTTGACCTGCGGTTTGGCCGGCTGGCTGGCGAAGAGTTTCTGCCAGTCCAGCTGCCCGTCCGCTTCGCGAGCGGCCCAGGTTTCCAGCTTCTGGCTGCGGATCTTGCCCACGATCACTTGCTGCTTGGCCAGGTCCACCGTGGTTTCACTGACATCCAGGCGTTCGAGTTTCACCAATGGACGGCCATCGGGCGCCTTGATGGAGAAGGGCGCGACACTGACAGCGGCATTGCTGAGCAGCAGCTCAGTGCCCTTGGCCAGGTTGAGTTTGTAGTCGGTGCTGAGGTTCAGGATCCCGTTTTCCAGAACCAGCGGCACGGCGTCGCGCACATAGGGCCACCAGGCTTTCATTTGGCCGCCAGTGACTTTGAGCGTGCCTTGGGAGGCAATCGGTGTGAGGCTGAAATTACCGGTCCAGTCGATCTGCCCGCCCTCGGGGCCTGTCGCCACCAGGGTCATGTCGGCGTTGTCGTCGGGCAGGGTGCTGAGGTTTTTCAGCTCGAAGTCGAGGGTGTCGTAGAGAAACTCAATGGGCTCGCTGGGGCGCAGGTCCTGGAAATGCACATAACCGCCGGCCAACTTGATCCGGTCGACCCGCAGGGGGAACGGTTTGGCCTCGGGGTCGGCGGGCGTCGGTTCGCTGGCCGGCAGCTTGAACAGGCCCAGCAGGTTCAACTGACCGTCCTTGGCGAACACTACGTCGGTCTTGGGCTTGTCCAGCTCGATGTCGACCAGGTGCAGGGCGCCGGACCACAGGCTGTCGAGTTGCACATTGGCGTACAGCCGTTCGAAGCCGATCTGTTCCTTGCCCGGTTCGCCTATATTCAGGCCCCAGAGGGTGAGTTCGAGGCTGAAGGGATTGAGTTCTATACGTTGGATATGCGCCGGCACCGTCGCAAGGGCGGCCAATTGCTGGTTGGCGATGCGCAAGGCGATGCCCGGCAAAATCAGAAAGCCCAACAGGCTGTAGAGGGCCAGTGCGGTCAACAGGGCGCCGATGGCGCGAATCAATCCTTTGGGCATGTGCGGCTTCATCTTGGTGTGAATTCGGAATGCCTTGGAGTATGGCATGCGTTTACGGTTCCGAAGCCAGTGGGAATTATGAGATTTTGTCTGGTTTTCTCGGTGAAAATTCCGGCGTGGGCCTAGCAGGTCGACCAGGCCGAAGAAGCTGAAGGCATAGCGCAACGGCTTGGGCGAGCAATACAGGCGCGTGACGTACTTGATGGCGAACAGTGCGGTGAAGCCCCATTCCAGGCCGATTAGTTGCGCGCTGTACTGGCTGTGAATGCTGTCGAGCATGACCACCAGCAGGCTGGCCAGGATGACCAGTAACAGCCAGCGATCGAAGCGTTGGCCGGCCGCGGTGTCGGTGTGGAAGATGATGTACAGGCGCTGGCGCTAGTTGGCTGGGCTGTCCAGGGTCGGGCTCGGGCTCCCCTGTTCTGCGGGTGGCCGCGGATATGCACGTCAGAGCGTGGCTGCACAAGCGTTCGGTTGGGGCGGACCGGGGGACTGAGCTGGTGCACCCTCCCGAGGCGTCTTTTCGGGCGGGGCTTTGTACCGTTGCGGATCACGAGGGGAGGTTCGGCACCCTGGGCGCTGCCGCGGCGGCCATCCGGAAAATCGTCGAAGTTGTTGCAATAAAATAACAAGTCGTCTGCTGAAAAACTGCATTTTTCTGCCTGAGACTTTCGTTCGGCTATGATTGCAAAACGTTACAGTCTGGCACGGGCGTTACTCCATTACCTGTGATTGCCCCGGACTGCCAGCCTCAGGGGAGGCTCGCGGAGGAAATGGACAGGCGCAAGAGTTTGCAACCACAGGCTGTGCGTGCCAGTGCATGTCGCGCGCGCGACAAACAAAAGGAATGCCATGACGACCATAATCGACGCACTCAATACCTTTTTCTGGGGCTATGTCCTGATCTATGTACTCCTGGCGGTTGGGGTCTTCTTCACCATCCGCCTCGGGTTCCTGCAGTTCCGCCATTTCCCCGAATTTTTCCGTTCCGTGCTGCGCGCCCCGGCAACCGACAAGAGCGGTATCACGCCGATCCAGGCGCTGTGCACGAGTCTGGCCTCGCGCGTGGGCACCGGCAATCTGGCCGGGGTGGCCGTGGCCATCACCCTGGGTGGACCTGGCGCGATCTTCTGGATGTGGATGGTGGCTCTGGTCGGCATGGCCACCGCCTATTCGGAAAGCACCCTGGCCCAGTTGTTCAAGGTGCGCACCGAGAGCGGTGAGTTCCGCGGCGGTCCGGCGTTCTACATTGCCAAGGGCCTGAATGCCCCCTGGGCGGCAACGATCTTTTCCATCTGTCTGATTCTGACTTTCGGTTTGGTGTTCAGTGCCGTGCAGGCCAACTCGATCGCCGATGCAACGCTCGGTGCCTTCGGCGTGCCCAAGTTGGCCACCGGGGTTGTCCTGGCCCTGATCTCCGGCGTGGTGATCTTCGGCGGTATCAAGAGAATCGCGCAGATTGCCGAATGGGTCGTGCCTTTCATGGCTGGTGCCTACCTGCTGATGGCGTTGTACGTAATCGGCAACAACCTGTCCGAGGTCCCCTCGGTGCTGGCGACTATCGTCAAGAGCGCTTTCGGCCTGGAAGAGGCGGTCGGCGGCATTGCCGGTGCCATGCTCAATGGCATCAAGCGCGGGCTGTTCTCCAACGAGGCCGGCATGGGCTCGGCACCGAATATCGCCGCGGTAGCGGTTGCCAATCCGCACCATCCGTCCTCCCAAGGGCTGGTGCAGGCGCTCGGGGTGTTCATCGACACGTTGCTGATCTGTACCGCCACCGCGCTCATGATCCTGCTTTCCGGGGTGGTCGCGAGCCCGGAGCTGACGGGCATTCACCTGACCCAGGCAGCGATGAGCGACCACATCGGTGGGGCAGGGACCTACTTCATCGCGATTGCCATCTTCTTCTTTGCCTTCACCTCGATCATTGGCAACTACACCTACGCTGAAAATGCCATGGTGTACTTGAAGTTGAACAACCGTGCCGGGCTTACCGTACTGCGTACGCTGGCCTTGCTGATGGTGGTCTGGGGGGCTTATGCAAGCGTGGCCACGGTCTTCGATGCCGCCGATGCCGCGATGGGGCTGATGGCTACCATCAACCTGGTTGCGATCTGCCTGCTCTCCGGCCTGGTGGCCAAGCTGACCCGCGACTACTTCGCGCAGAACCGTGAGGGCACACCTGCTCTCAACTTGACGGACTATCCGGAGCTCGCTGGGAAAATCGATCAGGAGATATGGGGCGAACAACCCGCGACCGCGGCGCACGTTCTGGGTAGTAAAGCTTAGGACAGCGCCCCGCGGCGTAGCCGGTGACAGGGTTACGCCAGCGGCTTCTGTAATGCTCGTTCAGTTCAAAATGGAGTGCCGCTGCCCTGACGTGTTGACTGCTCATCGGGCACCGGTGGGCTCTGCGCCAGCCCGATGGCCGTCATCCGGACACGTCGAAAAAACAAATCTCCTTCGCCCTGTACCCAACTAGTGTTCTCAAAATCAGAATCCATCGACACCAGGATCGTATCCACCAGCTCGCGTCGCGGGTGATCCTTGGGGATCCGCTGCTCCAGCGTCGTTTAGCTGAACAGGTCGTTTTGCTTGAGATCGGGTCCACGCATCGGCTCGGTCTTCCGCCGACATTGAGGAACATGGCGGGTAGTTTGCCTGATCCCAATTCGGTCCGGCCTTTTTCAACGGCCTGCTAGAGCTGGAGGATCAACGTCTTGAGCGGCGGCTGCTGGTCCCGGGAGGGGAAATCGCTGCCGGGCGTCAACACGCTCCACTCGCGCACCGGACGGCCGGCTTTTTCCGCACAACGCAACACCTGCTCGCGCCAGTCGTCCATGGGCACTTTTGCCAGGTTGTTGCAGCAGATCAGCACGCCATTGTCGGCGGTGGTGAGCAGCGCCGGTTTCAGCAGGCTTTGGTAGTCGCGCAACAGGTCGACGGTGCCGAACGCACTTTTGGCCCAGGCAGGCGGGTCGAGCAGCACCAAATCATACTGGCGTTGCTCCAGGCGCACGTAGCTGGGCAGTTTCTGCCCACGCCGCTGGCTGATAGGCAGGCCGGCCAGTTGGCGGATCGCCGGAAAGTAATCCGACTGCACGAACTCCATCGGCGGCAAATCGGGGTTGAGCAGGCCGTTTTCGCGGCCCACCGCCAGGTTGCCTTCGGCGAAGTCCAGGTTGCACACCTCCCGCGCACCACCGGCCGCAGCGCTCAGGCCGACGCCGCAGGTGTAGGCGAACAGGTTCAACACGCTTTTATTGCGGCTGTGTGCCTTGACCCAGCCCCGGGCGTTGCGCAGGTCCAGAAACAGCAGTGGGTCCTGCCCGGCATGGCGACCGCGGACGCGATAATTCAAGCCCCATTCATGGCCGACCAGGTCTTGCAGGGCGGCGTCGTCCGCCTGATAGACGGTGTCTTGGCGGTCGACGCGCGAATTGCCCCGGGCGCGGTCGTTGTAGACCAGCAGCGTTTCCAGGCCTAGCCGTTCGTTGACGATGCCGTGCAGTTGCAGCAGGTCGTCGCGCTCCAGCGACTGATGGAAGCTCTGTACCAGCAGTTGTGGACCGTAGCGGTCGATGGTCAGGCCGGGCGCACCTTCCTGGCTGCCATGGAACAGGCGATAGCAGTCGGTGCCTTGTGGGTGCAGTTGGCCGAGCAGCTCCTGGCGCTGGTCGAGGGCGGCGCGCAGCGCCTGATTCAAGGAAGACATGCCGGGCGCGCCTTAGAGAAATGAAGCGCGGGAGTTTAGCAGTTATGGCTGGCGTGGTCCCTGTGGGAGCGAGCAAGCTCGCTCCCACAGGGAATCCTCAGCGATTGAGGCGTTTGTCGATCAACCCCTCCACCACACTTGGATCGGCCAGGGTCGAGGTGTCGCCGAGGCTGTCGAGTTCGTTGCAGGCGATCTTGCGCAGGATGCGCCGCATGATCTTGCCCGAACGGGTCTTGGGTAGCGCCGGTGCCCACTGGATCAGTTCCGGTTTGGCGAAGCTGCCGATTTCCTTGCTGACGTGGGCCAGCAATTCGTTCTTCAGCGCCTCATTGGCCTCGACCCCGTTCATCGGCGTGACAAAGGCATAGATGCCCTGGCCCTTGAGGTCGTGGGGGTAACCGACGACAGCCGCTTCGGCAATGTTGTCGTGCAGTATCAGGGCGCTTTCCACCTCGGCGGTACCAATGCGATGCCCGGAGACGTTGATCACGTCGTCGATGCGCCCGGTGATCCAGTAGTCGCCGTCTTCGTCGCGACGCGCACCGTCGCCGGTGAAGTAATAGCCGGGGTAGGGTTTGAAGTAGGTGTCGACCATGCGTTGATGATCGCCGTAGACGCTACGAATCTGCCCGGGCCAACTGGATTTGATCGCCAGTACGCCGCTGCCGGGGCCATTTATTTCCTTGCCCACTTCATCCAGCAAGACCGGTTGCACGCCGAACATCGGCCGGGTGGCGCAGCCTGGCTTGAGCCGGGGGGCACTCACCAACGGGCTGAGCATGATGCCGCCGGTTTCGGTCTGCCACCAGGTATCGACAATCGGGCAGCGCTGTTCGCCTACCGTGTTGAAATACCATTCCCACGCCTCCGGGTTGATCGGCTCACCTACACTGCCGAGCAATCGCAGGCTTTTGCGGGACGTTTCCTGCAACGGTCCGGCCCCTTCGCGCATCAGCGCGCGCAGGGCGGTCGGTGCGGTGTAGAAGATGTTGACCTGATGTTTGTCGATCACCTGCCAGAAGCGCGAACTGCTCGGGTGGCTTGGCACGCCCTCGAAGATCAGCGTGGTGGCGCCATTGGCCAGCGGGCCATAGACGATGTAGCTATGGCCGGTGACCCAGCCGACATCGGCGGTGCACCAGAACACTTCGTTGTCGCGGTAGTCGAGCACGTACTTGAACGTCATTGCCGCTTGCAGCAGATAGCCGCCCGTGGTGTGTAGCACACCCTTGGGTTTGCCAGTGCTGCCGGAGGTGTAGAGGATGAACAACGGGTCTTCGGCGTCCATCGGTTCGGGTGGGCAGTCGTCGCTCATCTCGTGCATGGCCTGGTGGTACCACAGGTCACGGCCTTCAACCCAGTTCACCTCGCCCTGGGTACGCTCGACCACCAGTACGGTGCTGACGTTCGGGCAGCTTTCCAGGGCCTTGTCGACGTTACGCTTGAGCGGTACGAAGCGCCCGCCGCGCACACCTTCGTCAGCGGTGATCACGGTGCGGCAATCGGCGTCGAGAATCCGGTCGCGCAGCGAGTCCGGTGAGAAGCCGCCGAACACCACGGAATGCACCGCGCCGATGCGGGTGCAGGCGAGCATGGCGTAGGCGGCCTCGGGGATCATCGGCATGTAGATGCAGACCCGATCGCCTTTATTCACGCCACGGCTTTTCAGCACGTTGGCCAGGCGGCACACATGGTTGTGAAGTTTTTTGTAGGTGATTTCTGCCGATTCGGCGGGGTCGTCGCCTTCCCAGATGATTGCCGTCTGGTCGCCGCGCGTTTGCAGGTGACGGTCAATGCAATTGGCGCTGACGTTCAGCTTGCCACCGGCGAACCAGGTCGCGTCGCCGTTCTTGAGGTCATAGCGCTGGACGGTTTGCCAGGGCGTCATCCAGTCGAGAAAGCGGGTGGCCTGCTCGGCCCAGAAGGCGCTGGGGTGTTCGATGGATTCTTTATAGAGCCGCTTGTACTCGTCCTGACTCAATTGCGCAGCCCGGCGGACGGCATCGGCTTGGGGGTACTGGCTGATATCGAACATGACGGTTCCTTATTCTTGTTTTGCGACAAGAGGAGCTGCACGCCCCTCGTAGGAGCTGCCGAAGGCTGCGATCTGTTCTCTCATGCCACTTGAGTGCCGAGTGAAAGATCAGATCAAGATCAAAAGATCGCAGCCTTCGGCAGCTCCTACAGTACCGTGTACTCCACGGTTTGCGGGTAACCCGAGCCGTTGGAACTGTCCTGAACGAGAGGTGACAGGGCGGGTGAGCCGCCCTGTCAGACTATCACCCGCGGTGACGTCCGCGGAAGTAGTTGATCAAGCCCTGGGTCGAAGCATCTTCGGCCAAGCTTTCTTCGCGGCCCACCAGGCGGTTGTAGACGCCTTTGCCCAGTTCCTTGCCCAACTCCACGCCCCATTGGTCGAAGGCGTTGATGCCCCAGACCACGCTTTGCACGAACACCTTGTGTTCATACAGCGCCACCAGTGCGCCGAGGCGACGGGGGCTGATGCGTTCGACCACCAGGGTGTTGCTCGGACGGTTGCCTGGGATCACCTTGTGGGAGGCCAGTTTCTGCACCTCTTCTTCGCTGGCGCCTTTGTCCCGCAGCTCGGCTTCGGCTTCGGCGCGGGTCTTGCCGAGCATCAGCGCTTGGCTCTGGGACAGGCAGTTGGCGTACAGCCACTGGTGATGATCGGAAACCGGGTTGAAGCTGACGATCGGCACGATGAAGTCGGCCGGGATCAGCTGGGTGCCTTGGTGCAGCAACTGGTGGTAGGCGTGCTGACCGTTGCAGCCGACGCCGCCCCAGATCACCGGGCCCGTGTCGGTCGACACGGGTGTACCGTCCTGACGCACGCTCTTGCCGTTGGATTCCATGTCCAATTGCTGCAAATGCTTGGTGATGTTACGCAAGTAGTGGTCGTACGGCAGGATCGCATGGCTCTGCGCGCCCCAGAAGTTGCCGTACCACACGCCCAGCAATGCCAGCAGCACCGGCATGTTCTGCTCGAATGGGGCACTCTGGAAATGCTGGTCCATGGAATAGGCGCCGGAGAGCAATTCCTTGAAGTTCGACATGCCGATGGCCAGGGCGATCGGCAGGCCGATGGCCGACCACAGCGAGTAACGCCCGCCGACCCAGTCCCACATCGGGAAGATGTTTTCTTCACGGATGCCGAAGGCTACGGCGGCGGCGTTGTTGCTCGACACGGCGATGAAGTGGCGATACAGCTCCGCTTCGGAGCCACCCTGGGCCAGGTACCAGGCGCGGGCGGCCTGGGCGTTTTTCAGGGTTTCGAGGGTGTTGAAGGATTTCGACGAGACGATGAACAGCGTGGTCTCGGCGCGCAGCTTCATGGTCAGTTCATGGAACTCACTGCCGTCGATGTTCGCCAGGTAGTGGCAGCGAACGCCTTTTTGCGCGTAGGACAACAGCGCTTCGGACACCAGCTCCGGGCCGAGGAAAGAACCACCGATGCCGATGTTCACCACGTCGGTGATCGGCTTCTCGGTGTAGCCGCGCCACAGGCCGTCGTGAATGCGGCCCACCAGGTCGGTGATCTGGTTCAGCACTTTATGCACGTCCGGCATCACGTTGACGCCGTTGACCAGCAACTTGTCGCCCACTGGCCGACGCAGGGCCGTGTGCAGGGCAGGGCGGTTTTCCGAGGCGTTGACGATTTCGCCTTCGAACAGCGACTTGATCGCGCCCTTGAGGTCGACGTCGTTGGCCAGGCCCACCAGCAGGTCGCGGGTCTGGGCGTTGATCAGGTTTTTCGAGTAGTCGAGAAACAGACCGCAGCTCGACAGGGTGAATTGAGTGAAACGCTGCGGATCGGCATTGAACGCTTCGCGCATGCTGAAATCCTGCATGGCTTTGCGGTGGTCATTCAGCGCTTGCCAGGCTGGCAGAGCGGTCACGTCATGAGGGGTTCGGTAATACGCCATCGCTGCGGGTTTCCTTTTTACTTGAACGACCTTTTGTACACTAAAAATTCCGGCGCGGCTCCAGGTGGGCGTCCGGACACTGCATCGACACGATCGCCGGACGCAGGGCGACTACAGTAAACCTCGTGTTGCGATCTGTCTTGGCTTTGTCTGACCGATTCCCGGTACTTTTTTATACAACGGGGCGGGAAGGGGGGCGCTGTGGGAGCAAACGCTTGCTCGCGACGAAGTGGTCAAGTTCGACACGCATGTCGAGTTTCAGACCGCTATCGCGAGCAAGCGTTGTTCCCACAAGGCCCATCCCCGGATTGGGGCGGGTGTGGGTTCAGGCGGGCGTGTCGAGGTTCAGGTGCAGGTTGTCGATCAGGCGCGTGGTATCGAGGAAGGCCGCCACCAGAATCACAAGGTCACGGTCCTCGCCCAATGCCGGGCGCAAGGTCTTGGCGTGACGGATTTCCAGGTAGTCGGGACGCAGGCCGGCGGCTTTGAGTTGCTTGAGCTGCTCATCGATCAGCGCCGGGAAATCTCGTCGGCCCTGTTTGATGGCCTCGGCGATCTGGCTCAGGGCACGATAGACCACGGGCGCGACGGCGCGTTGATCCGGGCTGAGAAAGCCGTTGCGCGAGGACAGCGCCAGGCCGTCCTCGGCGCGAACCGTCGGCTCGCCGATGATCTGGATCGGCATGTTCAGGTCATGGACCAGTGCGCGAATCACTGCCAGTTGCTGGAAGTCTTTCTGACCAAACACCGCCAGGTCAGGCTGGACCATGTTGAACAACTTGCTGACCACCGTCGCCACACCTTCGAAATGCCCTGGACGGCTGGCACCGCACAAACCTTCGGACAATTGCGGGACGCTGACCCGGGTCTGCCCGGCCATGCCATCGGGGTACATCTCTTCGACGCTGGGGGCAAACAGCAGATGGCAGCCGGCCTGGAGCAGCTTTTCCTGGTCGGCCGCCAGGGTGCGGGGGTATTTTTCCAGGTCTTCGCCGGCACCAAATTGCAGGGGGTTGACGAAAATACTCGCCACCACGAAGTCGGCCCGTTGCGCGGCCTTGGTGACTAGCGCCACGTGGCCTTTGTGTAGGTTGCCCATGGTCGGCACGAAGGCGATACGTTTGCCTTCGTCGCGGGCACGGGCCACGGCGGCCCGCAGTTCGCGTACGGTTTTGACGGTGTTCATGCAGAAAACCCGTGTTCGGCGCCAGGGAACGTCGCAGCCTTGACTTCGGTGACGTAGGCACCCAGGGCACCCTGGATGGACGTTTGCCCAGCCATGAAGTTCTTCACGAATTTGGGCACATGACCGGTGATCGATAGCCCGAGCATGTCGTGCAGCACCAGCACCTGGCCATCGGTGGCGTGGCCGGCGCCGATTCCGATGACCGGAATCTTCACCGCCTGGGTGATTTCTTCTGCCAGCTCGCTGGGCACGCATTCGAGCACCAACATCGCCGCGCCAGCCTGCTCCAGTGCAATCGCATCGGCGCGCATCTGCCGCGCCTGGTTCTCATTGCGGCCCTGGACTTTGTAGCCACCGAGGATATTGACCGCTTGTGGGGTCAGGCCCATGTGCGCGCACACCGGGATACCCCGCTCGGCCAGCAGCCGAATCGAATCGGCCAGCCACAACGCGCCTTCGACCTTGACCATGTGGGCTCCGGCCTGCATCAGCATGGCGCTGTTGGTCATGGTTTGTTCGAGGGTGGCGTAAGCCATGAACGGCAGGTCGGCGAGAATCAGTGCATCGGTGTTACCGCGTTTGACGGCGGCCACATGGTAGGCCATCTCGGCGGTGGTCACCGGCAGCGTGCTGTCGTGACCTTGCAGCACCATGCCGAGGGAATCGCCCACCAGCAACACTTCGACACCGGCCTCATTGCAGGCGTGGGCGAACGTTGCGTCATAGCAGGTCAGCATGGTGATTTTTTCACCTTTTTGCTTGAAACCTTGCAGCGTGGTCAGGGTAATAGCTGGCATGAAAAAGTCCTCATTAGGCGCTCGTGAACTACTGCGAGTAACGCGCATGATTCGTCATTGATACAGGCGCACCTTCTATCCATGGTGCTTGTAAGGCCTGGATTGCGCCCTTCAGCGCCGCGTTGGCGGCAACGGGACGCCTATAGTCGTGAGGAGCACTCGGGAAGTCAATTGGATGTGTTACCGCCGGGTGTTACCGGGGTTACTGATGCGTTTCAGCGTCGAGGCGTGTTTTGGATTTGACTGCTGGCACCCTCAGGGGGGCATCAGTTCGCAGGCAAGCGTTCCAGGCCGGCGAATGGGCACGCCGCAAGGAGATCCTTGAGTAAGCGCCCATCGGCCAGGCGCAGGTCGGCGGGCGCCAATTCCGCCAGCGGATACAGCACGAAGGCCCGGGCCTGCAGGTGGTAGTGGGGGACCTTGAGGCGAGGCTCGTCGATCAGGTGATCGCCGAACAGCAGGATGTCCAGGTCCAGGGTGCGCGGGCCCCAGCGTTCGAGGCGTTCGCGACCTTGTCCGGTTTCGATGGCTTGCAGCGCATCGAGCAGGTCCAGCGGTGCCAGGCTGCTGTCCAGCGCCGCCACTGCGTTGGTGTAGCGCGGCTGGCCGGGCAGCAGGGAATCGCTTTGATAAAACGCCGAGACCCTCACCCGTTGGGTGCCGGGCAATTGCGCCAGCGCCTGGATGGCGCTGCGCAATTGTTCGGCGGGTTCGGCCAGGTTGCTGCCCATGCCGATATAGATGCGTTCCATCGATTACTCGCCCGATGCGCTTGGTGCACCGGCACGCTTGCGTTTGGCTCCGCTGCTGCGACGGCGCTTGCGTGGGCCGCTGGCGCCGTCATCCTTGCCGCTGAGCTCGCGAATCATGTCGCGGCGCTCGCTGTCGTTGGCGTCCTGGTAATCGGTCCACCATTCGCCCAGGCCATCGGTCTGCTCGCCTGCGCTTTCACGCAGCAGCAGGAAGTCGTAGCCAGCGCGGAAACGCGGGTTGTCCAGCAGCAGGTCGGCACGTTTGCCGCTGCGCCGTGGCAGGCGTTCCTGCATGTCCCAGATCTCGCGGATCGGCATCGTGAAGCGTTTTGGAATGGCAATGCGCTGGCACTGTTCGGCGATCAGCTCGTGGGCCGCTTCCTGCATCGCCGGGATCGGCGGCATGCCGCGATCTTGCAGGCGCAACACCCGGGCCGGCAGGGCAGGCCAGAGCAACGCGGCAAACAGGAACGCAGGTGTCACCGGCTTGTTCTGCTTAATGCGCAGGTCGGTGTTGATCAGTGCATCGCTGATCAGGGTGTGGGTGTAGGTCGGGTTGTGCTCCAGAGCCTCGGCACTGGCGGGGAACAGCGGGTCGAATAACTGCAGGTCCACCAGCATCTCGAAGGTGTCTGCCGCGTTACCCGACAGAAACAGCTTGAGCACTTCCTCGAACAGGCGCGCAGAAGGGATTTCCCGCAGCATCGGCGCCAGTTCGCGAATCGGCACGGCGCTGTGTTTTTCGATGCCGAAATCCAGCTTGGCGGCGAAACGCACGGCCCGCAGCATTCGCACCGGGTCTTCCTGGTAGCGCTGCTTGGGGTCGCCAATCAGGCGGATCAGGCGATTGCGAATGTCGTGTACGCCGTTGGCGTAATCGAAGATGCGCTCGCTGACCGGATCGTAATACAGGGCGTTGATGGTGAAGTCGCGGCGTTGCGCGTCTTCTTCCTGCGTGCCGTAGACGTTATCGCGCAGGATGCGCCCGCTCTCGTTGCGGGAAGACTGGTTGCTGTCTTCCTCTTCATCGTTTTGCGGGTGATTGGCGCGGAAGGTCGCCACTTCGATGATTTCGCGACCGAAGTGGATGTGGACCAGCTTGAAGCGCCGGCCAATGATCCGCGCATTGCGAAATTCGGCCCGTATTTGTTCCGGCGTGGCGCTGGTGGCGACGTCGAAATCCTTGGGGGTGATGTTGAGCAGCATGTCGCGCACGCAGCCACCGACCAGGTAAGCCTGGTAGCCGGCGTTCTGCAAACGTTCGACGATGTTCACCGCATAACGGCTGAACTGGGCCTTTTGCAATGAATGCTGGCCGCTGTTGAGCACTTCAGGCGTGCTGCGAATGTGTTGCGTACGACGCAAGGGAGAACGGAATGACTGGAACAGCTTCTTCAGCATGGGATGCACTGTTTGAAGGAATATTCGGCCAAAAACGAAGAGTGACCGCATGATGGGCCGAGATTCTAGCATTTAGTCGAGGGATGGTGTAGGACGGAGCAATTTAGAGCTGCAAGCTTCAGCGACAAGCCTTGTAGGCTACGGGGAGGCGGGAACGACAGAAACCACAAGGGGAGCCGAAGCTCCCCCAGAATTAGTTGCGTGCTCTATTTTTATTATTGGTTTTGGGCTTCTTGTTTTTGTTGAGTGCCCGCGTCACGAGGTTTTCCCTTCGTGACCCTCCCAATCGGGAGCCAAGAGCAAACGGATTGCTTTGGTCGCTGTGTTGCAGTGATCAATCGATCCAACCAGTTCAGGCACCTGTCTTGAGACAGTTTTTATTGTTCTCGGCCTGGTTGTGGGGCAAGCCCCAAATACAACGCCTCTCCAAAAGAATCAGTTAGCTGCGCCTCTCGCCGTCTTGTTTTTATTGTGCGTGAGTCGATTCGTCTTATTTTTATTGTCTTTTGCATTGCTTGTTATTGTTCTTGTACCAAAGCTATAGCAGGGTGCGTGCCAACTTTTGCGTGGCCCAGCGAAATCGGGGGTTCTAGGGTTATAACTATTTTTTCGGGGCGAAAAAAAGCCGGGGTTTCGTTACCGTAAACCCCGGCTTCTGTTACGTGAAAAAGCTGAGGTAACAGTTTTTTCACATTCGGCGGTGTTACCCCCACACCTCAGCTTTCGCTGGTCGCTCCGGTCTTGCGCCGTGGAATTCCCAGGCGCTGGCGACGTTCCCACAGGCACTTGCGGCTTACGCCCAGTTTGCGTGCCAGTTCGGTCTCGGTCATGTGGTCCTGGTGCTCCAGGACGAAGTGCTGGAAGTAGTCCTCCAAGGACAGGTCTTCGGTGGGTTCGTGGCTGGTGTTGTTGGCAGCACCGCCCTGTTGCGGGGCCAGGCCGATGAATTCTTCGTCGTCCAGGTCGCTCAGTTCGATGTCGATGCCCAGCAAGTCGGCAGAGATTTCCGGGCTCTCGCACAGGATTACCGCCCGCTCGACCGCGTTTTCCAGCTCTCGAACGTTACCCGGCCAGGCGTAATGACGAATGGCCTGTTCGGCGTCCGGGGCGAACTTGAGATCGGTGCGGTTGACCCGCGCGCTCTGGCGAGCCAGGAAGGCCTGGGCGATTTCATTGACGTCCGCGCCACGCTCGCGCAGGGCGGGGAGCTTCAAGGCGATCACGTGCAAGCGGTAATACAAGTCTTCGCGGAACTGGCCGATCTTTGCCAGGCTCTTGAGGTCACGGTGGGTGGCCGCGATCAGGCGGACATCGACCTTTTGCGACTGCACCGAGCCGACCCGGCGAATTTCGCCTTCCTGAAGCACCCGCAGCAACCGCGCCTGGGCTTCCAGTGGTAGCTCGCCGATTTCATCAAGGAACAGCGTGCCGCCGTCCGCCGCTTCCACCAGCCCGGCGCGTCCGGCGCTGGCGCCGGTGAACGCGCCTTTCTCGTGACCGAACAGTTCAGACTCAATCAGGCTTTCCGGAATCGCCGCGCAGTTCACCGAGATCATCGGTGCCTTGGCCCGGCGTGACAGGTTGTGCAGGGCACGGGCTACCAGCTCCTTGCCGGTACCGGACTCGCCCTGGATCAGGACATTGGAGTCGGTCGGCGCCACTTTGCGGATCTTGCCGTACAGGTCCTGCATGGGCGGGCAGGAACCGATGATGCCGATTTCGCCATTATTGTTGCTGGCGCCGGCTTTCGCCGAGGCACTGGCCTTGCCAACGGGCTCCACCGGGTTGCTGGTCGCCGTCTGTCGGTCGCGCAGGATGCGGGCCACGGCCTGGAGCATCTCGTCGTGGTCGAACGGTTTGGCGATGTAGTCCACCGCGCCCATTTTCATGGAGTCGACCGCCGAGCGCAGGCTGGCGTAACTGGTCATGATCAGCACGGGGGTGCCCTGGCCAAGCTTGATCAGCTCGGTACCCGGGGCACCAGGCAGGCGCAGGTCGCTGACGATCAGGTCAAACGTTGGAATGCTGAAACGTTCTTGTGCTTCCTGCACTGAACCGGCTTCGCTGACCTGGTACTGGTTGCGTTCCAGCAGGCGGCGCAAGGCGGAGCGGATAATTGTTTCGTCTTCGACGATCAAAATGTGCGGCATTGATTCGATTCTCTCGACGGTCTCAGTTCACAGCGGACGTCGCTTCGACATGACGCGGCAAGGTCACCCGGATACGGGTGCCGCGTTGGCTTTGTACATCAGCCGGGCTGTCGATGGTGATTTGTCCATAATGCTCTTCAACGATGGAATAGACCAGTGCGAGGCCCAGACCGGTGCCTTCGCCAGGATCCTTGGTGGTGAAGAAGGGTTCGAACAATCGGTCCATGATGTTCTGTGGGATGCCGCTGCCTTCGTCTTCGATGATCAGGTCGACCGTGTGTTCGAAGGCTTCGCTCTTGACCCGCACCGCGCTGCCGGCCGGTGACGCGTCCCGCGCGTTGGATAGCAGGTTGATCAACACCTGGGCGAGCCGCTGGGGGTCGCCATCGACCCAATGCTCCGGATCGCACAGGTTGAAGAATTGCACCTCGAAATTGCGCCGGTTGAGCGCCAGCAGACCAATGGCATCCTGGGCCACTTCGGCCAGGCAGACGGGCTCGTCATTGTGTTGGTGACCGCCGGCATGGGCGAAGCTCATCAGCGACTGGACGATGCGCGACACGCGTTTGGTCTGTTCGAGAATCTGGCCGCTGATTTCCGTCAGCTCGCCGTCGTCCTCGCGTTCTTCGCGCAGGTTCTGCGCCAGACAGGCGATGCCGGTGATCGGGTTACCGATTTCGTGGGCCACCCCGGCAGCCAGCCGACCGATGCTTGCCAGTCGTTCGGAGTGGACCAGCTTGTCTTCGAGCATCTGGGTATCGGTCAGGTCTTCGACCAGCAGCACCAGGCCGCTGTTACCGGGTGCCAACGGCTCGTCGATCGCTGCCTTGTGCAGGTTCAGCCAACGGGTCTGGCCGTCGAGGGCCAGGTGCTGTTTGTGCAAGTGCTCGTCCGGCAGGTCGATGAAACCTTGCAACAAACCTTTCCACGGCTCGCCCAGGGTGCTCAGGCGTGAACCGACCACGCGCTGGGCCGCGATCCCGGTGAGTTCTTCCATGGCCTTGTTCCACATCAGGATTTCCTGGTCCTTGGCCAGGGAGCACACGCCCATCGGCAGTTCCTGCAGGGTCTGGCGGTGGTAACGGCGCAAGGCGTCCAGTTCGGCGGCAAGGCCCGTGAGGCGCGAATGGTAATCCTCGAGGCGGCTTTCGATGAAGTGGATGTCCTCGGTGACGTAGTTTTCGCCGCCGGCCTTGTAGGGCAGGAATGTCTCGACCATGTCCTGGGCCACGCTGGGGCCCATCAGGCCGGACAGGTTGGCCTCGATCCGGTCCCGCAGGCGACGCAAGGCATACGGGCGACGTTCATCGAAGGGCAGGTAGAGGTCGCGCAGGGCCTGTTCGACTTCCTTTTGCGCGGCCTTGGCGCCCAAAGGCTTGGCCAGTTGCGTGGCAAACTCCTGGGGCGAGGCGGCGTGCAGTTCACGACGCTGCGGGCGGCGGACATTGTCCACCGCGCAGGCTTCGGCGGCGCTGGCCTCTTCGCTGCTGGCGTTGGTGAACAGCGAGATCAGGGTGAACATCAGCACGTTCGCCGCCAGGGAGGCGATGGCCGCCATATGCCAACTGGTGTCGTCCAGCACATAGATCATGTTCAACAGCGGAATATAGAAGCCTTGCAGGTTGCCCATCAGCGGCAACAGCATCGCGACCAGCCATACCAGGATCCCTGCCAGCAGGCCGGCGATGAAGCCGCGACGGTTGGCGGTCGGCCAATACAGCACCGACAGCACGCCGGGCAGGAACTGCAAGGTGGCAACGAAGGCGACGATACCTAGGTTGGCCAGGTCCTGTCCCTCACCCAGCATCAGGTAAAAACCGTAGCCGGCCATGATGATCGCGACGATCAGCGCCCGCCGTGTCCATTTCAGCCAGCGGTAGATATTGCCTTCGGCCGGTGGCTGGTAGAGCGGCAGCACCAGGTGGTTGAGGGCCATGCCCGACAATGCCAGCGTGGTGACGATGATCAAGCCACTGGCCGCCGACAGGCCTCCGACATACGCCAGCAACGCCAGGGCCTTGCTGTTGGCGGCGATGCCGATGCCCAGGGTGAAATATTCCGGATTGGTACTGGCGCCCAGCTTCAAGCCGGCCCAGAGGATCAGCGGTACCGCCAGGCTCATCAGCAGCAGGAACAGTGGCAGGCCCCAACTGGCGCTGACCAGCGAGCGTGGGTTGAGGTTTTCGGTAAAGGTCATGTGGTACATGTGCGGCATCACGATGGCCGATGCGAAGAACACCAGCAACAGCGTGCGCCATGGGCCTTCCTGCAAGGGCGTGTGCAGGGCGGCGAGGGCTGTCTGGTTCTGCAGCAGCCACACTTCCAGCTGTTGCGGGCCATCGAACACGCCGTACAGGGCATAGAGACCGACACCACCGATGGCAATCAGCTTGATCACCGATTCGAAAGCGATGGCGAACACCAGGCCTTCGTGTTTCTCCCGTGTGGCGATGTGTCGGGAGCCAAAGAAAATCGTGAACAGGATGATCAGCACGCAGAAGCTCAGTGCCACCCGGTGCTGCACCGGCTCGCGGGTCAGGATGCTGATGGAGTCGGCCACGGCCTGGATCTGCAGGGCCAGCAGCGGTAATACCCCGACCAGCATGAAGATCGTGGTCAGCGCGCCGGCCCAGGTGCTGCGAAAACGAAAGGCGAATAGGTCGGCCAGCGACGACAGTTGGTAGGTGCGGGTGATTTTCAGGATCGGGTAGAGCAACACCGGCGCTAGCAGGAACGCGCCCGATACACCGAGGTAACTGGAGAGGAAACCATAGCCGTACTGGTAGGCCAGCCCGACCGTGCCATAGAACGCCCATGCGCTGGCATAGACACCCAGCGACAGGGTGTAGGTCAGCGGGTGGCGGATGATCGCCCGGGGGATCATGCCTCGTTCGCTGATCCAGGCTACGCCGAACAGCACTGCCAGGTAGGCGGCGCTGATCAGGATCATCTGGGTCAGGCTAAAGCTCATCGGCATCTTTTTGGCTCTGCAGGATGAAGGTCACGACAATCAGGATCAGCCAGAGCAGATATGGCCGATACCAGGCACCCGTGGCATCGATCCACCAATCCATGATGGCCGGGGAGAACAGATAAATCCCCACTACCAGGAGCAGGACCAAGCGATAGATATACATCCCGGCCTCTCTAATTTATGCGCGTGCCCAAAAAACGTGCGGCGATGGTAACGGATGGGCGCCAAGCTGCAAGGGCCGTCAACGTATTTGCGCTTCGGGCAGGCTCAGTGTGCGCGGGATCTTGCCCGCATCCCAGTGGCGAATGCCCCAAGCCAGCAGTTCCCGTGGGCTGGCATCGACCAGTTCGATACCCGGTTGCTGGCCCAGCGCACGCAATGCCCGTAACAGCAGTGCCGTGGCCTGATCGGCCGCCAGGGGCGGTGACCGGTAGGATTTACCGAGTTTGTGCCCGTCGGGCTGGGTGATCAGCGGCACATGCAGGTAACGCGGTTGCGGCAACCCGAGCAGTTCTTGCAGGTAGAGCTGGCGCGGCGTGGAGTCCAGCAGGTCGGCGCCGCGCACGATATCGCTCACCCCTTGCCAGGCGTCGTCCAGGACCACGGCCAGTTGATAGGCGTAGAGCCCGTCGCGGCGGCGGATCACGAAGTCACCGACCTCACGACCCAGGTGCTGGCGGAACTCGCCCTGGACCCGGTCAGTGAAGTGGTACTCAAGCTCGGGGACGCGCAGGCGGATGGCGGCGTTCTCGGTGCCGTGCCCGGCGTTGCGGCACAATCCCGGGTAAATGCCCTGGTAGGCTTCCAGTTGTTTGCGCGAACAGGTGCAGGCGTAGGCCAGGCCTTGGCTGAACAGCCGGTTGATGACCTGATCGTAGGCGTCATGGCGCTCACTCTGGCGAACCATCTCGCCGTCCCATTCGAATCCGTAGCTTTCCAGTGCCTTGAGAATCGCCGCTTGTGCGCCCGGTTCCTCCCGGGGCGGGTCGAGGTCCTCCATGCGCAGCAACCAGCGCCCGCCCACGGCCCGGGCATCCAGGTACGAGGCCAGTGCGGCGACCAGTGAACCGAAGTGCAAGTGGCCGCTGGGGGTGGGGGCGAAGCGTCCGATGTAGGGGGTGGTGGCAGTCATAGGGCGAATGTTACTGGGTCCGGGCGGGCAGAGGCATACATCTTGTGATCACGGTATTCCCCTGTGGGAGCGGGCTCACTAGGCTTGGGTAAACAACGCAAACAAAAAACGGAGCGTATGAGCGCTCCGTTTCGGTGACAGCCCCGGCGATTACTTGCCGACCTGTTTTTCCTTGATTTCCGCCAAGGTCTTGCAGTCGATGCACAGGTCGGCCGTCGGGCGGGCTTCCAGGCGGCGAATGCCGATCTCGATGCCGCAGGACTCGCACCAACCGTATTCTTCGTCTTCGATCAGTTGCAGGGTCTTGTCGATTTTCTTGATGAGCTTGCGCTCGCGATCACGGGCGCGCAGTTCGAGACTGAACTCTTCTTCCTGACTGGCACGGTCGGCCGGGTCGGGGAAGTTGGCCGCTTCGTCTTTCATGTGATCCACGGTGCGGTCGACTTCCTGCATCAAGTCCTGTTTCCACTTGTTCAGGATCTTGGTGAAGTGCGCGCGCATGGGGACGCCCATGTACTCTTCGCCAGCTTGCGGGACGTAAGGCTCAAACCCGCTGAGCGCGTTATTTTGATTTTGCTTTGCTTGGGTGGGCATGAATGGACCGCCTCTACTCTTGTAATCCACTACGCAGGATTGCTCCATCACCGACACCTGCCGGCCCTGCGGCTGCAAGCGGGCGAACTTACCAGATCAAATCGGGCCGCGCCACTCCCGGTTGTCGAGCCTGCGGTGGCTGGGGCCTGTAAAACGTGACCGGGTTCGCTTCGGTGAGAATGTAAACCTGCTCAATGCTTGATTCTAGTCAAGCCTGGGCCAATCGCGGGAGTCATTTCCTGCAATCCACGGCCTCAGACCGCTCGCGGTTTGCGCGCGTTCCCGCAGTTGTTTCTGACTTGGCTGGAGAGTTGGGTAGAATCGGTTCTTTTTCCCCTGAAGGAAGGCCAATGGCTCAGCCCTACAGTGCGCGCAGCCGCGCCATCGAACCTTTCCATGTGATGGCGTTGCTGGCCCGTGCCAACGAACTGCAGGCCGCCGGGCATGACGTCATCCACCTGGAGATCGGCGAACCGGACTTCACCACCGCCGAGCCGATCATCCAGGCAGGTCAGGCCGCGCTGGCGGCGGGCAAGACCCGTTACACCGCGGCCCGTGGCATTCCCGAGCTACGCGAGGCCATCGCCGGTTTCTACGGCCAGCGCTATGGGGTGGAGATTGACCCCCGGCGCATCCTCGTGACCCCGGGCGGGTCCGGAGCGTTGCTGCTGGCCAGCGCCTTGCTGGTGGACCCAGGCAAGCATTGGCTGCTGGCCGACCCGGGTTATCCGTGCAACCGTCATTTCTTGCGTCTGGTCGAAGGGGCGGCGCAATTGGTGCCGGTGGGGCCGGAGGTGCGTTACCAATTGACGCCAGACCTGGTGAACCGCCACTGGAACCAGGACAGCGTCGGTGCGTTGGTGGCCTCACCGGCCAACCCGACCGGGACGATTCTCTCCCGGGACGAGCTGGCCGGACTGTCCAAGGTCATCAAGGACCACAACGGCCATCTGGTGGTGGACGAGATCTATCACGGCCTGACCTACGGCACCGATGCCGCCAGCGTGCTGGAAGTCGATGACGACGCCTTTGTCCTTAACAGTTTCTCCAAGTATTTCGGCATGACCGGCTGGCGACTTGGCTGGCTGGTGGCCCCTTCGGCGGCTGTCAGCGAGCTGGAAAAGCTCGCGCAGAACCTCTACATCAGTGCGCCGAGCATGGCCCAGTACGCCGCCCTGGCGTGTTTCGAGCCCGCGACCATCGAGATATTCGAGCAGCGGCGGGCCGAGTTCGCGCGGCGTCGTGACTTTCTACTGCCGGCCTTGCGTGAATTGGGCTTCGGTATTGCGGTGGAGCCGGAAGGGGCGTTTTACCTCTATGCCGACATCAGTGCGTTCGGCGGCGATGCCTTTGCGTTTTGCCAGCACTTCCTGGAAACCGAGCATGTGGCCTTCACGCCGGGCCTGGATTTCGGCCGCCATCAGGCCGACCACCATGTGCGTTTCGCCTACACCCAGAGCCTGCCGCGGCTACAGGAAGCGGTGGCACGAATCGAACGCGGACTACGGAGCTGGCAAGGCTGATGCGTTTTTCTCCTGCGTTGGAAGAAGGTCGCTTGATTCGACGTTACAAGCGTTTTCTCGCCGATATCGAGACTGTTCATGGCGAACTGCTCACTATTCACTGCCCTAACACCGGATCGATGCTCAATTGCATGGCTGAAGGCGCGCGTGTCTGGTTCAGTCGCTCCAGCGACCCCAAGCGCAAGTTGCCCGGAACCTGGGAAATCGGCGAAACCCCTCAAGGGCGGCTCGCCTGCATCAATACCGCGCGGGCCAACGCGTTGATCGAAGAAGCCTTGCGCGCCGGCGTCATCAGCGAACTGAACGGGTTCACCGGGCTCAAGCGTGAAGTGGCTTATGGTGTGGAAAACAGCCGTATCGATTTTCGCCTGGACTACGACCAAGGCTCGGCCTGGGTCGAAGTCAAAAGTGTCACGCTGGGGTTCGATGGCACGAATGTGGCGGCGTTTCCCGATGCGGTGACCCTGCGCGGGGCCAAGCACCTGAGGGAGCTCGCCTGCCTGGCCCGGGAAGGTGTGCGGGCGGTGCAGCTGTATTGTGTGAACCTGAGTGGCATCCAAGCGGTGCGCCCGGCACAGGAAATCGACCCGGTGTACGCCGCGGCCCTGCGTGATGCGGTGGCGGCGGGTGTGGAGGTGCTGGCCTACGGGGTCACGCTGACGACCGAGCAGATGTGGGTGGACCGCGCGTTGCCAGTGTTGCTAGAGCTCGACCCAGATGCCTTGCTCGTCCTCCCGGCTGTCTAGGGCCGCGAGGAACTGACCGGCGCAGGGGCCGGCCACGCATTCACCGCTCTCGATCAGAAACAGCGCGCCGTGGGTGGCGCATTGGATCAGGCTGGCGCTGGGGTCGAGGAACTGGTCGGGTTGCCATTCCAGCGGCACGCCACGGTGCGGGCAGCGGTTGAGATAGGCATACACCTGGCCGGCACGCCGCACGGCCAGTACTTTGCGCCCATCGAGGTCGAAACCGCGACTGCCGTTGTCGGGCAATTGGGCGGCGGTACAAAGAAGCTTCATGGGTGTCCTTGGTAAAAAACTGTGGGGGCGAGCTTGCTCGCGAATGCGGTGTGTCATACAGCACTGCGTTTCCTGACACTCTGCATTCGCGAGCAAGCCCGCTCCCACAGGGTTCTTTCATTTATCTGGGAAGATCCACGCTTGACGGTCAAATGAAAACAATTATCAAATGGCGCCTTCTTCACAGGTGGCTGAGGATACTTGGCCATGCCCGGTCCTGTGAAAAACTTCTTTGAGGAAGCTGCCCGATGCGCCTGAACATCCGCGTTGTTACGTTCTGTGTCGCACTGCTGCTCAACCAGGGGGCCAGCGCGGCCCAATTGCCGCAACGCTGGGTCAGCGCCGGCGGTGCCGTGTCGGAGTGGGTCAGTGCGCTGGGGGGCGAGTCGAAGCTGGTCGGCGTGGACTCCACCAGCCAGCATCCTGAGCCCCTGCGGGCCTTGCCCAGTATCGGCTACCAGCGACAGCTGTCGGCGGAGGGCGTGCTGAGCCTGCGTCCGCAGATCCTGGTCGGCACCGAGGAAATGGGACCTCCGCCCGTACTGGCGCAAATTCGCAGCGCCGGCGTGCAGGTTGAACTGTTCTCGGCCACACCAGACCTGCCGGCCTTGCAGGGGAATTTGCGGCATCTGGGACAACTGCTGGGGGCCGAGGGCGAGGCGGCGCGGTTGTTCGACCTTTATCAAAAACAACTCACCCAGCAACAGGCTCGGGTGGCCGAAGCCCAGCGCAAACAAAAGGCTCCCGGCGTATTGCTATTGGTGGGCAGTTCCGGCGGCAAGGCGCTGGTTGCTGGCAAGGGCACTTCCGCTGATTGGCTGTTACAGCAGGCCGGCGGTCACAACCTGGCGACCCACAGTGGTTACAAATCTTTTTCCGTCGAAACCCTGGCCAGCCTGAATCCGCAAGTGCTGGTCTTTGCCGACCGTGCCTTGAACGGTGAAGAAGCGCGTGCGGCGCTGTTCAGGGAAAACCCGATTCTTTCCTCGACCCGTGCCGCCAGGGACGGGCGCGTCATGGAACTTGATCCAACGCTGCTGGTCGGTGGGTTGGGCCCGCGGTTGCCACAATGCCTGGTGACACTGACGGCGGGCTTCTATCCGGCTGCGCCGGCCACGGCGCCATGACCTCGTTGGTCAAGCCACGCACCTTGTTCATCGGCCTGGGTCTGCTGTGCCTGCTGGCAACCTGGCTGTCCCTGGCCCTGGGGCCGGTAAGCTTGCCGCTGCTCGACACCTTGCGCGCCGCCTTGCGTCTGTTGGGTTTGCCGGTGGCCGTCGATGGCCTGGAGCAGGCCGAACTGATCCTCGGTCAGATCCGTTTGCCGCGTACCTTGCTGGGGTTGGCGGTGGGCGGGGTGTTGGCGTTGTCCGGTGTGGCGATGCAGGGTCTGTTTCGTAACCCACTGGCGGACCCGGGGTTGGTGGGCGTCTCCAGCGGTGCGGCTTTGGGCGCAGCCTTCGCCATTGTCGGTGGCTCGGCGCTGGGTGGGTTGCCCGAAGCCTTTGGCCCCTACGTGTTGTCGTTGTGCGCATTCCTTGGCGGGCTTGGTGTTACGGCACTGGTCTATCGTCTCGGTCGACGCAACGGCCAGACCCATGTCGCGACCATGCTCCTGGCCGGTATTGCCCTGACCGCACTGTCCGGTTCCGCCGTTGGTCTATTGACCTACCTGGCGGATGACGCGACCCTGCGCACCCTGACGTTCTGGAACCTAGGCAGTCTCAACGGCGCCAGCTATGCGCGGTTGTGGCCGCTGCTGCTGGTCAGCGCCGGTGTGGCGCTCTGGCTGCCTCGCCGGGCACGGGCGCTCAATGCGCTGTTGTTGGGTGAGTCCGAGGCCGCCCACTTGGGTGTTAACGTCGAAGCCCTCAAGCGTGAGCTGGTGTTTTGTACGGCGCTGGGGGTCGGCGCGGCCGTGGCGGCGGCGGGCATGATCGGTTTCGTCGGGCTGGTGGTGCCGCATCTGGTGCGCCTGGTGGCGGGTCCTGACCACCGGGTGTTGCTGCCCGCTTCAGTGCTGGCGGGTGCGAGTTTGTTGTTGCTCGCCGACCTGGTGGCACGCTTGGCGCTGGCCCCGGCGGAATTGCCGATCGGCATTGTCACGGCCTTCATCGGCGCGCCATTTTTCCTTTATCTATTGGTACGAGGGCGCGCCTGATGCTGCGAGCGCAGAACTTGCACATCCACCGTGGCCGGAAAACCGTGCTGGCGGAGATCGATCTGCTGCTCAATCCCGGCGAAGTGCTCGGTGTGCTCGGGCCCAACGGTGCGGGTAAAAGTACCCTTTTGGCGGGCCTGTGTGGCGAATTGCGCCCGGCCCAGGGGCAGGTCTGGCTCGATGACCGGCCGCTGGCTCAGTGGCACGGTGCCGAGCGCGCCCGGCGCCTGGCGGTCTTGCCGCAGTCCTCGACCCTGGATTTTGCCTTCCGTGTCGAGGAAGTCGTCGGCATGGGGCGCCTGCCGCACCAGAGTGGTCGGCTGCGCGACGAGCAAATTGTCGCTGCCGCGCTGCAAGCGGCAGACGCTGCGCATCTGCACGGTCGCAGTTACCTGGCGTTGTCCGGCGGCGAACGTCAGCGGGTGCACCTGGCGCGGGTGTTGGCGCAGTTGTGGCCAGGTGAAGCGGGGCAAACACTGTTGCTGGACGAGCCGACCTCGATGCTCGATCCGCTGCACCAGCACACCATTCTCCAGGCGGTGCGTGAGTTTGCCAGTCGCGGCGCTGCGGTGCTGGTGATCCTGCATGACTTGAACCTGGCGGCGCGTTACTGTGATCGCCTGTTGCTGCTCGCGTCCGGTCGACCGGTGGCCCTGGACACGCCCCGGCACGTGCTGCGCCCGGAACCGCTCAAAGCGGTGTTTGGCCTGGACGTGCTGGTGCAAGACCATCCGGAGCGAGGGCATCCATTGATCATTGCCCGCTGAGGGCGCCCTGGAGGATACGGACGTGCGCCTGCTCCTGATTCTGGCATTGAGTGTGCTGACGGCGTGTCAGAGCATCGCACCGCCTCCACTCGGCGGACGAATCCGTGATGTACACAATGGCCAGGCCGTGACGCCCCAGGCATTGGTCGAACGCTTGGCAACGGCGCCGCGGGTGGTGGTGGGGGAGCGGCACGACAATCCTGATCATCACGCGCTGCAGCTATGGCTACTCCAGACTTTGGCCGGGCAGCGGGCCCAGGGCGGCCTGTTGCTGGAAATGCTCACCCCCACCCAGCAGCCACGCATTGATTCGGTCCGCCAGTTACCCGTCTTGCCGAAGGATCTGGCCGGCGCACTGGGCTGGTCACCCGGCTGGGATTGGGGCCTGTATGGCCCTGTCGTCGAGTTTGCCCTGGCGCAACGCTATCCGTTGTTGGCCGCCAATCTGGATGCCGCCGAGATCCAGCGTTTCTATCAACAAGCACCGGGTTTGATGGGTACTCGTTCCAATGCAGCCACTGTGAAGGATGAGTTGTTGGGGCAAATCCGTGAATCGCACTGCGGTTTGCTGCCAGAGTCGCAAATGCCGGCGATGCTGGCCGTGCAGCAACAGCGTGACCGACGCATGGCCGAACGCCTGCTGCAAGCGCCGATACCGGCACTGTTGTTCGCCGGTGCCTGGCATGCTCGAAAGGATGTTGGTGTGCCGCTGCATGCATTGGATCTTGGCGCCAGCGAGGCACCAATCGTTCTGATGCTGGCCGAGGAGGGCAGCGAGGTGACGTCAGCCATGGCGGATTACGTGTGGTATACGCCGGCCATGCCGCCACAGGATTACTGCGCGCAGATGCGTGAATCCAACCCAGCCCGGTAGGAGCTGCCGAAGGCTGCGATCTTTTGATCTTTTGATCTTTTGCTTGGGATTCAAGTGTCTGGGGAAAGATCGCAGCCTCGTTGCACTCGACAGCTCCTACGCAGCTCCTACGCAGCTCCTACGCAGCTTGGAGCGATGTGTGAGAAGGAGCGCTTCTTCCAGGCAAAAAAAGACCCGGCAAAAGCCGGGTCAAATAACCGTGATTAGCCTGATGAGGAGATATCTGAGAGTCCGAACCAAGGGCTGTTCAAATATCGACCAGTCTCGCGACCGGATGCGGTAATCATAGCGATTCTCATTACCATGTCAAACATTGTTTTGTGATTCGTCGAAATAACCTCGCGGCCAAGGTTCGTGCTGGAAACGAAAGGGGCGTCAGGCCTTGTGGCGCGTCGCAATGGCGTCCAGCTGTTTATTCAGGGCTTCTTTGCGCTCGGCGGGAATGTCATTCCAATGCACATCCATCAACGCCCCCTCGATGGCGTACAGCAACACCTTGGAGGCCCGGAAGCCCCGAGTGCGCACGGCGCGATAGGCGTCCACCGCGCCAAGCCGGCGTAGATCGGAAGCGCTGTGGATGCCGACAGCGTGCAGCCACTGGGCTGATGTCTTGCCCAGATTCTTCAGGTGTTGCAGTTCATCATTCATCGAGCCTCCTTGCGACGGCCGATCGGTGCAGTGGGCAAGCTTCTGAGCAGTGTAGCGGTCAGTAGGAAAAGCGTGATTCTTTGGTCGGATTCAACGCAAAAGCTTCTAATGCATTACGCACGATGAGATGGGAAAGGGCTGCATTCTCCAGCGCAAGCGGGGGCGCTGGAGATCCGTTCGGTGGTGGCAGGTCCGCGGGTTGGCCGACCCGATTTACCTGTCAGCGGCTGCGATAGCGCAGGCGGGTGCCGAAGTTCATCGACATCAGGATCTCGTCCGCAGACAACTCGGGCGGGAAGTAGGCGCCGGATATTTGCGCATGGGCCAGGCTCGCGCCTTCCAATGATGACTTGCGAAAATCGATGCCACGCAAATCGGCGGAGCGGAAGTAGGCGTCGCTGAAGTCAACGTCGTCCGCGTTCAGTTCTCGCAGATCAAGGCCTCGAAAGTCGCCGTCGCGCATGTCGACCGGGCCTTGTGGGCGTTCGCTGTTGAACCCGGCGATATCGTCTTTGCGCAGCAAGGCATAAAGCGGGTTGTTGAGAAGCTTGGGGAGGCTCATTTCATATCACCTGTTGGTTTTATGACGCCATTATAGTGCCACTATTTGGCGGCCGTGAAGCCGGGCATCGCTTCACGGCCGAAAATAGTTATAGGCCTGGCAGGCGCTGACGGATCTGCGCGACAACGATGTCGAGTGTGCCGCTTTCGTTGGTTTGGACCCGTTTGCTGCAGAGAATTTCCGCCGGGGTCAGGGCTTCACGACTGGATTGTTGTGCGGCAATGACCGCCAGATTCGCATCGGAGGGGTCTTTCTGGTCTGCCTGACGCTGTGCCAGGCGGCTTTCGATGACCGCTTGCGGCGCGTTGCAGTCGAGGATCAGGAACGGAGCACCGGTGGCCTCGGCGATTTTCGCTGCTGCGTCGCGTTGATCGTGCTTGAGGTAAGTGGCATCGATCACCACCGGGAAGCCGGCGTGCAGGATCACCGCGGCGATTTCATGCAGGCGGGTGTAGGTGGCGCTGCTGGCGTCGCTGCTATAAATGCCGGCCTGTGGATCGTTGGGAACCTGTTGCTGGCCGAACAGGCGTTTGCGCTCCACGTCCGAACGCAGGCGAATGGCGCCCAGCGCCTCTACCAGGCGCATCGCGACATGGCTTTTGCCGACGGCCGAGACGCCGTGGGTGATGGCCAGGAAGCGCGAAGGGATGGTGCTGTAGTTTTCGGCCAGGTTGGCGTAGTTGCGGTACTGGCGCAGGGTAGTGGCACGCTGCACCGGATCGGCTTCGGCCGGCATGCTGAACAGCGCGACTTTGGCCCGGACGAGGGCGCGATATGCTTTATAGAAGTTCAACAACTCCAGGCCCTGGTAGTCACCGGTCAGTTCCAGGTACTGGCTGACGAAGCGCCGTGCCAGCGATTTCAGGCCGCGGTCCTCCAGGTCCATCGCCAGGAATGCGGTGTCGGCGTAGACGTCGGTGAAACGGAACGGTTCGTTGAACTCGATGCAGTCGAAAATCACCACCTTGCCGTCAATCACGGTGGCGTTGCCCAGGTGGATATCACCGTGGCATTCGCGGATGAAGCCTTCGGCCTTGCGTTGGGTGAACAGCGGCTTGAGGCGTTCGAAGCTGCTTTCGGCCCAGGCTTGCAGGGCTTCGAGTTGCAGCAGGTCGGCCTTGTCGTTGAGAAACGGGCGGATTTGTTCGAAGTTCTGCAGCACCGGTGCCATCACGCTTTGCGGGGTGCCAGCGTCGTTTGCGGCGGGAACCTTGGGCGTGGAGAGGTGGAACTGGGCAATCTGCGCGGCCATTTCGTCAATGTGCGCGGTGGTCAGTTCGCCGTTGGCTTGCAGCGTGCTGAGCAGTTCGCTCTGCGGGAACTGACGCATCTTCAAGGCGTACTCGATAGCCGGGCCGTCGCCACCCAGTTGGGGCACTTCGGCGCTGCCGGTAATCGGCAGGACGTCCAGGTACAGGTCCTGCGTCAGGCGCTGGTTGAGGCGCAACTCCTCACCACAGAAGTGTTTGCGCGCCTCGAGGCTGGTAAAGTCGAGGAAACCGAAGTTGACCGGCTTTTTGAATTTGTAGGCGTATGGCCCGGTGAGCAATACCCAGGAAATATGGGTCTCGATGACCTGGAACCCTTCGACGGGATGCGGGTAGAGGGCCGGGTTTTGCAGGGCTGCGATCAGGGATTGGCTCACGGGCGATCCTTCATAGACTGGAAAAAAGCAAGGCCGTCATTATGGCGGCAAGCGACGCGAACGCAAACCGGATGGGCTGTGTGGCTGGGCTCATGTTGAACCGCGACAAAGTGCGTATAATCCGCCGCCATGACTCGTACCCGATCCCCCCGTACCCCCAAGAAACCACCCGCCAGCCGGCTGCGGCCCTGGCTGGGCTGGGCCCTTAAACTCAGCCTGGTGGGCCTCGTCGTGCTCGCCGGTTTTGCGGTCTATCTCGATGCCGTGGTCCAAGAGAAGTTCTCCGGCAAGCGCTGGACCATTCCGGCCAAGGTCTATGCCCGGCCGTTGGAGTTGTTCGTCGGTCAAAAACTGAGCAAGGATGATTTCCTGACCGAGCTCGATGCCTTGGGTTATCGCCGTGAAAGCGTGGCCAATGGTCCGGGTGCGGCCTCGGTCAATGGCAATACCATCGACCTCAATACCCGCGGCTTCCAGTTCTATGAGGGCATGGAGCAGGCACAACCGGTACGGGTGCGTTTTTCCGGCGATTATGTCGCTGCGCTGACCGGCGCCAAAAACGCAAGCCTGTCGGTGGTGCGCCTTGAGCCGCTGCTCATCGGTGGCCTGTACCCCAAGAACCTCGAAGACCGGATCCTGATCAAGATCGACCAGGTGCCGCCGTTCCTGCTCGATACGCTGATCGCCGTCGAAGATCGCGATTTCTACCATCACTTCGGCGTCTCGCCCAAGTCGATTGCCCGGGCCATCTGGGTCAACACCTCCTCGGGCCACATGCGCCAGGGCGGCAGTACCCTGACCCAGCAGTTGGTCAAGAACTTCTACCTGACCAACGAACGCAGCCTGAGCCGCAAACTGACCGAAGCCATGATGGCGTTGTTGCTGGAGCTGCACTACGACAAGCAGGAGATCCTGGAGGCCTACCTCAACGAGGTATTTGTCGGCCAGGACGGTCAACGGGCGGTGCACGGTTTCGGCCTCGCCAGCCAGTTCTTCTTCAGCCAACCGCTGTCCGAGCTCAAGTTGCATCAGGTGGCGTTACTGGTGGGCATGGTCAAGGGACCGTCTCTCTACAACCCGCGTCGTAATCCGGAACGTGCCCTCGAACGGCGCAACCTGGTGCTCGACCTGCTGCAGCAACAGGGGGTGGCGACGGTCGAGCAAGTCGAGGCCGCGAAAAAGATGCCGTTGGGCGTGACCAAACGTGGCAGCCTGGCAGACAGTTCGTTCCCCGGCTTCATGGACCTGGTCAAGCGTCAACTGCGGGAAGACTACCGCGACGAAGACTTGACCGAAGAAGGCCTGCGCATCTTCACCAGTTTCGATCCGATCCTGCAGATGAAGGCCGAAGCTTCGGTCGAGGACACGTTCAAGCGACTGAGTGGGCGCAAGGGCGCTGACGAAGTCGAAGCAGCCATGGTGGTGACCAACCCGGAAACCGGCGAAGTCCAGGCCATGATCGGCAGCCGGCAGGCCAGTTTCGCCGGTTTCAACCGGGCCCTGGATGCGGTGCGTCCGATTGGCTCGCTGATCAAGCCAGCGGTGTACCTCACCGCCCTGGAAAAGCCGAGCCAGTACACGCTGACCAGTTGGCTGTCGGACGAGGCGTTCTCGGTCAAGGGCGCCGATGGCCAGGTCTGGAAACCACAGAACTACGATCGTCGTTCCCACGGCACGGTCTTCCTGTACCAGGGGCTGGCGCATTCCTACAACCTGTCGACGGCTCGCCTCGGGCTGGAAGTTGGCGTGCCGAATGTACTCAAGACCCTGGCGCGCCTGGGGGTGAGTCGCGAATTCCCGGCGTTCCCGTCGATGCTGTTGGGGGCCGGTGGCCTTGCGCCGATCGAAGTGGCGGCCATGTACCAGACGCTGGCCAACGGCGGTTTCAATACGCCGATGCGCGGGATCCGCAGCGTGCTGACCGCTGATGGCGAGCCCCTCAAACGGTACCCGTTCCAGATCCAGCAACGTTTCGATCCAGCCTCCATTTACCTAGTCCAGAGCGCGATGCAGCGGGTCATGCGTGAAGGCACCGGCCGTTCGGTTTATAACGTTCTCCCCCGGACCCTGACCCTGGCGGGCAAGACCGGCACCAGTAACGACTCGCGCGACAGCTGGTTCGCCGGTTTCAGCCAGGACCTGCTGGCGGTGGTCTGGCTCGGACGTGATGACAACGGCAAGACTCCGTTCACCGGTGCTACCGGTGCGCTGCAGGTCTGGACCAGCTTCATGCGCAAGGCCGACCCGTTGCCGCTGGACATGCCGCAACCGGACAACATCGTCCAGGCGTGGGTCGATTCGCGCACGGGGCAAGGCTCCGATGCCAATTGCCCGGGCGCCGTGCAGATGCCGTATATTCGCGGCAGCGAACCGCCACCCGGTGCAGCCTGTGGCGGCACGAATCCCGCCGAATCGATGATGGATTGGGTCAAGGACTGGATGAATTAAGCAAAGAGGGTTTCAAGTGAACAAGTGGTTGATTGCAGCGGTAACGGCCGTGGCTTTGCTCAGTGGTTGCTCCACCGTACAACGCGGCTCGATTCCGGTCGTTGACTCCGGCACCGCTGTTTCCAACAGTGAGCGGGTCTCGGCCAATGGCGGTTTCCGTCAAACAACAGTGAAACGGCCGGCGCAGGGCCAGGTCCAGGCAATCCCTCAGGGCGACACCGGTGTCGTCGTGATGGTGCCTGGTGGCGGCGCGGCGACCTCGGCGCCGATCAGCAGCACGCCGATCACGCCGGGCCCGATGACCCCCGGCCCAATCCAAACCTCGCCGATTGATCAGGGCAGCTACAGCATGCCTTCGACGCCGAGCAGCATCCCGTCGGCAGGCGCTGGTGGTTTGTCCGCCGATGAACAGCTGGACGGCCCGGTGTTGGCCCTGCTGACCACGGCGCAACAGCAACAGGCCGGCGGTGACCTCAACGGTGCGTCTTCCAGCCTGGAGCGTGCCCAGCGTGTGGCGCCGCGCGAACCTCAGGTGCTTTATCGTCTGGCCCAGGTGCGCATGGCCCAAGGCGATGCGCCGCAAGCCGAGCAATTGGCTCGTCGTGGCCTGACATTCTCCAGCGGTCGCCCGGCACTTCAGGCCAGCCTGTGGGAATTGATCGCCCAGGCCCGTGAGAAACAGGGCGATTCCGCTGGCGCGGCATTGGCCCGTCAGAAGGCCAAGGTTTCGCTCTGATGGATACGCGTTTTCCTCAGATCGCCGATCAGTTGCTGTTGATCGAGCGGGAACTGCAGGTCCAGGGCTGGTGGAGCGATGTTTCACCTTCGGCGCACGCACTGGCCAGTGTCGAACCGTTCGCGGTCGACACCCTGGACTTCGAGCAATGGCTGCAGTGGATTTTCCTGCCCAGGATGAAAGCCATCCTGGAGAACGACCTACCGCTGCCTAACGCCTCGGGCATCCTCGCCATGGCCGAGATGGTCTATGCCCAGCGACCAGGGCAGGGCATCGAGTTGCAGCGGCTGCTGGCGCAGTTCGATCAGTTGATCAGCAACGCCGGCTGACCGGCGTTACTGACAGTTCTCTTCGATTTGCTTGCGGGTCTCGTCGATCCGCAGGTGCCGCTCTTCATCGCTGAGGCGGCGCATTTCCCCCTCCACGTCTTCGCGCACCCTGGGGTTGTTTTGCAATTGCGCCAGGTTGGTCCGGGCCTGTTCGCAGAACGCCTTGAGTTGGGCTTGCTGCTCGGCAATCTGTTTCTTGACCTGTTGGTCGATGGCCTTTTGGTCGCCAATGACCCCGCCAGACGGCGGTACTGCTGGTTTGGCGGGAGGCGGGGCGGACTTGATCACGGTCGTGGCCTCCGTGCCTTGGGGCGGCTGCGCGCCGAAGTGGGTAACGCCCTGGGCGTCCACCCATTTGTAGACCTGACCGGCTATGCACATTGGGCTTAGTCCAACGAGCAGGCTGGCCGCCAAGAAGATCATTCGCATGCTGTTTCCTTGTCATGGGTTGCGCAATTGAAGCTAACACAGTTGCCGTTTAAAGGTTTTTTCTTGCGTTCTCATGCGCTTACTTCGAATAAAGCACATAGACGACTTGACTTGAAGGAGGCGAAACAGAAGAATCCAAAGTCCGCTGTAGAGGGACTGCCAGAAGCAGACCCACTCAGCAGATCATGAGGCGCACATCCGCGCCGACCTGTTACACCCGCAACGCGTTACCTCGCGCTGGGTGGGAAAAGCCCGCAACACTTGGGACGATCCCAATACTTGCTCAGTCAGTGCTGACGTAGTCGGCGACCACCGTCGCTCATGCTCTGCCGAGAAGTAAACCTATTAAGACCCGTCCCTTTCTTGTGGGTCGGTATTCTGGCGTTTTAGAGGTGAACAACGTGGAGCTTTTATCTGGCGGTGAGATGCTCGTCCGCTTTTTGCGTGACGAAGGCGTCAAATATATCTACGGGTACCCTGGTGGTGCTCTTCTTCATGTCTATGATGCCCTGTTCAAAGAACCGGAAGTGACCCACATCCTGGTTCGTCACGAACAGGCGGCCACCCATATGGCTGACGGCTACGCTCGTGCTACAGGCAAGGCCGGCGTGGTACTGGTGACTTCCGGTCCAGGCGCCACGAACGCCATCACCGGTATCGCCACCGCGTACATGGACTCCATCCCGATGGTGATCATCTCCGGCCAGGTGCCCAGCACCATGGTGGGTACCGATGCATTCCAGGAAACCGACATGATCGGTATCTCCCGGCCGATCGTGAAGCACAGCTTCATGATCAAACACGCGTCGGAAATCCCGGAAGTCATGAAGAAGGCTTTCTACCTGGCAGAGTCCGGTCGTCCGGGCCCGGTCGTGATCGATGTCCCGAAAGACATGACCAACCCGGCCGAGAAGTTCGAATACATCTTCCCGAAAAAAGCCAAGCTGCGTTCCTACAGCCCGGCCGTACGCGGCCACTCCGGGCAAATCCGCAAGGCAGCCGAAATGCTCCTGGCGGCCAAGCGCCCGGTGCTGTACTCCGGTGGTGGCGTCATTCTCGGCGGTGGCTCCGCGCCGCTGACCGAACTGGCGAAAATGCTCAACCTGCCGGTCACCAATACGCTGATGGGGCTGGGCGCGTTCCCAGGCACCGACCGTCAGTTCATCGGTATGCTCGGCATGCACGGCAGCTACACCGCCAACCTGGCGATGCACCACGCCGATGTCATCCTGGCGGTTGGCGCGCGTTTCGACGACCGTGTCATCAATGGTCCGGCGAAGTTCTGCCCGAACGCCAAGATCATCCACATCGACATCGACCCGGCGTCCATCTCCAAGACCATCAAGGCAGACGTGCCGATTGTGGGTCCTGTAGAGAGCGTGCTGACCGAAATGGTCGCCATTCTCAAGGAAATCGGCGAGGTTCCAAACAAGGAGTCCGTGGCCAGTTGGTGGAAGCAGGTCGATGAATGGCGCGGTGATCGTGGGCTGTTCCCTTATGACAAGGGTGACGGCAGCGTGATCAAGCCGCAGACCGTGATCGAAACCCTGTGCGAAGTGACCAAGGGCGATGCCTTTGTGACCTCCGACGTGGGCCAGCACCAGATGTTCGCAGCGCAGTACTACAAGTTCGACAAACCCAATCGCTGGATCAACTCCGGCGGTTTGGGCACCATGGGCTTCGGTTTTCCGGCGGCCATGGGCGTCAAGTTGAGCTTCCCGGAAGCTGATGTCGCCTGCGTCACGGGCGAAGGCAGCATCCAGATGAACATCCAGGAACTGTCCACCTGCCTGCAATACGGTTTGCCGGTGAAGATCGTGATCCTGAACAACGGTGTGTTGGGGATGGTTCGCCAGTGGCAGGACATGAGCTACGGCAGCCGTCACTCACATTCGTACATGGAATCGTTGCCTGATTTCGTCAAGCTGGCAGAGGCCTACGGTCACGTTGGCGTGCGCATCACCGAATCGAAGGATTTGAAGTCGAAGATGGAGGAAGCGTTCGCCATGAAGGATCGCCTGGTGGTGATCGATATTGCGGTCGACACCAGCGAGCACGTCTACCCGATGCAGATCAAAGACGGCTCCATGCGCGATATGTGGCTGAGCAAGACGGAGCGTACCTAATCATGCGACATATTATTTCCCTGCTTCTGGAAAACGAACCGGGTGCGCTGTCTCGTGTTGTGGGCCTGTTCTCGCAGCGCAACTACAACATCGAAAGCCTGACCGTGGCGCCAACCGAAGACCCGACTCTGTCGCGTCTGACGCTGACCACCGTAGGGCACGATGAAATCATCGAGCAGATCACCAAGAACCTGAACAAGCTGATCGAAGTGGTCAAGCTGGTGGACCTGTCGGAAAGCGCTCACATCGAGCGTGAACTGATGCTGGTCAAGGTCAAGGCCACCGGCGCCCAGCGCGCCGAGATCAAACGTACTACCGATATTTATCGTGGGCAGATCGTCGATGTCAGCGCCAGCGTCTATACCGTTCAATTGACCGGTACCAGCGACAAGCTCGACAGCTTCATTCAATCGATCGGCACTGCCTCGATTCTGGAAACCGTACGCAGTGGCGTCACCGGGATTGCCCGTGGCGACAAAGTACTGAGCATCTAACCCAAATTAGCGAATGGCCTGAACGGCCGGATATAGGGGAAATTCATGAAAGTTTTCTACGATAAAGACTGCGACCTGTCGATCATCCAGGGCAAGAAAGTCGCCATCATCGGCTACGGTTCCCAAGGTCACGCCCAAGCGTGCAACCTGAAAGACTCCGGCGTTGACGTGACTGTCGGCCTGCGTAAAGGCTCGGCCACCGTTGCCAAGGCCGAGGCCCATGGCCTGAAAGTGACCGACGTGGCTTCTGCCGTTGCTGCAGCCGACCTGGTCATGATCCTGACCCCGGACGAGTTCCAATCGTCGCTGTATAAAAACGAAGTCGAACCGAACATCAAGAAAGGCGCCACCCTGGCCTTCTCCCACGGCTTCGCGATCCACTACAACCAAGTCGTGCCACGTGCCGACCTCGACGTGATCATGATCGCGCCGAAGGCCCCGGGTCACACCGTGCGTTCCGAGTTCGTGAAAGGCGGCGGTATCCCTGACCTGATCGCGATTTACCAGGATGCGTCCGGCAACGCCAAGAACGTGGCCCTGTCCTACGCTGCCGGCGTGGGCGGCGGTCGTACCGGCATCATCGAAACCACCTTCAAGGACGAGACCGAAACCGACCTGTTCGGTGAGCAAGCCGTTCTGTGCGGCGGTACCGTCGAGCTGGTCAAGGCCGGTTTCGAAACCCTGGTTGAAGCTGGCTACGCGCCAGAAATGGCCTACTTCGAGTGCCTGCACGAGCTGAAGCTGATCGTTGACCTCATGTACGAAGGCGGTATCGCCAACATGAACTACTCGATCTCCAACAACGCCGAATACGGTGAGTACGTGACCGGTCCGGAAGTCATCAACGCCGAATCCCGTCAGGCCATGCGCAACGCTCTGAAACGTATTCAGGACGGCGAATATGCCAAGATGTTCATCAGCGAAGGTGCTACCGGCTATCCTTCGATGACTGCCAAGCGCCGCAACAACGCCGCTCACGGTATCGAAATCATCGGCGAGCAACTGCGCTCGATGATGCCGTGGATCGGTGCCAACAAGATCGTCGACAAAGCCAAGAACTAAGTCGCGCACTTGATCGAAAAACGCGGCCTTGGCCGCGTTTTTTCGTTTGGGCGGTGGCTTCTGGTATAAAGCTGCATCGTTTGCGGTCGAACCGTCGTCCCAGACATCTGTCGAATTTTTCACACCGTTGCAAGGTATTGCCCATGAGCGAACGTCCCGACGAGCCAAGCCAGGCTCCTGACGCCGAAAGCCTGTTGCCCATCGATGAGCATGTCGAAGAAGGCCATGACGCTGAAGGCCGTAAGGTCCGGCATCGTGGCATCTATCTGTTGCCGAACCTGTTCACCACCGCGAACCTGTTCGCCGGTTTCTATTCCATCATCAACTCCATGAGTGCCCAGGCTGCCTTGAGCGCTGGTGATAGCGCAGGGGCGAGCCGTTACTTCGCATTTGCCGCCATTGCGATCTTCGTCGCCATGGTGCTCGATGGTCTGGACGGGCGCGTGGCTCGCATGACCAATACCCAGAGCGCGTTCGGCGCCGAGTATGATTCACTGTCCGACATGGTCGCTTTTGGCGTGGCTCCTGCCTTGCTGGCGTTCGGCTGGGCGCTGGGGGACATGGGCAAGGTCGGCTGGATGGTTGCCTTTGTCTATGTAGCGGGGGCGGCGTTGCGCCTGGCTCGTTTCAATACCCAGGTCGGCAAGGCTGACAAGCGTTACTTCATCGGCCTGGCCAGTCCAGCCGCAGCAGGTGTCGTGGCCGGTGTTGTCTGGGCATTCAGTGACTACGGCATCCAGGGGTCGAAAATGTCGTTCCTGGTGGCGCTGCTGGTGGCGGCGGCCGGGATGCTGATGGTCAGCAACATCAAGTACAACAGCTTCAAGGAGCTGGACCTGAAGGGGCGTGTGCCGTTCGTGGCGATTTTGGCGGTGGTGCTGGTGTTCGCAGTGGTGTTCAGTGATCCGCCGCGTATCCTGTTGTTGGTGTTCCTGGGCTATGCCGCCTCCGGACCGGTGCAATACTTGTTGCGTCTTCGTCGACGCTAAACGTTGCCTTAATGTAATTTCCCCCATACTCCGCAGTCTATTGGTGCATCTACCCTCCAATGCTGCGGAGTTGTCATGCTGATCAAGATCCCCAAGTCGTCCGACTGCCGTGAATCGGACATCACGCCCGAGTCTCTCTATCTATCCCGTCGGCAAATGCTCGGTGCAACCCTGGCTGGCCTCGCCGTCAGCAGCTTACCTCAATGGGCCAGTGCTACCGATGCGGCACGTTATGCCGATGTCGAGCCCGGCAAGGCGCCGTCCTGGTTTGCCGAGAAACTGCCTTCAGTCCAGTGGGATGCGGTCACGGTCAAGAATGAGTCCATCACACCGTTCAAGGACGCGACCCATTACAACAACTTCTATGAATTCGGAACCGGCAAGGGAGACCCGGCAGCCAATGCCGGGTCGTTGAAGACCGAGCCCTGGAGCGTGGTAGTAGACGGGGAGGTGGGCAAGCCGGGCCGCTATGGGTTGGAAGACTTCATGAAGCCTTATCAACTGGAAGAGCGGATTTATCGATTGCGCTGTGTCGAGGCCTGGTCGATGGTCATTCCGTGGATCGGCTTCCCCATTTCCGCGCTGCTCAAGCAGGTCGAGCCAACCTCCAAGGCCAAGTACATCCGCTTCGAAACCCTGCAGGATCCCAAGACCATGCCCGGACAGCGTTCTGGTTTCGCCTTGATCGACTGGCCGTATGTCGAAGGCTTGCGATTGGATGAGGCGATGAACCCGCTGGCCATCCTGGCGGTAGGGATGTACGGGCGGGAGCTGCCGAACCAGAACGGCGCGCCGCTGCGGTTGGTGGTCCCGTGGAAATACGGTTTCAAAAGTGTGAAGTCCATTGTGCGTATCAGTCTGGTGAGTGAGCAGCCGAAGACGACTTGGCAAAGCATTGCGTCTGACGAGTACGGTTTCTATGCCAACGTCAATCCGACGGTCGATCATCCGCGGTGGACCCAGGCGCATGAGCGTCGTTTACCTAGCGGGCTGTTCAGTCCCAATGTGCGCGATACGTTGATGTTCAACGGCTATCAGGATGAAGTCGCTTCTTTATATGCAGGGATGGACCTGAGTAAGGATTACTGATGCGTTTTCCAGCCTGGCGAATCGGCGTTTTCATCGCGACGGCGGTCTGGCCGTTGTTCTGGCTTTACGAGGCCTTGATGAACTCTCTGGGGCCTGACCCGGGCAAGGTGCTGGTGGATCGGCTCGGGTTGGGCACCTTGATCCTGTTGTTGATCACCTTGAGCATGACACCGCTGCAAAAGCTGACGGGATGGGCGGGGTGGATTGCGGTAAGGCGGCAATTGGGGTTGTGGTGCTTTACTTATGTGGTGCTGCATTTGAGTGGGTATGCGGCGTTCATATTGGGGTTCGACTGGTCGCAGTTGGGCGTCGAGTTGAGCAAGCGGCCTTACATTATTGTCGGGTCGCTTGGGTTTCTCGGCTTACTGGCGCTGGCGGTCACATCCAATCGCTACAGTCAGCGGCGGCTTGGCGTGCGCTGGAAGAAATTGCATCGCCTGGTTTATTTGATCCTGGGGCTTGGGTTGTTGCATATGCTGTGGATCGTGCGGGCAGATCTGAAGGAGTGGGCGATATATGCCTCCATAGGGGGCGTACTGTTGATGCTAAGAGTCCCGCCGGTTATGCGCAGGATCCCGCGTTTGCGGGGCAGGAAAACCCCTTCTGCAACAAAAACGTAATTAGGTGTTGACGGCAGATTCAGGACGTCTATAATTCGCCCCACTTCCGGCGCAGTCGAAACGGAAAACTCCTTGAGATTCAATGAGTTAAGTAGGTTTCGAAAGTGTTGGGCTTCAGGTCATCGAAGTCCGGAAGGAGCGGATAGAGC